>JAUUSJ010000147.1 GCA_030841965.1 Blautia sp.
TATTTCTATTATACCAGAAAAACGGTTTGAAGCATAGAAAAACCTGGCTTTCGCCAGGACTTTGTCTACAGTCTGAGAGGAATGGAGAAATCCATTCCTCTTTTTGAAAATTTTTATATGGCTTATATCTTATCCAAAGTATCTCTCTAATAATCCCTTGAATGCTCTTCCGTGTCTAGCCTCGTCTCTAGCCATCTCATGAACTGTATCATGAATAGCGTCAAGTCCAGCAGCTTTTGCACGTTTAGCAAGGTCTGTCTTACCAGCTGTAGCGCCGTTCTCAGCCTCAACTCTCATCTCAAGGTTTTTCTTTGTAGAATCTGTTACTACTTCACCTAATAACTCAGCGAATTTTGCAGCATGCTCAGCCTCTTCGTAAGCAGCTTTCTCCCAGTATAAACCAATCTCAGGATATCCTTCTCTATGAGCTACTCTAGCCATAGCTAAGTACATACCAACCTCAGAGCACTCACCGTTGAAGTTAGCTCTTAAGTCCTCGATGATATCCTCGCTAACACCCTGAGCTACACCAACAACATGCTCAGCTGCCCAGCTCATTTCCTCAGTTTGCTCTACGAATTTGCTTGCTGGAACGCCACACTGTGGACATTTCTCAGGAGCTGCTTCGCCTTCATATACATAACCACATACCATACATACAAATTTTTTCATCGTTATATTCTCCTTTTCTTATTTAAATTTAGACTTCAAATAATTGTTGCGTCTCATCTATATTCAATCTTCCTTAATTCTCTCATCTATCAATATATCATAAGTGAGAAGATATCTTCTTTCTTATGTAAATTGAATATAAATGAGACACAACAATGAAGTCGATATATAAAGTTCCTTAAAATAATAATAGTAATTGTTACTGAAATTATAATAGCATGTTTTATTTTCAATGTCAAGCATTATTGAAAAAATTTTTCAAAATTAGTTTAAGCTAACTTGAAAGAGTCAACACTAACTATCCTAAAACGAAAGAAAGTGATCAAAAGAAAAATATCTTTTAACCACTTTTTTTAGTATATCAAAATTATATGAACAAAAAATGAATTTCATATAAAATTTCTATGATGCTTTTCTTATCATGATTTTTGTAAAAGCTTTTATCTCTCATCTTTAGATTTCTCTGAAAGACAGTTAGAACAATAACCATAAAAGAAAGTAGCATGGTCGGTAATTTGACCAGAGAAACTATCATTGGCCAATATATTTATATCGGTAAGGAAGGACAATGGCAGGTCAAGTACACAGCCACAATCTTTGCAGATAAAATGATAGTGAGAATCTGTTCTCGCATCGAAATGTTCTACCTTACTTTCACATGTAACTCTTGAGATAATACCGCAGTCCGCTAATAAGGATAGATTGCGATAGACAGTGCCGAGACTGATATTAGGGTACTCAGCTCTTAAGTCAGTGTAGATGGTATCAGCAGTAGGATGGTCACAACGATTCCTCAAATTAGCTAAAATGGCTTCACGTTGTCTACTTTTTTTAATCATGCCTGTTTTATTCATCGAAATGGTCCTCCTTTCTAAAATGATAATAATTATTATTATTTATTATGATAATTCAAAAACCCTATAATGTCAAGAAAAAATATTTTTGTTTTTCATAAGTTTTTTGAAACCTTACGCTACTATCTATGAGATAGATTTTATTCGATGTAAAAAAGAGTGAATATTGGTCTGTTTAATAGTGAATAGTCGTCTATTTAATATCAAACGAATAGAGAACTGTTTTTTAGAAACCTTTATAAGCTCTTGAAAAAGAAAATTTGTATGAAGATGCTAGACTACATATAAAATATTAATGTAATGAAATTTAAATTTTTTCGCCAATACACAGCCAAGAGAGCAAACCGATACCTCCTCCGAAAACGATAGAGAGTGGAGCGGTTTTTCGATATACTTAGCTTTGCCGCTGGAGCATTGTCTGAGTGCCGTAGGCGCGAGTTTGCGGGAGGCGGCAAAAATCAGCGTATGTCGAAAAACCGTGGGAACGAACGTGTTTACGGAGGAGGTATCGGTTTGCTCTCTTAGCGTCTCCTTCCATTCCATTCCCTAATCTCAAATCCTCCTCCAAATATATAACAAATTGTTACAATATATAAACAAAACCGACGAAAATATTACAAAATTATTAAATAAATATTGACAAACCATATTCCATATATTATAATCCTGTTAATGAATCGATGAAAAAGAGTATAATCAAAGAGTATAAATGATACATTTTAGGAGGTATTATGGTAAAAGGAATGAAAAGGATAGCGATAAGTCTCGCATTGGCAACAGCAGTGACACAAGCTACTCCAATCAGTCAACAAATAGGAACCACAATAACTGTAGAAGCCGCCCAGAGAAAAGGAACAGTGGACAGTGCAGTATATATGAGAAGCTCGGCCAGTTCCAGCTCATCGATTATAGCAACATTACGGACCAATCAAGAAGTTGTTGTTTTAGATACGAGCAGTGGATGGTATAAGGTACAGGCGAACGGAAAAACAGGATATGTATGGAGAACATTTATCACCCTAGGTGCAACGATAAAAGAGCAGGGGAGCTCCACTGACAAACAGGGAAAAGTATCGGCGCTTTGGGTTGCAGTTCGCTCGAAAGCTAATTATACATCCAGTATTAACAAAATACTTGTAAAAGGCTCTAAAGTAACAATCAAAGCGACAAGCGGGGATTTCTATAAAGTGGAATCTGGCAATAAGACAGGATATGTTGCGAAAAAATACATAACATTAGTGAAAGATGAGACATCAACGACAGAAAATACAACGCAGACAACAACGGATAGTTCTTCCAATAAGACGGAAACATCAAATAAGAATGTGACAGGACAAGACGTTGTAGATTATGCGGTTAAATTTGTAGGAAATCCATATGTCTACGGTGGAACGAGCTTGACAAATGGAACGGATTGTTCAGGATTTACGATGAGTGTATATAAGCATTTTGGATATACAATTCCTCGAACTTCCTATGCACAGAGGTCGGCGGGCACAAAGGTCTCAAGTCTCTCAGCAGCTAAGCCAGGAGATTTGATTTGTTATAGTGGTCATGTGGCATTATACATGGGTAATAATAAAATTGTGCATGCGTCATCTTCCACAACAGGTATTATCATCGGCAATAATGCAAGCTATAGAACAATTGTGGCGATTAGAAGAATTATCAATTAAAACTAACGATTCAGAGCGAAAATCAAAAATCTTTTGGATTTGAATCGTTACGAAGAAAAAACAAATAGGGGGAATTAGAAAAAGTAGGAGAGAAGAAATGGGTAAAAAAAAGATTTTGTTGAAGATAATAAGTTGTTTTCTTATAGCAATTATGTTAATGCAAAATGTAAATATAGGCGATTCACAGGATTGGATGCCTCAAGTAGAAGCGGCATCTAAGACAGGAACGATTAAATACCCAGCTTATATGAGAAAATCTGCAAGTGATAAGAGTAAGATTTATTATATCTTACTTAGAGGGAAAAAGGTAACAGTTGTAAAGTCGGTAGGAAGTTGGTATCGAGTAAAATACAATAAAACATATGGATATATCAAGAAGGCTTGGGTATCTGTCAAGAGTACTAGCACAAGCTCTAGTTCTTCCTCTAAGACAGGAACAGTAAAGCCATATTATTTGAATATGAGAAAATCCGCAAGTACGAGAGCCCAGATTATTAAAGTTCTAAAGAAAGGCTCAAAAGTCACTATTTTAAGCACTGGGACAAGCTGGTATAAGGTAAAATACGCAGGGAAGACAGGGTATGTAAAGAAAGGATATATTTCTACAGGCTCTACTTCTAGCAGTATTTCTAGCTCCAGCAAGGTAACGAGTTCTTCCGCTAAGGTGACAGGGACAAAAGTAGTGAGTTATGCTAGACAGTTTGTCGGAAACCGGTATGTCTGGGGAGGGACAAGTTTGACAAGCGGAGCGGATTGCTCTGGTTTTACAATGAGTGTGTATAAGCATTTCGGATATAATATTCCTCGTACTTCTGCCGCACAGAGAACAGCTGGAAGAGCGGTGAGTAGTATAGCAGCGGCGCAACCAGGGGATTTAATTTGTTATAGTGGTCATGTGGCAATTTATGCAGGGAATAATAAAATTGTACATGCGGCAAATTCAAGAAGAGGAATCGTGTACGGAGATTCCGCTACATATACAAGAATTCTAGCGATAAGACGAATTATCTAATATGATTGCGAGAGCATCAGGTGCGGAGTAATCAGCTTTCATGGATAATGATGTCTTTGTCAAGCAACTGTGCAGCTGGGAAAGTTGTAAAAGTAAAATATGCAAAAGTAAAATAGAGAGTGGAAAGTCTAAGGCGTAGGTTTCACTCTCTATTTTTCTTTTTTATCGGTTGAAAATGGAAAGTGGTATTAAGATTCTTCTATACGAATATTAATGAAATAATAATAAATATTACAAAAATATTAAAAAAGACACAAAATGGACACAATTACATAGTAAGATAGAGTCTGTAGAATTTCAGTACTTAAGGGGGAGTACTTAACTCAAGGAGGATTTTATTTATGAAAAAAGCAACGGCTAGAATAATAAGCGCTTTTTTTGCGGCTTCATTATTCTTTCAAGCACCCGTTACCAATACGATATTTACAGATAATATAATTCAGGCAGAGGCTGCCACAACGACAAAGGGAACAATTAAGTCCGCCGTAAACTTACGGAAGACAGCCAGCAATTCTGCGAAAGTTTTAAAAGTATTGACGAAGGGAACATCAGTTACTATTTTAAGTACGAGCACAGTTGGCTGGTATAAAGTAAAAGTCGGAACGACGACAGGATATGTTGGAAAAACTTATGTAACAGTTTCTAACTCTTCCTCTAGTTCATCGAATAAAGTATCAAGTTCTTCTAGTACAAGCTCAAGCAGTAGCACAGGAACTGTCATTGCATCTTATTTGAATTTTAGAAAATCAGCTAGTAATTCAAGTAGTGTTCTCAAAGTATTGACATACGGAACGAAGGTTACGATTCAGGGAACGACAGGTTCATGGTATAAGGTAAAAGTCGGAAGCACGACAGGATATGTATCCAAAGCTTATATTAAGAAGGCAGGAAGCAGCAGTACAACAACAACGACGAATCAGACAGTCACAAGTTCTTCTGTTGGTAATTCCAAGACAAAGGGTCAGCAGATTGTAAATTATGCATTGAAGTTTGTCGGCAATCCATATGTATATGGAGGAACGAGCTTGACAAAAGGAGCAGATTGTTCTGGATTTACGATGAGTGTCTTTAAGAATTTTGGATATACTCTTCCTAGAACATCAGCAGCACAGAGAACTGCTGGAAAGAAGGTAGCAAGCTTAGCTCAGGCACAGCCAGGAGACCTTATCTGTTATAGCGGTCATATCGCAATTTATATGGGCAATAATAAGATTGTACATTCAGCGAATCCAAAAAGAGGAATTGTCGCTGGAGATTCCGCTACAAGCATGACAATCTTAGCAATCAGAAGAATTGTATAATAGTTTATGAATTAAATGAGGCGCTGGGCGCCAGTGACGCCCGTTTAGCGCCGACCGGAGTGGAACGTAGATGCGGGAGCACGTTGTGCGGAGCAATTCGGTATCATAGGGGTCAAAAGACTTTTTGACCCCAACATCATTAAATAGAAAGTTATTTATAATAAGTAGGTTGATTGGATAAAAAGACAATCAATCTACTTATTTTTTATGGCAAGAAAGGCTTTGTCATAAATAGACAAAATATTCTGAATTATTACAAATATTACAGAACAAAGGAAGAAAAAACTGCTTAAAATGCGATAAAACAAGGGAAGAGTAAAAAAATATATTAAAAAAACTTAAAGAAATATTACAAAAATATTAAAATAATGAAAAAAGTTCACAGAATGGACACAAAGTTATTTTATAATCTTGACATAGTTTGTTACAAATAGTATACTGTTACAGAAATAAAAAACAAAAGATTTGATTAGAATAGAAACGCAAATAATGAATCAGAACAATATAGGAGGTTTTTCGGTGAAGAAATTAACAACAAAGGTTGTCGGGTGCGCGTTAGCAGCCATGATGTTAGTACAACCAGTATCTACAGTAGTTGGCAGCGAGATAACAATAGAGGCACAGGCAGCTTCTTCAACAACCGCGTATATTAAGTCAGCAGTAAATCTTAGAAAGTCAGCAAGCACTTCATCATCAGTAGTTAAGGTTTTAAAAGCTGGTGATAAGATTACAATTACTAGTACAAGCGTAGTCGGATGGTATAAAGTAAAGTCTGGAACATCAACAGGATATGTTGGAAGAACTTATGTTACATATACAAAGCCAAAGACGACAACGACTACGAAGAAAGCAACGACAACGACTACAACCAAGACAGGTTGGGTGACAGCTTCAAGCTTAACAGTTAGAAAATCAGCTTCTTCTTCATCCAAGAAGGTAGCAACATTGAAGAAGAATGCACAGGTTACAATTACAGCGACGACAGGTAGCTGGTATAAGATTAAGACTGGTTCTGTTACAGGATATGTGAATAAGTCATATATTTCAACTTCATCTAAGGTGACATCATCGAATGTCTCTGCGAAGACAACAGGACAGCAGATTGTGAATTATGCACTTAAGTTTGTTGGCAGACCATATGTATACGGAGGAACAAGTTTAACAAGTGGGGCAGATTGCTCAGGATTTACGATGAGTGTGTTTAAGAACTTTGGATATAATCTTCCACGGACATCAGCAGCTCAGAGAAGTTCCGGAAAGGCAGTCGCAAGCTTAGCTCAGGCAAAGGCGGGAGACCTTATTTGTTATAGCGGTCATATAGCAATCTATATGGGTAATAACAAAATCGTACATGCAGCAAACTCAAGAAGAGGAATTGTGGCAGGAGATTCTGCTACGAGCATGAAGATTATCGGAATCAGAAGAATTGTATAATGATTATGACAGATGCGGATTGGCTTTGCCAATCCGTTTTTTCTATTTAAAATGCGAATCTATTTTATGTTTTGAACTTTGCAGAGATTATGAGTTCTTCGCTTTTTTTGCTTATAAAAATTTTACTCCATCTTTTACAGAGAATATTGGAAAAAAGCGAAAATTGTATTATAATGATGATGTTGGGGTCAAAAGGTCTTTTGTCCCCTATGATACCGAATTGCTCCGCACAATGTGCTCTCGCAATTCTCAAAAACATTCCTAATCCGCTCATTTTTCTCCGAAAAACGGCTACTTATTCCTGTTTTTGGCGGGTCAAAAGGTCAAAAATCCTCTTACAAGCAAGCTTGCATCGGATTTTTGACCTTTTGACCCTGGTATCATTATAATTAAAAAAAGAATAACTGTGAGAGGGGTGTTTATTTGGAGGGCAACGAAAAGACAAAGTATAAGATGGCGAATTCTATTAAATATTTAATGGAGACGACACCTTTGGATAAAATTACAGTAAAGAGTATTGTGGAGAATTGTGGTATGACAAGGCAAACTTTTTATCGAAATTTTTGCGATAAATATGATTTAGTGAATTGGTATTTTGAGAAGCTAGCTCAAAAATCATTTAAGCAGATGGGGATTGAGTGCACTTTAAGAGAAGGACTAATCCGAAAGTTTGAGTGTATTGCGGAGGATGGATGCTTCTTTTCGGCAGCTTTTCAGTCACAGGACCATAATTCTTTGGTGGAATATGATTATGAATGTATTTTGAAATTTTATACGGATATTATTGTGAAGAAGACCGGGAAAAAGCTAGAGGAAGATATCGAGTTTTTATTAAAAATGTATTGTAGGGCATCGGTCACAATGACGATTGAGTGGGCGACGACGGGAAGGAAAAAGAGTCCAGAGAAATTGACGGATTTGTTGATTGAGGCGATGCCAGAGCGATTGATGGATTTGCTATGTGATTTATCTTTTGCTCCAAAAGAGCCAGTTATGAAGATGGGATAGTTTTATTTTTGTGGAAAATATGAAAAACTGATGAAAATTTACACAAGCTAGAGAGTGTAACTTGTTTTTTGCCTATATTATTGTTAAACTTATATCATAACGATGGCAGTATTGATAGAATATATTAATTTATCATATATCATTTTAGAGATATTGTCGGTCTGAGTTCGCATACTAAGAAAGGGAGAATGTAATTATGGCAAACAGAATTGTATTGAATGAAACATCTTATCATGGAGCAGGCGCTATCCAGGAAATCGTGACAGAGGCTAAGGCTAGAGGCTTTAAGAAGGCTTTTGTATGTTCTGACCCAGATTTGGTAAAGTTTAAAGTTTCCACAAAGGTGACAGACCTTTTAGATGAAGCTGGATTAGATTATGAGTTATATTCTAATATTAAACCAAATCCAACGATTGAGAATGTACAGACAGGTGTTCAGGCATTTAAGGATGCTGGAGCTGATTATCTTATCGCAATCGGCGGCGGTTCTTCAATGGATACAGCAAAGGCTATCGGTATCATTATCGCTAACCCTGAGTTTGAGGATGTTAGAAGCTTAGAGGGTGTTGCACCTACAAAGAATCCTTCTATTCCTATTATCGCAGTTCCTACGACAGCTGGAACAGCTGCTGAGGTTACGATTAACTATGTTATCACAGATGTTGAGAAGAAGCGCAAATTCGTCTGTGTAGACACACATGATATCCCTGTTATCGCAGTGGTAGACCCAGAGATGATGGCTAGTATGCCTAAGGGATTGACAGCAGCTACAGGTATGGATGCTTTGACTCACGCTATCGAGGGATATATTACAAAGGGAGCTTGGGAATTAACAGATATGTTCCATTTAAAAGCTATCGAGATTATCTCCAAGTCTCTAAGAGGTGCTGTTGACAATACACCAGAGGGAAGAGAGGGAATGGCTCTTGGACAGTATATTGCTGGTATGGGATTCTCTAATGTAGGTCTTGGAATCGTGCATTCTATGGCTCACGCTCTTGGTGCTGTATATGATACACCACATGGTGTTGCCAATGCTATCTTGCTTCCTAGTATTATGGCTTATAATGCTGATGCTACAGGAACAAAGTATAAAGATATCGCCATCGCTATGGGCGTTGAGGGCGTAGAAGATATGACTCAGGAAGAGTACAGAAAGGCAGCAGTAGACGCAGTGCAGCAGCTTTCTATCGATGTTGGAATTCCAGCAGACTTAAAGGATATCGTAAAAGAAGAGGATATTCCTTTCTTGGCAGAGTCTGCATTTAATGATGCTTGTGCTCCTGGTAATCCAAAGGATGCTTCTATGGAGGATATTATTGCATTATATAAGGCTTTAATTTAGTGAATAGATTGAGAATGGCGAGTCGCCAGTTGATGAATAAGGAGTAGACTTGTCTTGGTGAATGGAAGAGCTATTGAAAAATGTAATATCATTTGACGATAGCTCTTTCTTTTTTTGTTAAAATACGTTATTCTAATTTTAGAGATAAATTTTAGAGAGATAAAAAGGAAGAAGCGAAAAATGCGAGAGTTCGTTTTAAGTGATGCAAGGGAGGGAGAATGATGCTGTATATTGGAGTGATTCTTTTGATTCTTCTGGTGGATGAAGGAGTAAAGGAGTATATTGAGAGAAAGATAAAAAAGGGAGAGAGGCGACTGATTTGTAGAGAGAAGATTATTGTCACAAAGTCGTATAATGAGGGGGCTGCGCTTAGAGCGTTGGAGGGGCATCCTCTTCTTTTAAAATGTATTTCTGGCGGGGTTTTAGTTTTTTTGGTGATTTATCTTTTCGTTCTTATGAGAGAGGAGAAGGATAGAGGGTTAAAGTTAGCGGTCAGTTTGATTTTGGGGGGAGGATTGAGTAATTATATTGACCGGTTCGTGAGAGGGTATGTCATAGATTATTTTACCTTTGCGGGGAAGGATAAAAAAGTGGGAAGGAAGGTTATTTTTAATCTGTCGGATTTTTGTATTTTTATTGGGAGTGGTATTTTTGCTTTTCGAGAGATTAAGAGGATTCTTCGCTGATTGACTTCAAGTGATTTTGATAATTGTGTTGAGGTAGTGGGGAGTTTTTGTTCGGTGGATAATTTTGGAGAGAGTGGGGACAGATGGGAAGAGAGTTGGAGGTAGACGCTAAGAGAGTCCGTAGATATATCCTCGAAAAACACGTTCGTTCCCACGGTTTTTCGACATACGCTGATTT
>JAUUSJ010000339.1 GCA_030841965.1 Blautia sp.
GCTCTTTGCTCTTTGCTCTTTGCTCTTTGCTCTTTGCTCTTTGCTCTTTGCTCTTCTTGCAGACACTATAGATAGTATAAATCTTATTATACAGTGAACTTCTCAGTAATAAAATTTCCGAAAATCACCACTCAAGTTCGTGAGCTATCTTTTCTTTTGCTTTATTTTGTTTTTAGCTATTGTTTTGATATTTATATGATATCATTTTAATATCATATTGTCAATATGTTTTTTCTAAATAAATTGGTATATTGACTATCGCTATAGGTATATTTAAGTATATTAATATAGAGATAAGTGAGGACAGACGCAAAGAGAGCCAACCAATATGTCCTCTGAAAACACGTTCGTTCCCACGGTTTTTCGACATACGCCGATTTTTGTCGCCTCCCGCAAACTCGCACCTACGGTGCTCAGACAGTGCTCCAGCGACAAAGCTAAGTATATCGAAAAACCGCTCCACTCTCTATCGTTTTCAGAGGACATATTGGTTGGCTCTCTTCGCTGTGTACTGGCAAAACAATCTAAAATTCTTTTTTATAAAGACAACTACTACACAGATAGGGATAATTATTACACAGATAAGGACAACTACTACACAGTTCAATATAAGTTTCCTGCTCTTCTCATTTCCAATTTTTAACAATTTCAAGCTATCAAAGCAAAGTTTTCTGGATAGCGCTATTTCATAGCTATATTATATGATGCTGAGAGCAAAAGGTCTTTTACCACCTTTAATGCCAGATTGCTTCGCACAATATGCTCCCTCTCTCTCTACTCCCATGTCTACGTTTCACTCCAGTCGGCGCTAATCAGGCCTCACTAAAGCCCAGTACTCTCAAAAGTTCAAAAGCCCTCTTACAAGCAAGCTTGCATCGGTTTTCTGACCTTTTGACCCTAGTATCATTACATGAATTGCCCAACAAATGGACAGTTTTCTAATTACAAACACTATATTTAGTTGTTTATAGTAAGTATTTTCACAAGATATTGTAGATAAATATTAAAAAACAGCCTTTTGTCGGGCAACTCATTACATAATTTTAGAATTTTGCCTTTCATAATATTTATCATATTCCAGTCATTTTTTTATTTTTTAAAATTATAACTGTAATTTACAAAAATACTTACAGTTCATTTAGATAATTTGATTTTTTCAACTGTAAGAATACATATATTATTACGGTCATTTTTTATTGTTTTTAATTTTCAACCATAACAATGGCTATATTCTTACGGTTCTTTCCTATTATTTTGAATTTTGAACCGAAGAATAGTTATATTTCTACGGTTATTTTTGATTATTTTCAGTTTGCAACTGCAACAATGGCTATATTCTTACAGTTCTTTCCTATTATTTTGAATTTTGAACCGAAGAATAGTTATATTTCTGCGGTTATTTTAGATTATTTTTATTTTTCAACCGTGACAATAGTTAATCCCCATAGTTATTTTTAATTTTTTATGCATCTCTAGCAAAACAGAACTAAATCAGAAGTACAATAAAATACCAGAACAATACCAAACACTTAAATTTTCTAGCCAATACACAGCTGATAGAGGAGGCAGGTATATGCCCAGCAAACGATAGAGAGTGGAGCGGTTTTTCGATATACTTAGCTTTGCCGCTGGAGCA
>JAUUSJ010000340.1 GCA_030841965.1 Blautia sp.
ATCGAAAAAATCCTTGATTTTCAAGGAAAAAGGACTTGACTTAATAGGGAGGTAATTTATGCAGATTCAAATTTCAGACCACTTTAATTATAATAAATTATTGCGTTTTGCACTTCCCTCTATTATTATGATGGTTTTTTCATCACTATACAGTGTTGTCGACGGATTTTTCGTATCAAATATCGCAGGTAAAACGTCCTTTGCCGCTGTAAATCTTATTGTGCCCATCATAATGATACTGGCTTCTAATGGTTTCATGTTTGGAGCTGGCGGAAGTGCTTTAATATCGAAAACGATGGGAGAAGGTGATAATGATAAAGCAAAGCGCTTATTCTCGTTGTTTGTATATTCTATTGCAATCAGCGGTATTATTATTTCTATTATCGGATTTATTTTTATACGCCCGATTGCCATATTGTTAGGGGCGAGCGGTGTTCTTCTAGAAGATTGTGTATTGTATGGAAAAATTCTGCTTTTTAGTATGCCCTTTTTCATGCTGCAATTTGGTTTTCAAAGTTTCTTTGTCACTGCTGGAAAACCAAATCTGGGACTTTTTGTCACATTAATATGCGGCATTACAAATATGATTCTAGATGCTCTATTTATGGCAGTTTTTTCATGGGGAATTGCTGGTGCTGCGACTGCAACCGCAATCAGTCAGATATTGGGAGGAATTATACCGCTTATCTATTTTAGCAGAGATAATTCAAGTCTGCTTCGTCTGACCAAGACAAGTTTTGACGGAAAAGCTCTGTTAAAAGCCTGCACAAATGGTTCTTCGGAACTTATGACAAATATTTCCACTTCGGTAGTTAGTATATTATATAACGCTCAGTTAATGAAATATGCTGGCGAAAATGGAATTGCCGCGTACGGTGTATTAATGTATGTAAATATGATTTTTGCCGCTATATTTCTCGGATATTCCACTGGAACTGCCCCGATTGTAAGTTATCATTTTGGGGCAAAAAACCATAGTGAGACAAAGGGGTTGCTAAAAAAGAGTATCTTTATTATTGTTGTTTTTTCAATATGTATGTTTGCCTTGGCAGAACTCACCGCAAGACCGTTATCAGAAATTTTTGTCAGCTACGATACAGAGCTTCTGGCAATGACCATAAGAGCTTTTAGGATTTTTTCATTTTCATTCCTATTTGCTGGTATTGCTGTTTACGGTTCCGCTTTCTTTACCGCATTAAACGACGGACTGACTTCTGCATTGATTTCATTCCTTAGAACTTTATTATTCAAAATAATTGCGGCTCTGATTTTACCTGTTTTTTGGGGGATTGATGGAATTTGGCTATCTATTGTAGCAGCAGAATTGGCTTCATTTTTTGTGACAATTTTATTTCTCAAAATGAAAAGGGGGAAATTCAATTACTAGAATGTAAAGAGAATTTTGAGGGGAGGAGATGCTAAGAGGGTTGAGAGAGGGGAGGCGCAAAGAGAGGTGGGAAAGAGGAGACGAGAAAGAAAACGCTAAGAGAGGTAGGAAAAAGGAGACGAGAAAGGAAACGCTAAGAGAGGTAGGAAAGAGGAGACGAGAAAGGAAACGCTAAGAGAGGTAGGAGATATGTTCTCTAAAAACACGTTCGTTCCCACGGTTTTTCGACATACGCTG
>JAUUSJ010000148.1 GCA_030841965.1 Blautia sp.
TATACTTACCACTAACTAAATGACATTGCTTTGCCGCTGGAGCACTGTTTGAGCGACGAAGGAGCGAGTTTGCGGGAGGCGGCAAAAATCAGCGTATGTCGAAAAACCGTGGGAACGAACGTGTTTTTAGAGCACATAGCTTGGGACTCTCTTGGCGTCTGTTCCCACTTCATCAATCTTGGGACTCTCTTAGCGTCTGTCCCCATTCCACCACTCCCATAAAGGAAAACAATATATGAAGGGAAAAAAAGAATAAAAAATCTTTCCAAAGCATAAGATAGAGCTAAGAAAGTCCATAGAAATGATAGTCTGAGACTTTCGTAAGTAAAGCTTTATAATCTGGGGGATGGAAGATGAGAAGAAAAAATCAAAAAATAGACAAAAAAGGCGTACCAATGAATGTCCCAGAAGATATTGTCTTTGGTGCGCTTGTTTTGTTGGTGACAGGAAATAAAGAGGCGGAAATACAAAACTATCGAGGAATTTTGGAATATACAGATGAGATTATTGCAATTCAGGGAAAAAAGCAAGTATTGATTATAAAAGGGAGTAACTTATTAATCGAATATTTCACAAACGAGTCGATGAAGGTGTTAGGGAAAATTGATACAATTGAGTATGTTCACCGCAAATAAGAATGTATTTATAGTTTTGAAAATTGGAATTTTTGCAATCGTCAATAATGGTTTATCAGTGATTTCACGCTTTGTAAAAAATGAGATGGAAAAGGTAGGTATTCCTTATGCTAATTAGCCTCTTTCGCTATCTGGGCGGATATATAAAATTAAAAGTGGAGGGAAATGCGATTGAGCGTTTTTTTACTCTATGTGGCAAGAAGGATATCTTGCTCTGGAATATTACATATAAAAAGGACTATTACGAATGTTTTGTAAGCAGGAGAGGATTTGAGGAAATGGAAGCCGTGGTGGAAAAGACAAATACAAAGCTTACCGTCTTGGAAAAATGTGGTCTTCCGTTTTTTTTGCATTGTCATAGAAAGAGAAAGATATTTGTGTTGGGCTTTTTTCTCTGTGTGTTTCTTGTCTATTTTTTATCTTTATTTGTCTGGGATATTGAGGTGATTGGCACATATAGTCATACTGAGGAGGAAATATTAAAATATATGAGGCAAAAAAATATTTTATCTGGTATTCAAAAAAAGGAAGTAAACTGTGCAAAGCTTGAGGAGGATATGAGGGAGGATTTTGATGATGTCGCTTGGGTGTCTTGTGAGCTTGACGGAACAAGGCTGACTGTGCATTTAAAGGAATCACTTCAGACGGATACGAGTAAGAAGGAAGAAAAGCCCTGTGATATTAGTGCGAGAAAATCTGCCACGATTACTTCGATTGTCACGAGAGAGGGAACTCCGCTCGTAAAAAAGGGGGATAAGGTAAAAAAAGGAGATACTCTAATCTCAGGTCTTATTTATATTTATGATGATGCAAATGAGATGCTTGAGGCGGGAAAAGTTGCGGCGGATGGGGATGTCTATGGTAAGACGACGTATCAGTATGAGGATTTTTTTGAGCGTAGTTATTATGAGAAAAAATATACAGGGGAAGAGATAAAAAATTATACGATTCAGGTTGGAGAGTATCAGATAAAATTATGGAAAAAAATGGAAAATAATAAAAATTATGATATATTGTCCGAGAAGAAGCAATTAAAAATCGGTACAAATTTATATTTGCCTGTGGCGTTGGAAAAAATCACATGGAGAAACTATGAGCAAAGAAGAAAGACGGATACGAAACAGGAGATGGAAAAAAGGGCAAAAGAGCGTCTAAATAAGTTTTTAGATGGATTGAAAAAAAAGGGGGTGTCAATCTTAGAGAATCATGTTAAAATAGAAGTCAGTGAGGAAGGATGCAGTGCAAAGGGGAAGATTATCGTCAATGAATCTATTGCAAAGATACGAACCATCAATAAGAGCGCTGTGGAGGACTCATTGAAAGAAAAGCAACAAAAAGACAGTGAGGGACAGTAAATATGAGTATGTACGAAGAGGAAATAAATATTACATCGGAGCATGCCTCCAATATTTTTGGTCAGTTCGATGCATATATGAAAAAGATAGAGAGGCAGCTTCATGTCTCCATTATTCTTCGCGAGGATAAATTAAGAATCGTGGGGAATACAGGGAGTATTAAGAGAGCACAAAAGGTAGTTCACTATCTCTATGAGCTCTCTAAGGGAGGCAATACGATTACAGAGCAGAATGTCGATTATGCACTTTCGCTGACAGTAGAAGACCAGCTTGAGGAGGCGAGGGCATTGGATTCTGAGATTATATGTCATACGATAGCTGGAAAGCCGATTAAGCCAAAGACGCTTGGTCAGAAGGAATATCTCGATGAAATCTCCGAGAAAATGATTGTATTTGGCATTGGACCTGCGGGAACGGGAAAGACATATCTTGCGATGGCGAAGGCGATTACGGCATTTAAGAATAATGAAGTAAACCGAATTATTTTGACGAGACCAGCGATTGAGGCTGGGGAGAAGCTTGGATTTTTGCCGGGGGATTTACAGAGTAAGGTAGACCCCTATCTTCGACCACTCTATGATGCATTGTACGAGATTATGGGCGCAGATACTTTTATGAAAAATATGGAGAAAGGTCTCATCGAGGTGGCACCTCTCGCCTATATGAGGGGTCGAACTTTGGATAATTCTTTTATCGTCTTGGATGAGGCGCAAAACACGACGCCAGCTCAGATGAAAATGTTCCTGACGAGAATAGGATTTGGCTCAAAGGCTATTATTACAGGCGATTTGACGCAAAAGGATTTGCCGGCAGGAGCGAGGTCGGGGCTTGACGAGGCACTCTATGTGCTTCGGAATGTGGACGAGATTGGCATCTGCCGTATGACGAGTAAGGACGTTGTCAGACATCCGCTTGTGCAAAAGATAGTCACGGCTTACGACCAGTACGAGGCAAAAAAGGCGGAGGCAAAGAAAAATAAAAAAGAAAAGAAAAACAGATAGAGCAGATTGACAAGATGAGGATTGCGGGAGCATATTGTGCGGAGCAATCCGGTATCAAAGGGGTCAAAAGGTTTTTTGATTCTGGTATCATGGGATTGATATGATGAAAGGAGTGAAGGATTAGGATGACAATCGAGATTGAAAAAGAATGCGATATAGAACTCTCTTTTGAGCCAGAACCGATTATATCTGAGGTAATCAACGAGGCGGTAGATTACGAGGAATGTCCGTATGAATGCAGTGTCTCTATTATATTGACAGATAATGAGGGAATCCATAAGTTAAATAAAGAACAAAGGGGAATCGATGCGCCGACTGACGTTCTCTCTTTTCCGATGATTGACTATTTTGAGCCAGGGAATTTTGATTTTTTGGAGCAGGACGAGTTTGCCTTTGAGCCAGAGAGCGGGGAACTTATGCTCGGAGATATCGTTATCTCTCTCGACAAGGTAAAAGAACAAGCGGCTGCCTATGGACATAGTGAGCAAAGAGAGCTTGCCTTCTTAGTGGCTCACAGTATGCTTCATCTTTTTGGCTATGACCATATGGAGGAGGATGAGCGTATTCTTATGGAAGAAAAACAAGAAGAAATTTTAAAAAATACCAATTATACTAGAGAATAAGAAGAGAAAAAGATGTCAATACTTCTACTATAATGACTCATAGATGGGCTATAAAACGAAAGAAAAGAGGAGGGATTGACATGGTAAATGCAATAAGACGGCTCGTTATCGCTTTTATGCTTATCTTTTCTATCGGATTTTTTATCCAGGTTGTGCAAAAAGATATCGCCGTAGATAAAAAGAGGATAGAGTGGTATGAGCAAGAAGAGCAGCGGGCAAAAAAAGAGCAGGAAGAAAAGACAGATGCAGTAGAGACAGATGCGAAGGTGAGTCAGAGTGTGAGAGATTATGACTATCGTCTCGGCTTGATGGACGACCAGATTGTGGTCTACCGAGGGGACGAGAATCAGATATATGAGTACACGAACCTCATCTTACAGCATCTTCCCTACGAGGAGCAGAGAAAGATTTTACTCGGACAGGGACTTTATACGGAGTCAGAGCTCTATGAGTTTTTGGAGACTTATTCTAGTTAGTTTAAAGATAAGATGAATCAAAGTTTTGGCTGATTATACCGAGAATGTCGCAGAATATAGGAAGGATAGTGACTGAGGTATATATGACTTTGTAAAGTTTTATCGAACGCAAAGATGAGGAGATTATAAGGAAAAGGAAAGATGAAAATATACGATAAAATTATAATCGGGGCGGGGGCAGCTGGTATGGTGGCGGCGATAGAGAGTGCGAGAGCCAATCAGAATGTCCTTGTTCTTGAGCGAATGGAAAAGGTGGGGAAAAAGATTTTTGCGACTGGAAACGGCAAATGTAATATGACCAATTTATATTGGAGTGAGAAATGTTATCATAGCGACCAGATGGACTTTGTGAGAGAGAGTCTAGAGAGGTTTGGGCCTTATGATACCATTTCTTTTTTTCGTAGCCTTGGACTTATGACAATGGAAAAAAATGGATATATCTATCCGAACTCTCAGCAGGCGGCGAGCGTAGTGGAGGCTCTCTTATATGAGATGGAGCGTTTAGGGGTTGAGATAGAGGTAGATACAGAAGTAAAAATTCTAAAAAAAGAGGGAGATATTTTTTACATAGAGGCGAAAAAAAGACAAAAGGAAGCGGGAAAACAAAACGAAAAACAGAAAAAACAAAATAAGAATCAGGGAAAAAAACAGAGAAATCAAAAAGAAAGTCAGAGAGAAAATCGAATAGAAAACCAAAATAAAAAACAGGAAGAACAAAATGAAAAACGAATTTATCGGGCGAGAAATGTCGTTTTAGCAACTGGCGGGAGAGCGGGTGAAAAACTTGGAAGCAATGGGAGTGGCTATGAGTTGGCGAGGAAATTAGGGCATCATCTTGTCCCCGTCGTTCCAGCGCTTACTGCCCTAAAGACAAGAAACTCTAAAATTACTCTGGCAGCAGGAGTCAGATGCAATGCGACAATCACTCTTAAAATAGACGGAAGAAAGGTAAAAAGAGAAGAGGGGGAATTACAGATAACCTCCTACGGCATATCGGGAATTTTGGTATTTCAGATTAGTCGATTTGTGGCAAATGCAGTTCGACAAAAAAAGAGAGCGACAGTAGAGATTGATTTCTTTCCAGACTGGGAGTTGCAAAAACTTAAGGACGAGCTTTGGGACGCCAAATGTTTAGACGCCAATAAAACAGTGGAAAATTGGCTTTGTGGCTTTCTAAATCGAAGCCTGGTTTTTGCAATTTTAAAGGAAAAGGGCTTTTCTATTGAGAAAACTTGTGATAGAATAACGAAAGATTTTGTTTCTTGGCTTGCCTCTACCTTAAAATGTTTTGAGGTAGAAATTGAGGGCACAAATGATTTCTCCAACGCACAAGTCTGTGCTGGAGGGGTGGAGCTTTCTGAGATTACAAGAAATTTTGAGTCAAAATTAGTGAGGGGGCTTTATCTTGTCGGAGAATTGCTTGATGTCGATGGAATCTGTGGGGGATATAATCTCCAATGGGCATTTGCAAGTGGATATTTATCAAGTCATCATCAGTCCGATAAAGCGAGAGGAAAATCATTGGCAAAAAAGAGAAAAACAAATAGAGGGAATATATAAAGGAATTGAGGCGTAAAACGAGATGATTCGAGTAAGTGAGATAAAACTGCCAGTGGAGCATGAAAAAAAAGAGCTCGAGGAAAAGATTAGGGAAAAACTAGGCTTAAAGGAGACTCCAAAATTTTCCATAAAAAGAAGGTCCATTGATGCGAGAAAAAAAGAAAATCTCTGTTATAGTTATACAGTTGATGTATCTATGCCAAAGAAATGGGAGGAGCGCTTCTTAAGAAGAAAACATCGGGGGATATCGAGAGTAAAACAAGTTCCCTATCATTTTCCCTATACTGCAAACGAGATTGCAAAAACAAAAAAACGTCCTGTTATTATAGGAACAGGACCTGCGGGATTATACTGTGGCTTAATGCTCGCAAAAGCAGGATATCAGCCCATTTTGCTGGAGCGGGGAAAAGCGATAAAAGAGCGTGTCAAGGACGTTGAGGCGTTTTGGAGTGGAGAGAGGCTTCTTCCAAATTCAAATGTTCAGTTTGGAGAGGGAGGGGCTGGAACATTTTCCGACGGCAAATTAAATACGACGGTAAATGATAAATTTGGAAGAAATGATGAGGTATTAAGACAGTTTGTCGCTCACGGTGCAAAGGAGGAAATTCTCTACGACGGGAAGCCGCATATTGGTACAGACTGCCTTCGAGATATCATCACCAATATGAGAAATACCATTCAAAAATACGGCGGAGAGATTCGTTTCTCGAATCAGGTGACGACAATCGAGGAGAATGGCAGGGGAAAGTTAAAAGGTCTTTGGATTAACGAAGGCATGGAGGATGCCTATTTCCTCGACTGTGATATGGTAGTATTAGCACCTGGTCATAGTGCGAGAGATACATTTTTTATGCTACATGATAAAAAACTTCAGATGGAGTCAAAAGCATTTGCGATGGGCGTTCGCGTGGAACATAAAAGAGAAATGATAAACCGCTCTCAGTACGGGGAGAGCAGGCAGGCAAAACTTCTTGGCACTGCACCGTATAAAGTGACGGCGAGAACGAAAAATGGAAGGAATGTCTATTCTTTTTGCATGTGTCCAGGAGGTTTTGTCGTAAATGCCTCCTCCGAGGAAGGGCATCTTGCGATAAACGGTATGAGCAATTCAGACCGTATGGCAGATAACTCCAACGCCGCCATTGTAGTTAATGTCACAAAAGAAGATTACGGATCTGTCCATCCACTCTCCGGAGTATTATTTCAACAAAAATGGGAGAGAAAAGCGTATGAAATCTGCGGCGGAAAAATCCCAGTACAGAGATTAGAAGATTTTAAAAAAAATCAGATTTCGGAGAGCTTTGGGGAAGTTAAGCCATCCATGAAAGGAGAGTTCTCCTTTGGAAATGTGAGAGATTGCCTTCCTGATTATATTTGCGAGGCGATAGAAGAGGGAATTGAAAAATTTAACGACCAGATTGAGGGGTATGCCGATAAGGATACTCTTATCAGTGGCATCGAGTCAAGGACAAGCTCTCCGCTTCGCATTGTGAGAGATAAACAATTTGAGAGTAGTATGAAGGGGCTTTTTCCATGTGGAGAGGGTGCTGGATATGCGGGGGGAATTACCTCAGCGGCGATAGATGGAATTCGTGTGGCGGAGGAGATTGCGAGAAGGATGAATCTATGATGAAAGCTTTTTAAAGCAGATATATAGATGGGAGCAATTCGCTTCCATGAATGATGATGTCCATCTATAATGCTGTATATATTATTGGAAGAAAGAAATATGAAAAAGAGGATGAATTATGAACAATAGAGAGAAGTTAAAGAATAAGAAGAAAATTGTTGTAAAGATAGGTTCCTCTTCTCTTGTACATGAAGAGACAGGAGGACTTGATTTTGGAAAACTGGAGAAATTAGTTCGCATTTTATCTGATTTTCGTAATCAGGGAAAAGATGTTGTTCTTGTAAGCTCTGGTGCAGTCGGTGTCGGGAGAAAACTTATGGGACTTACGACGAAACCAGATACCCTCCCATTAAAACAGGCATGTGCGGCGGTCGGTCAGGGACGATTAATTTCTATTTACCAGAAGCTTTTTGCGGAGTATAATCAAAAGGCGGCACAGATTTTGATAACAAAAGAGACGATGATTAAAGAAGTGAGAAGGAGAAATGCGAGAAATACATTTGAGCAGCTTTTTCAGCATGGAATTATTCCGATTGTAAATGAAAATGATACTGTCTCGACGGAGGAGATTGAGTTTGGAGATAATGATACGTTATCTGCGGTCATCTCTGCTTTAGTCGGTGCGGATTTACTTGTTTTACTCACAGATATCGATGGGTTTTATACAGATGACCCACATAAAAATCCAGACGCGAAGTTGATTAAGGAGATTCAGACGGTGGATGATAAGGTTTTGGATATGGCGAAGGGAGTTACTTCTAATCTTGGGACAGGAGGTATGGCGACGAAATTAGCGGCGGCTCCGATTTGTACGGATTCCGGGGCGGATATGGTCATTGCGAGTGGGGAGAATGTTTCTGTCTTGAATGATATTATTGAGGGAAAAGAAGTGGGGACGTTGTTCTTGGCTCATAAGAGGGAGAATTTTAGTATTGTTAGTTATATTGAGAAGAAGGAGTATTTGATGTATAAGACGCAGTATAGGGGGGATGAGTGCTAAGAGATAGAGGTTGAGAGATAGATGCTAGGAGACAGACGCTATAAGAGATAGATGTTATAAGAGACAGACGCTAAGAGAGCAGACAGATATCTCCTCCGTAAACACGTTCGTTCCCACGGTTTTTCGACATACGCTGATTTTTGCCGCCTCCCGCAAACTCGCGCCTACGGCACTCAAACAGTGCTCCAGCGGCAAAGCTAAGTATATCGAAAAACCGCTCCACTCTCTATCGTTTTCGGAGGAGATATCTGTCTGCTCTCTTGGCTGGGTGTTGGCGGGATAAGGTGACTTTGCTGTTTCATGGTGTTATGGCTGATACTCTAATGGCTAAAGTATTAGTATTATAGGTAAACATAGATATTGTGAACTACCCATCACCTAAAGGTAAGGGGCTTCGCACCTATTTAAGAAGTCTGGTATTTCAGTTTCCACCTGAAAAGTCAGGCAACCCTTATTCTTATTGGCGTGTCCACTTCGCCACTACTGTATAGGACTTTTCCGTCCACAACGCTACTTTTTACTGTAAGCAATATGACTATACTTTTTGCAGAAGGCTAACTGACGCTTAAAATTTTACGTACGGTACGATTAGACAGTACAACCACCTATTTTAACTTGTCAAAGTACGAATGTGATGTGCTTACATATTTATATGATATCATGTGTTTTGTTGAAATACAATGTTTTTCGTGTACTTTGTCGGGTGTAACGCCATTCATCCCACGGTCTAAAGACCATGGGTTTTCTGGCTAAATTATTATAAAGAGATAAATAAAGGGAGATTAAAGTTATGAATGAAGAAAAGATTGCAAGAATTAATGAACTTTATCATAAGGCAAAAGAGGTTGGATTGACGAAGGAGGAGAAGGAAGAGCAAAAGGCACTTCGTACAGAATATATTTTAGCAATCCAAAAGAATTTGAGAGCGACGTTAAATAATGTCAGTATAGAAAACGAGGATGGAACAATCACAGACCTTAAAGAGAGATATGAAAAAAATCATGAAAAAGCAAATTAGAAGGGAAATGATAAAAAAAAGAAGGGATTTAAGTGTAAAGGAGCGAGAAAGGCTTGCAAGGGTTTGCACGAAAAGAGTGTTAGAATTGGAAGTGTTTCAGACGGCGAAGACAATTCTTGTTTATATGAGCTATAATGGTGAGATGATGACAGATTATCTCATAGATGAAGCGAGAAAGCGAGGAAAGATAGTTGCAGCGCCGACCGTGATTGGAGAGAATATGGAGTTTTATGCTTTTTCTTCTGAGGAGGAATTGGTGGCTGATAGGCATGGAATTTTGGAACCTATTCCGAGCGAGGAGAAGAAAGTGGAAGATGAGGAAGCTTTGATTATTATGCCGGGAGTTGCATTTGATGAGCAGAAGAATCGAGTGGGATATGGCGGAGGATTTTACGATAGATATTTAAAAAAGCATCCAAGACTTCAAAAGATTGCAATTGCGTATGATTTTCAGATTATGGACTCTGTGCCAACGGAGGAGTTTGACGAAAAAGCAGATTGGATTGTGACAGAAAAAAGAGTAATTTTTTAATATGAATTTTAAAATTTTGTAGTTAAAAAATCGTAAAATTCATATTAAAACTGTGTAGTAGCTATCCTTATAAAAAAATTTTCAATTTTTTAAGGTGTTTGCCAGTACACAGCGAAGAGAGGTAGGAGATATGTCCTCTAAAAACGATAGAGAGTGGAGCGGTTTTTCGATATACTTAG
>JAUUSJ010000149.1 GCA_030841965.1 Blautia sp.
GCAAAAATCAGCGTATGTCGAAAAATCGTGGGAACGAACGTGTTTACGGCGCATAGCCCTTCTTACTCTCTCGGCGTCTTTTTGCCATTTTCCGCTCTATCTTCTCAGCGTCTTTTTTGCCATTTCCCCTCCACTCTACGTTCTCAACACCTCACCAAAATCCTCAATTTTTCCTATAAGTCCTCAAAATGAAACTCTCTCATTCCACTCGCATAATCTCCCACAATATGACCATCGCCAAAAAGCTTATATTTATACGTCACAAGCCCTTCCAATCCAACTGGTCCTCTTGCATGTATTTTCCCTGTGCTAATTCCAACTTCCGCTCCAAACCCATAGCGGAATCCATCGGCAAATCTCGTAGAACAGTTCTGATAAACCCCAGCTGAATCCACAAGCTGCATAAATTTCTCTGCCGTATCCGAATCCTGCGTAATAATACAATCCGTATGATGAGAACCAAATCGATTAATATGAGAAATCGCCTCATCTACAGAGTCCACAATCTTGACAGAGAGAATAAGTTCAAGATATTCTGTATTAAATTCTTCCTCTCCCATAATCTCACAAGGAATGATGCGAGCGACTTCCTCTGTGCCGCGGATTTTCACATGATTTTTCTCTAATTCCTCTGCGATAACTGGAAGAGCCTCTGCGGCAATTTCACGGTGAATAAGCAAAGTCTCAACTGCATTGCAGGCAGCAGTATACTGAGTCTTGGCATCAACAATAATCGGAAGAGCCTTTTTCATATCCGCCGCCTTATCCACATAAATATGACAAATTCCGTCCGCATGTCCCATAACAGGAATCTTTGTATTATTCATAATATACTGAACAAAAGAATTAGACCCCCTTGGGATTAATAAATCGACAGAGTCATGGCAAGATAAAAGTTCCGCAATTTCATTGTGAAGCTCCGCCTGAAGCATACATCCCGAAGGAGCTCCCGCCTCGATTGCCGCCTTATAAATAATATCGAATAAAACCTTATTCGTACACGCCGTCTCCTTGCCACCCTTTAGAACAACGCAGTTTCCACTCTTAATACAGAGAGAAGAAATCTGAATCAAGGCGTCCGGTCTCGCCTCAAAGATAACACCGATTACTCCAATCGGACAAGTAATTCGATAAAGATTCAGCCCTTCATCCAACTGTCTGGCAAGCTGAACCTTTCCGACAGGGTCTTCTAATTTAATTAATTCATCAATTCCGGTCGTCACATCCTTTAACTTATGTTCATCAAATTTCAGACGTTTCATAACAGATGGAGCAATATTATTTTTCACAGCATTGTCCAAATCTTCCCGGTTCGCAGAGAAGATAGCCTCCTGATTAGCCAAAAGAGCCTCTTTTACCGCTGCAAGGATAGCATTTCTCTCAGAAGTAGAGAGAGCTGCCATCTTATAGCTATCTTGTTTCATTTTCATCGTAGCAGTTTGCATATCCATAGTTCTTGATTCCTTTCTAACTTATATTTCCTTTTTCTAAATTATTTACCTATCGTTTAATTAAAACCAGAAGGTATCTTAATTTCTAGCCTAAAGTTATAGATTTCCTTTACAGTTTTGACATTCCCCATAGTTAAAGCAAGGGAATTCTTGCATTCATATTCGTATTGTACTGTATTTTTACATTTAATACAATATATATTTCCAAAAATTCAAGACCCTTATATCCCCATATTTGAAACAAGGTAAGTTACAGGCTTCTTTAATAATCTTTGCAAGATTTGAGTCGTGCAAGATAGCGTAAAATTTTTGTAAGTAAAAAAAGCGGAGAATTTATATTAAAACTGTGTAGTAGCAGTCCTTATGAAAGAGAATGTTATAGAGTTTCGCCAATACACAGCTGATAGAGGAGAGAGGTATCTCCCCCACAAACGATAGAGAGTGGAGCGATTTTTCGATATACTTAGCTTTGCCGCTGGAGCACTGTTTGAGCAGCGTAGCTGCGAGTTTGCGGGAGGCGGCAAAAATCAGCGTATGTCGAAAAATCGTGGGAACGAACGTGTTTGAGGGGGAGATACCTCTCTCCTCTATCAGCGTCTCCTCTCACATATTCCCCCAAACATCCCCTTAGAAAGAAAATAGTGCAAACAAACACTTGTAATTATAAAAAAATACGATAAAATAAAAAAAGAATTCATTTTATCGTATTTTTTGCTGTAAAAACTCCGTCAACCAACTGTGCAGATGGAAAATCCCGCTCCACAGTTGCATAAATATTTGACGAACGAAACTGTATGAGTATGTGAGGAGATGAGAATGTGACAGAAAATAAAAATTCCCGTATGGCAAAACATATAGCCGCTCTTGTATCAGAGGCAGGAGGGCGAACGTTCTATGTCGGCGGCTATGTCAGAGATAAATACATGGGAATAGAAAATAAAGATATCGACATCGAAGTTCACGGTATCACACCAGAAAAACTCGGAGAAATTCTAGATAACGTCGGAGAACGTCTTGAAATGGGAGCGAGTTTTGGTGTGTTTGGACTTCGAGGCTATGACTTGGATATTGCCATGCCGAGAAAGGAGGAGGCGACAGGGCGAGGGCATAAGGATTTTGCAGTATTTGTCGACCCATTTTTAGGCACGAAAAAAGCGGCGATGCGGCGTGATTTTACGATGAATGCGATGATGGAAGATGTACTGACGGGAGAGCTTGTCGACCATTTTGGCGGCATGGATGACCTAAAAAGGGGCGTTCTTCGCCATGTAAATACGAAGACCTTTGTGGAAGACCCGCTTCGAGTGCTCCGCGCCGCTCAATTTGCCGCAAGATTTGAGTTTACTGTGGCGGATGAGACGATTGAATTGTCAAAAACAATGGACTTAAGCTATCTCGCCTGTGAGAGGATTTATGCAGAGCTAGAAAAAGCATTGCTGAAAGCTGAAAAACCGTCTATTTTCTTTGAGGAGCTTAGGAGAATGGAGCAGCTTAGTTTCTGGTTTCGTGAGGTGGAACAATTAATCGGCGTAGAGCAGTCAAGAGAACATCATCCAGAGGGAGATGTATGGAATCATACGATGCTTGTTCTCGACGAGGCGGCGAAGTTTCGGGAGGATACGAGGAATCCAGTTGGATTTATGTTTTCTGCAATCTGCCATGATTTTGGAAAAATTTTGACGACGAGAGAGATAGACGGCAAAATTCACGCATTTGGGCATGAGGTGGAGGGACTTCCACTCGTAAAAGTTTTTTTAAAGAGGATTACAAATGAGGTAAAACTCAGAAAATATGTCCTCAATATGGTAGAACTTCATATGAAACCAAATATCATGGCGGCGCAAAAAGCAAAGATAAAATCAACGAATAAAATGTTTGACGCATCAGTGGACCCGGAGGGATTAATCTTATTTTCTATCGCAGACCATATGGGAAGAACTGGAATGATAAGAGATGAAAAGACGGAGGCATTCTTGCGAGAGAGACTTGCCATTTTCCATGAGACAATGGAGAAGCCGTATGTGATGGGATGTGATTTGGTAAAGGCAGGGTTAAAGCCAAGTCCGAAATTTCATGAAATTTTGGAGTATGCACATAAATTAAGGCTTGCGAGAGTGAGTAAGGAAAATGCGCTAAAGCAGGCGTTGGCTTATGCAGAAAAATTAGAAAAAGAAAGAAGTTGATAAATATGGAAAATTTAATTTTTAGCTTAAATGCGACTATTCCTATCTTTTTAATGATGGTTCTTGGCTATGTTTTTCATCAAATCGGCTGGTTTGATGATGTATTTGCCTCAAAGATGAATAAATTTGTCTTTTTAGTTCCACTTCCAGTCATGGTTTTTAAGGATTTGGCGACGGTAGATTTCAGAGAAGTCTGGGATTTAAAATTCGTTCTTTTTTGTTTTTTTGCGACTGTGATAAGTATTGGGATTTCAGCTTTGTTCTCTCTTATTTGGAGGGATAAAACTCTAAAAGGAGAATTTATTCAGGCATCCTATCGAAGCAGTGCGGCGCTTCTTGGAATTGCCTTTATCCAAAATATTTACGGAAATTCTGGTATGGCGCCTCTTATGATTATCGGAAGTGTTCCGCTTTATAATATTATGGCTGTTATTGTCTTATCTTTTTTCAAGCCGGGGCAGAGTGGAAGAATAACCCCAGAACTCTTAAAAAAAACATTAAAAGGAATTGTAACCAATCCGATTATTATAGGAATTGTCCTTGGAATTTTATGGTCCTTCTTTCGGATTCCGATGCCCCATATACTAGAGAAAACTCTTACGAATCTTGGAAATGTGGCATCTCCGATGGGGCTTATGGCGATGGGAGCGACTTTTGACTTTAAAAAAGCATTGGCAAAACTAAAGCCTGCCATCACAGCGACCGTAATCAAACTCGTTGGCTTTGTATCCGTTTTTTTGCCAGTTGCAGTTTCCATGGGCTTTCGAGAGGAAAAGCTTGTGGCGATTTTAGTGATGCTCGGTTCGGCGACAACAGTGAGCTGCTATGTTATGGCGAGAAATATGGGGCATGAGGGAGTCTTAACTTCCAGTGTCGTTATGTTGACAACGCTTTTTAGTGCGTTTACATTGACTATATGGTTATACATACTAAAAAGTATGGGATTGATATAGAGAAAGTATTTTTGAACATTAGAACAGATAAGAGGCTTCTCTCCTTAAAACAATGGCGAAATTTAAAACCGCGGTATGTTTTAAGAGGAAAAGCCTCTCATCTATACTTCTCTTAAATGGTCGGAGGAACTTTTTTCCTCCATTTTTTAATTTTCTCTTTCTTCTTTTTCTTCTCTTTTTCCTTTTGTTGCATCTCTTCTTGAAGTTCCTT
Source organism: Blautia sp. (assembly GCA_030841965.1). Taxonomy (GTDB): domain Bacteria; phylum Bacillota; class Clostridia; order Lachnospirales; family Lachnospiraceae; genus JAUUSJ01. Next base: position 4,799 of record JAUUSJ010000149.1, read on the forward strand.
TGTTCGACTCCAGTACTTATCCAAAATTTCATCATCCATATCTCGAACAAATCTCTGTTTAAATACGAGAAATTCCTCTAAATCCATTAAAATATGATAGAGGAGAGCACGGTTTTCAAACTCCTCATAGCTTTGCGGAAGTGGTTGACTTTTTAGGCTCTCGAGGGTTTCCTCAAGCCTGTCAAGTTGAAGGGATGGCGTATTCACCTCAATTACATACTCACTCATATACGTAATATATTCTGACACAATCTTTGCCTGGTCTGGAATACGGCGGAGTTTTTTTAGCTCATAGTGAAGATTGTGCAAAACTTGACATTGGTTACGGCGCATCTCAAAATATTCGATATAATACTGCGGGTCTGACGAAAAAGTATTATTCTGGTACGCATGGGCATCATTGATATATCCGTCAAGCTTACTTTCCAATGCTCGAATATCGGCCCATACATCTCGCTGTAATCTTTTTTTGCTCAGATACGTGGCGACCTCACCTAAAATAACCTGTAATTGATGCTCTGTACGGCGCATATTCTTAATAATATGTTCCTCTTCGCGTTTATTATCATGAAAGAGGTTAAGAATAATCGCAATGACAATACCAATCACGACAAGCATCAACTCATTTAAAATAAATTCCGGAGAAAAGTTTTTTTCCGTCAAAAAATGTGTTCCGATAACGGCGTTTACCGATATCGTGGCTGACCATCCAAAAACATCACTGATGAGAACAATGATAAAAATGAAAAGCCCATAGGCAATCCATTGAATTTCCAAATGTGGAAATAAAATGAAAATCGTAGTGATAGATACGGAAAAGGTGAGAAGTCGGAAACAAGATAAATGTAATGTTTCCCATTTTGTAGTTACAAGTGTAAGAAGTGTGATACTTCCGGCAGCCACGGCGAACTGTAAGTCCAGCAATGTGGCGATATAGATGGCAGTGCTACTGCCGAGAGCTATCTTGATAGCCCGAAACAACAGTTTCTTTATCTTTCTAAAAGTCTCCATGTTGGATATAGACCTCCTCTTTTTATCCCCCAATAAAAAGCTGCCATAATGATAAAAAAGAACTATTATTCTTTATTTTAATGGCAGAGATATACGCTGTCAAGCGAAAACTGGATAGAAACGAAAATTAGATACAAGATTCCGCAGAATCTATCTTGAAAAATGGAATTATTTAGTATACCATTGACAGAGAATAAATATAAAAAGAAAGGCAAGAAATATATGCAGATAAAGAAAAAAAATATAAGATGGAATGCCCTGCAGATTATGGCATTAGGATTTGCGGGAGTGATTTTATTTGGAGGAGTTTTATTATGGCTGCCGATTTGTAATACGAAACCAATTGCATTTATGGACGCCTTATTTACCGCCACGACGGCGACCTGTGTGACAGGTCTGGTCACGGTTGTTCCAGCGGAGCAGTTTACATTGCTTGGAAAGATAGTTTTATTATTATTAATCCAGATAGGTGGTCTTGGCATTATTGCATGTGCCACTGTATTTGCAGTGGTTATGGGAAAAAGATTATCTGTCAAAAACAGGATTTGGCTAAAGGATAGCTATAGTATGGCGGGACCTGGCGGAACCGTTGCGATGTTGCTCTATGTGATTAAGGGGACATTATTTGTGGAGGGATTGGGAGCAGTTGGATATGCGATTCAATTTGTGCCGGAGTTTGGATTCATTCGGGGAATTGGTTACGCTGTTTTTCACTCCGTCTCAGCCTTTTGTAATGCGGGAATTGATATTTTGGGGGCAGATAGCCTGAAAAACTATGTGACCAATCCAGTGGTCAATATCACAACGATGCTGCTTATTATTGTCAGCGGACTTGGATTTACCGTTTGGAGAGACCTCGTTCACACGGGGAGAGAGATTTGGAAAAGAGAGATGCCGAGAAAAAATTGGTTTTCCAGATTACAGCTTCACTCTAAACTCGTCCTTGTGATGACGGGGATTTTAATTATAGTGGGTGGTATTAGTTTCTTTGTCTTAGAATTTCATAATCCTGAGACGATGGGAAATCTCACAGTTGGGAATAAGATAATGGCGTCTTTATTCCACTCTGTCTCCACAAGAACAGCTGGGTTTGCGACAATCTCTCAGTCAGGGCTTCGGACAGAATCGAAATTCATTACTTGTCTTCTGATGTTCGTGGGAGGCTCTCCGGGAGGAACAGCGGGTGGAGTGAAAACAACGACAATTGCTATGAGCGTTCTCACTTGCTTTAGTATCGCAAAGGGCGGTGAGGCGACGGAATGCTTTGGGCGTAAGATAAGGGGAAAGCAGATTAGAATTGGATTTGCTGTTATTATGATGGCGGTGACGGTATTGTTCACTGGGATTATTTTGATTACGGGGATGGAGCCAGAGAGAGAGTTTATTGATATTGTGTATGAGGCGACTTCGGCGATCGGAACGGTCGGGTTGACGGCGGATTTGACCCCAGATTTATGTAGGGGGAGTCAGGTTGTTATTATGGTTATGATGTATATTGGAAGAATTGGACCGATGTCATTGGCGTTGCTTTTTGGAGGGTTTTCAAAGAGTTCTAAGAGGAAGTATGAGTTGCCTTCGGAGCATATTATGATTGGGTGAGAGAGGAAGGGAGTGGTTGCTCTGTAGAATGAGATAATGTGGGAACAGACGCTAAGAGAATAAGCAAGTATCTCCTCTGAAAACACGTTCGTTCCCACGATTTTTCGACATGCGCTGATTTTTGCCGCCTCCCGCAAACTCGCGCCTACGGCACTCAAACAGTGCTCCAGCGGCAAAGCTAAGCATATCGAAAAATCGCTCCACTCTCTATCGTTTTCAGAGGAGATACTTGCTTATTCTCTTGGCTGTGTATTGGCATAGGCGTGGGAATATAGTAAGTTTTATATGTTAGATGTGAGATGATGTGATTGTAAGAATTTTTTAGAGATAAGAAATTAAATTTTTTAGATAGCTGTGTTAAAAGCTTAGAGGGTGGTTAGGGTTAGGTAAGATATATGTGAAAGCGATATTGCTGAGGTAATCCAGTGCTAGAAGCTTAGAGGAAGATTAAGGTTAGGGAGAAGTTCCAGCTTATGGACTTATTCAACTCAATATATAACGCAAAATTTTAATGGATATTTATAGGAAGGAGAGGGGCTCAGTTATCATGATTGAAGTTAATGTAAATCAAGATTGTCTGGGCTTAAATTATAATGAAAAATTACCAGATAACGGAATGGATTCATCATTTTGTAAAAGAGCAAGTGAGAGAAGGAGATATTTGTATTGACGCTACGATGGGAAATGGATATGATACTAGTTTTTTGGCGGAGCTTGTGGGGGAGCAGGGAAAGGTTTATGCATTTGATGTACAAGAAATTGCGGTGGATAATACGAGAGAGAGGCTCTTGAAAAATGGGGTTTTAAGTCGATATGAGCTTATTTTGGATTCGCATGAGAATATGAGACAATATATAAAAGAGGAGTCTATTTCTTGTATTATGTTTAATTTTGGTTATCTTCCAGGCGGAGACCATACAAAAGCGACAAGGGCGTCAGCTAGTATTAAGGCAATAAAAGAGGGATTATCTTTGTTGGAGAAAAAGGGGTTGATGACCCTTTGTATTTATAGTGGGGGAGATACGGGATTTGAAGAGAGAGATGCAATTTTATCTTATATAAGAGAGCTGGATTCTAAAAAATATTTGGTAATTCAGACAGAATATATTAACCGCAAAAATAATCCTCCGATTCCTGTATTAATTATAAAATTATAAATGATAAATAATAAACAAAACGATGCGACCTCTAATAAGTGTAAATCATATAAGAAATAATATAATTGTATAATATAGATGTTTTGTTAATCTGCCGATACGAACGGCGTACAAATAAATTCCCGAAAGAAAAGCTTAAGAAATTAGAATTGATTTCATAGAAGATTTTTTATGCAAAGTATGTTATTATTTAAGCAGAATGATACTCATATTTCAAAGTTTGAAAATGATGTATGATTGTGAGACATACTTAGTAATGAGAACTCCACGGACTTGCACGTGAGAGTTGTCAGATGAAATGGCAGTATATGAAAAAATTTAAGGAGGGATTTCTATGTGGAATAGAATTGATTTGAAGTACGCTGCAAAGGATAAGTTAAGGAAAAACTATTGGGCATGTGTCGCAGTTGGCTTTATATGGTCAGTTGTTCAACTTTTAATGGCAGGAGGTTCCAATGCAGGTAATGTCAGCCGTGTCACAAGCGATAGTACAGGAAGAGTGGATTCCGTAGCGACAGGTATCGCAAATTATCTTGTGGAGCATCCATTTTTAATATTTACAATTATCGGAAGCAGTGTCGTTTTATTTATTATTGGTATCATAATAAATCTTTTAGTTGTATATCAAATCGAAGTAGGAGTAAAAGGCTTCTTTATAAGAAACGGCTATACAGACGCTAGAGTTGGAGATATTTTGGAAACTTATCGAAATGGTTCCATGGGTACAGTTGCACTCACTCGATTTTTGATGGATTTATTTACTGTGCTTTGGACATTGCTTTTCGTCATTCCTGGTATCGTTAAGAGCTATCAGTATAAGATGATTCCTTATATCTTAGCAGATAACCCAGATATCGATTGGAGAGAAGCATTCGACCTAAGCAAAAAAATGACGGATGGACATAAGATGGATCTCTTTGTCTTAGATTTATCATTCATCGGATGGCATATTTTATCTGGTATTACTTGTGGTATTGTGGGTATTTTCTATGTAACTCCTTATTACGAGCAAACGATGGCTGAAGCCTACGAAATATTAAGATAAAAATTCATTTTTATAATAAACAGATATGTCTGTTTATGCAAGCATCACTATCCATAAAACTGATTATTCTGCATAAACTATGTAGTCCCACAGATTTTTTGGTTATGCGATACAAAAATAATATTGAAAACTTAAAATTCTTATACCTTTAAAAATGAAGCAGATAGAAAAGTAAAGTAGATAGAAAAGTAAAGTAGATAGAAAAGTGAAGTAAATAGAAAAGTGAAGTAGATAGTTCACAATTCTAAACACAAATATGAACTAATAGGTTCCATAAACCAGCACAAAAGAGCGAGAGATATCCTCCCCGAAAACGATAGAGAGTGGAGCGGTTTTTCGATATACTTAGCTTTGCCGCTGGA
>JAUUSJ010000150.1 GCA_030841965.1 Blautia sp.
ACTTACCACTAACTAAATGACATTGCTTTGCCGCTGGAGCACTGTTTGAGTGCCGAAGGCGCGAGTTTGCGGGAGGCGGCAAAAATCGGCGTATGTCGAAAAACCGTGGGAACGAACGTGTTTACGGAGGAGATATCTTCCCTCTCTCTTAGCGTCTCCCAATCATTCTCTTAGCGTCTCTCAATCATTTTCTTAGCGTCTCCCACCCGCCCCTTCTATCCTCTACTTTTCCACAATCCACATAAATATGATATGCATACAATACAAAAAAGGCCTATGCATACGAATCTTGCATGTGCCTAAGTAAAATAAGAATGACACATACAAAATATCGCTCAACGTCTCGTATCAGCAGTATATACATATATTGCTTGTATCGTGTCAAATGGACTATTCAATTAAACATAATTATCTTATCATTTTCTTTTTTTAAAAGTCAAGAGTCATTTTTTTACAGAAAAATTTCATTTTTGTGGGTATGCGAGAAAGACTCTATATGTTATGATAGCAAAAATAAGACTCGAAAATTCTAGAATATCTGATAGCAGATTGAAGTTAAGAAAAGGAAAAGTGCTAGAATATCCAAGGCAGATTGAAGTTAAAAAAGGAGAAAACGCGATAACACCTAATAAGAGATTGAAATTAAGAGGAGGAGAAGAAGAATGAAAAGAGATAAAGATAAAATCGAGATGCGCTACTACGAGATGCCCCAAGACGAGTACGCCATCGCCCTCTACGGAGAAGAGTGGAGACGGGACTACCTCTATATTCCTCATGTCCATAATTTATTGGAAATAGGCATTTGTCTAGAAGGACATGGTACGTATCTGCTGGAAGAAGAAATGCGCTATTACACCCCGGGATTTCTCACCATTATTCCGAGCAATCATATTCATTCCACGCAGAGTGATGAGATTGGAGCTATGGCATACTGGGAATATATTTTCTTAGATACAGATAAAATCCTGACAGCACTTTATCCAGAAGATAAACTTCTTCGCCAAAAGATATCAAAGCTAATTAATGAAACAAGCTATCTGATAAAAAAAGAGGAACTTCCAGAGCTCTATATGGCAATTCAGCTTGTTTTTTTGGAGATGAAGGCGAAGAAAAAGTTTTATAAGGAGTCGGTTTTTGGCATTTGTCATACTATTTTGATGCAGATTGCGAGGATGAATGAGAACGCGAAAAAGGAGAGGAAATATAAACAAAGCTATGAGCAGATTAAGATTGGTCTTGCGTTTATTCATGAGCATTATAGTGAGTCACTTAAAATCTCAGATATCGCAGAGATTTGTTTTATGAGTGAGTCGCATTTTCGTAGAAGTTTTGAGGAAAATTTAGGGATGACTCCAGTCGAGTATATTAATGATTATCGTATTACAAAGGCGTGTGAATTAATTCAGAAAAAGAAGGGAACGATGAAGGAGATTGCGGTTAAAGTTGGTTTTTCTACCATCTCTACTTTTAATCGAAATTTTAAGGCGTTTTTGGGAGTCTCACCCAAAGAGTGGAAAAATGACCCGAATAATTATAAGAGAAATCTGGAAGATTTTAAAATTTTGGTAAAAAGAGGATGGTAGCGAGAGTTGAAAATGCATAGAAAAAAGTCAAAAATGCGTAAATAAATATAGAAATATAAAAAAATAGTAGATAATTTTAGATATATTTACCATAAAATTTAAATCGTGGTCGAATATGCATAGATTATAGTCGTTTTTAGAGACATTTCGTGAAAATAAGATGGTATACTTTGTTTATATTCATCAGTGGTGATAGAAGATAAAGAACAATGATAATTGGCCAGTTATTTTGTTAGATTTTATGGAGATTTTGACGAGAAATGAGCGGAGTTTTATTAGATTTCTAGTTATTTTATTTCGTCAATCTGTTTTTTTAAGGAGGAAAGAATATGTTAAAGAAATTATCTGCTATTTTATGTTCGGCGATAATTGCAGTCTCGATGGTAGCCTGTGGTTCTTCTGGTTCTAATCAAGATGGAAATACAGTTTCAAAGGGGGATGCAAATGCAGACGATACATTGACGGTATGGTGCTGGGACCCGACTTTTAATATCGCAGCGATGAAAGAGGCGGCGAACCAGGCAGGCGTGAAGGTAGATATCGTTGAGACGTCGAGTGACGATTGTGAGGCGAAGTTAATTACAGCAGCTACCTCAGGGCAGTATGATTCTCTCGCAGATATTATTTTATTGCAGGATAATTCTTATCAAAAGTTTCTGGAGGCATATCCAGATGCGTTTGTGGCATTAGATGATATCGATATTGACTGGAGCCAATTTAGTGAGTTAAAGCAAAATTATTCGGTGAAAGATGGAAAGCATTACGGAGTACCATTTGATAATGGAGCGGCTATTGGGGCATATAGAACGGATATTTTAAAGGAAGCTGGCTATACTGTGGATGATTTTACCGATATTTCATGGGATAAATTTATTGAGATGGGAGAACAGGTATACAAAAAAACTGGAAAATATATGTTGTCTGGAATGGCAAATTCTCCAGATACGATTATGATGATGTTGCAATCTTGTGGTGCGTCTTTATTTGATGAGGAAGGAAATGCTTTTATCGAGGGAAATCAACCTCTTGAGACCGTTCTCGATTTGTATACAGAGATGGTGAAGAAAAATGTGTATTTGGAAGTCAATTCCTGGGATGACTATGTAGGTTCTATCTCCAAGGAAAATGTGGCGGCTGTTATGACAGGAAACTGGATTACTGCCTCGATTATGCAAAATGAGGACCAGTCTGGAAAATGGGCTATCACAAACCTTCCGATTTTGGAGGGTGTCGAGGGAGCGACGCATTATTCTAATGTGGGCGGTTCTTCTTGGTATATTTCTTCCAACTGTAAAAATGTCGCTTTGGCAGAGAAGTTATTGGCGTCTACTTTCGGCTCTAGTGTGGAATTTTATGAGACGATTCTTCCTACGACGGGCGCAATCTCCACCTATCTTCCAACAGCGGATTCTAAGGTATATCAGGAAAAACAGGCATTTTGGAGTGATGAGCCTATTTTTTCAAAGATTGTAGAATATTCTTCTAAGGTTCCAAGTATTGCCACAAGCCCTTCCTACTATGAGGGTCGTGAGACAATCGGAACAGCAGTACAAAATATTATCGGAGGAGCCGACAAGGCCACAGCACTTAAGGATGCTCAGGCTGAGCTTGAATTTAGAATGCAGGAATAGGGGTGAGATAAATGACCAAAAAGAAAAAAATGAGTCTCACGAAAAAGCAGAATTTGATGGGATGGGCATTTTTAGCTCCAGCCACGATACTTATCTTTGTCATGAGTTTTTACCCGATGATTCGTGCGTTTATCCTCTCACTTGAGACGGGAACGGGCAAGAATATGAGGTTTACGGGATTGTCTAATTATACAAGAATGTTTCAAGATAAAGTATTTTTGCAGTCCATTGGAAATACCTTCTTATATTTGATTATTCAAGTTCCTATTATGCTCATTTTAGCAATTTTGCTGGCGCAATTATTAAATAATAAAGATTTGAAGTTTAAGGGCTTTTTTCGGACCTGTGTATTTTTACCATGTGCCACGGCGCTTGTATCTTACTCCCTTATTTTCCGCTCTCTTTTTGCGGTAGATGGGTTTGTAAATTCTGTGCTAATAAAACTTCATATTTTGGATACAGGATATAATTTTTTGGGACATGCGGCGAGTGCGAAGGCGATTATTATTTTGGCTTTGATATGGAGATGGACAGGCTATAATATGGTATTCTACCTCGCAGGTCTTCAAAATATCGAGTATTCTGTCTATGAGGCGGCGAAGATTGATGGCGCGAGTGGATGGAAGACATTTTGGAAAATTACAGTGCCTCTTTTAAAACCTACGATTATTATGACGTTTATTATGTCGATTAATGGTACTTTACAGCTTTTTGATGAGTCCATGAACCTCACAAACGGCGGACCTGCAAACTCGACGATTACGATGTCGCATTATATTTATAATACATGCTTTAGAAATAAGCCAAATTTTGGATATGCAGCTTCCATGGCATTTCTTGTGTTTATTTTAGTGGCAATACTTGCGGCAATTAATATGAAGGTAGGTGATACACGTGACTAAGGAAAATCCATCCACAGTTCAAAAAAGGTTAATTCCGACTTATATATTTTTAATTTTGATTTCTGTCATATCCGTATTTCCGTTATACTGGATGGCTATGGCGGCGACGAATAAGAGTTCTGACGTGCTAAAGGGAAGACTCTTGCCAGGGACAAATCTGATAGAAAATTTTAAAAATCTGACAGCGAGTCAAAATCTCGCAGGGGCGATGTTGAACTCTTTTAAATATGCGATTGTTTTGACGATTCTTTGTCTGATTATTTGTTCCTTGGCGGGATATGGATTTGAAATCTATCACGATAGAGGGAAAGATAAATTATTCTCTCTTTTACTTCTTGCGATGATGGTTCCAGCCGTCGCGACAATGATTCCGTTATTCCAGATGTTTTCATCAGCTGGACTTTTAAATACAACGATTGGATTTATTTTGCCGACACTTTCAACCCCTTTTATGATTATGATGTTTCGGCAAAATGCACGCTCATTTCCGATTGATATTATCGAGGCTGCGAGAATAGATGGATTGACGGAATTACAGATTTTCTTTCGTATGTTCATACCTACGATGAAATCTACCTATGCGGCAGCAGCAGTTATTACTTTTATGAATGCTTGGAATGCTTACTTATGGCCAAAGGTAATTATGACGGATAGTGACTCTGTGACAATGCCGATGTTAATATCGAATCTGGTATCTGGCTATGTGACGGATTACGGTATGTTAATGTTGGGAGTTTTGTTCTGTTCTATTCCGACAATGTTGATCTTTTTTATCCTACAAAAACAGTTCGCAGAAGGCATTACAGGTGCGGTGAAATAACAGCTTATTACAATGCTGTATTTGTTTACAGAATATTGGTCTATATAACTGCAAAACCGCATGACAACCTTATTACAAAAAGGGATGTTGAAAAGATAGGCATCCCTTTTTGTTTTATATGGCATGATACTAGAGTAAAAAGGTTTTTTGACTCCAACATCATGCCATAGATTTTCAGATAAGAGAAAGAAATTTTGCTTAAGAATAAAGGAGATTTTCGTATATTTTTGGATATTTGGAGGTAGAAAAAATCTAATTTTAGGGGTATGCTAGAGAAATAGTATATGCTATGATAGCAGACGGATATGTCTATATTACTACTTATGAAAGGTATTGAAAAGAGCATGAGAGAGTTAACGCATAAAAGATTTTTATATGGTGGGGATTATAATCCAGACCAATGGTTGGATTATCCTGATATTTTAGAAAAAGATATGGAGATGATGAAAAAAGCGAAGATAAATACAGTCACCCTCGGGGTATTTGCCTGGTCAAAATTAGAGCCAAAAGAGGGAGAATATGACTTTGATTGGCTTGAGGAGATGATTGAGCGATTACATAAAAACGGGATTTCTGTCATTTTATCTACGCCGTCTGGAGCCAGACCACATTGGATGGCAGAGAAGTATCCGCAGATACTTCGTGTCAATTCTATGAGACAAAGAGAGATTTTTGGCATGAGACATAATCATTGTTTTAGTTCTCCTATTTATAGGGAGAAGGTTCGAGAGATAAATCAAGAGTTGGCAAAGAGATTTGACTCCAATGAGGCTGTGCTTTTATGGCATATTTCCAATGAGTACGGTGGAGAATGTCACTGTCCCATCTGTCAGGAAGCGTTTCGAGGATGGCTTAAGAAGCGTTATGGAACAATCGAGGAGTTAAATAAAAAATGGTATACTGCATTTTGGAGTCATCATTACGATAGTTTTGAGCAGATTGAGTCTCCGTCTCCTCTGGGGGAGGGGTCCATTCACGGATTGACTTTGGACTGGAAGAGATTTGTTACATATCAGACCGTTGATTTTTGTAGGGCAGAGATTCAGGCACTTAGAGATGCGGGAGCGAAGAAGCCTGCGACGACAAATATGATGTATGATTTTAAACCGCTTAATTATCATAAGTTTGAGGATGTCTTGGATATTACATCCTGGGATAATTATCCGGCATGGCATAAGGAGAGGGAGAGTATAAGAGCGTTGGATGTTGGAATGCAGCATGATATCATTCGCTCTATTAAGAGAAAACCATTTTTGTTGATGGAGTCTTGTCCGAGCGCGACAAACTGGCAGCCAGTGGCAAAATTAAAGCGACCAGGTATGCTTGAGGCGGCTTCTCTTCAGGCGATTGCGCATGGCTCTGAGAGTGTTCTTTATTTTCAAATCCGAAAAGGGCGAGGTGGAGCTGAGAAATTCCACGGAGCGGTTATCGACCATTACGGCGGAGAGGATGATAGAGTCTATCAAGAATGTAAGCAGGTCGGCGAGGTGTTGACAAAGATTGGCGATTGTCAGGGAAGCGAGGTTCATCCGCAGGTTGCTATTTTGTTTGACTGGGAGAATCGCTGGGCGCTTGAGGAGGCACAGGGCGCAAAAAATGAAAATATGAATTATAAAAAAGCAGTTGAGAAATCGTATAAGGCGTTTAGGCGACTTGGACTTGATGTGGATATGATAGATATGGAGCAGTCCATAGATGAGTATAAAATTGTGGTGGCTCCGATGCTCTATATGTTTCGTGCAGGGTTTGAGGAAAAGGTGAGAGAGTTTGTGAGAAAAGGAGGAAGATTTGTTTTAACTTACTGGAGTGGCGTAGTGGATGAGAATGATTTATGTATGCTCGGCGGTACTCCTGGAAATTTGATGGATGTAATGGGAATAAGAAGCACAGAGATTGATGCGCTCTATGATGGAGAATTCAATCGGCTGATTCCAGTAAAAAATATGGGACAGATGGACGGAGAAACTTTGGATAGAGTGGCTTTGAATAGAGAGTATCGCTGTGAAAATTTATGCCAGTTGGTGAAGACAAAGGAGGCGATTCCATTTATGGTATATGGAGATGACTTCTATGCAAAGACACCAGCAGCCACAGTGAATCAGTTTGGTGATGGAAAAGCTTATTATATTTGTGCGGACGTGGAGGACGCTTTCTATGAGGATTTATATGAGAAGATTGTGGATGATACAAAGCTTCTTCTTCCATTTGATGGAAAATGTAAAATTCCAGCTGAGGTCGAGGTCACGACAAGATACGGTGAACATGAAAAGTATATTTTTGTACAAAACTTTGGTAGAGAGCCAGTTAAAATGGACTTAAATTTGGATGAGCTTGAGTTTCTCTATGGAGAGAAGGGAGAGGAGATTAAGCCGCTTAAGACATGGATTATAAGAGAGGAGCAGTAGAAAGTTTATAGGCACAATTCGTGTGAAGAAAAAAGGTGAATGCTTTCTTGGATTGACAAGGGAGTGTTGACCTTTTTTTATGTTTGCAGAGTATATACTTACTTCTTCTCTTGGCGTCTGCTTTCTCAAATCTTATTATCTCACAAGCTATATCCTTTGGGCGTACCGCATCCTGGATTCTGTGGAAGAAATCGAGTGACAAAGTTAAGTTTTTTATACAAATATTAAAATACATCAATAAAACTGATTAAATTTAATCATTCTAATATGAGAAAGAGTATGATAGAATAAAAAAAGTCAAAAAATATGATGTATTTTATCAAAAGCCAAACATTTTTTATTTCTTATTTGCAAAGAATAGAATATAGTGTATAATGAGCTTTGTGACGAAAATCGGTTTTGAGAAAATTTAGATATAAAGGAGAGCTAAAAATGAAGAATGTTGAAAAATATAAGAGACAGTATTTTATGCCGCCCGTCTGTGAGTATGACTGGGCGAAGAAGGACCATATTGAAAAGCCACCAATCTGGTGCTCAGTTGACCTTCGAGATGGTAATCAGGCTTTGATTGAGCCTATGAGCTTGGATGAGAAGTTGGAGTTTTTCCAGATGCTTGTGGATATTGGATTTAAGGAGATTGAGGTTGGCTTTCCAGCTGCTTCTGAGACGGAGTATATTTTCCTTAGGTCTTTGATTGACCGCGATATGATTCCAGAGGATGTGACAATTCAGGTACTTACTCAGGCGAGAGAGCATATTATTAAGAAGACATTTGAGGCGGTAAAGGGAGCACCTCGCGCAGTTATCCATCTTTATAACTCTACATCAGTAGCTCAGAGAGAGCAGGTATTTAAGAAAGATAGAGAAGAGATTAAGAAATTGGCAGTGGATGGAGCGAAGCTGTTGAAGGAATTGGCTGACGAGACAGATGGAAATTTCTCTTTTGAGTATAGCCCAGAGAGTTTCCACGGAACAGAGGTCGAGTATGCGCTTGAGGTTTGTAATGCTGTTCTTGATGTATGGCAGCCAAGACCAGAGCAAAAAGCTATCATCAATATTCCAGCGACGGTTGAGACAGCGATGCCACATGTCTTTGCGACACAGATTGAATATTTAAGCAAGAGATTGAAGTATAGAGAGAATGTAATATTAAGTCTTCATCCACATAATGACCGTGGAGGCGGAGTTGCCGATGCGGAGCTTGGTGTATTAGCGGGAGCTGACCGTGTGGAGGGAACTTTATTTGGAAATGGAGAGAGAACCGGTAATGTAGATATTATCACCCTTGCGATGAATATGTTCTCTTACGGAACCGACCCAGGACTTGATTTTTCCAATATGCCGATGATTCGTGAAAAGTATGAGAGACTTACGAGAATGCATGTCTACGATAGACAGCCATACGCTGGAGATTTGGTATTCTCCGCATTTTCTGGTTCTCACCAGGATGCCATCGCAAAGGGAATGGATTGGATTGATAAGAAACATGTAAAAGAGTGGACTGTTCCATATCTTCCTATTGACCCTGTTGATGTCGGCAGGACTTACGATTCTGACGTAATTCGTATCAATAGCCAGTCTGGTAAGGGCGGCGTAAGCTATATCTTAAAACATAATTTCTCCATCTCTATTCCTGAGAAGATGAGAGAGGAAGTTGGATATGCGGTAAAACAGGTTTCCGACGAGGAGCATAAGGAGTTATCTCCACAGTGGGTTTACGAGATTTTCGAGGAAAATTATATTAACCGTATGCCACATTTTCAGATTCAAGAATGCCATTTTATCCAGCAAGATGGAATTATGGCGGAGGCTACGATTGCCTGCGGAGAAAAGAAGGCAGTTGTGGATGCAAACGGTAATGGACGTTTGGACGCAGTAAGTAATACAATCAAGCAGTACTTTGGAATTAGCTATGAGTTATCCATCTACGAGGAGCATGCGCTCTCTCAAGGTTCCTCCTCTAAGGCGATGTCGTATGTCGGCATTACTTGTCAGGGGAAGATGTACTGGGGCGTAGGTATCGATGAGGATATTATTAAGTCTTCCATCGATGCGTTAGTGGTGGCTGTCAACAAACTCCCTCAGATAGAATCCAATGAGAATGAGCAAGATGACCGCTTAGTTGCAATGTTAAACTATATTCAGAGTAATTACCAGAATGTGACATTGGAGAGCATGGCAACACAGTTCCATTTGTCTGAGCCATATATTTCTAAGTATATTAAGGACAAATCAGGTAGAACATTTGGAGAGCAGGTTGCTCGTATTCGTATGAAGAAGGCAAAGACATTACTTAAGCATGGAAATATGACAGTCGAGCAGATTTCTGAGGCTGTTGGATATCAAAATGTGGAGCATTTTAGTCGTACTTTTAAGAAGAGTTTTGATATGACACCGGTTCAGTATCGCAATAAGAATCGATAGAGGAGTTGGTTGAGTCGAGAGTGCATTTATAAAGTGTAGAGTTTTTGTTAGGTAGTGTGGGGAAGCAGATGCAATAGATGCAAGAGATGTAATAGACGCCAAGAGAGTCCGTCGATATGTCCTCGAAAAACACGTTCGTTCCCAC
>JAUUSJ010000341.1 GCA_030841965.1 Blautia sp.
AAAAAGATTGCCCTCTTATTCAACCCACCTCCGGTTCTTTCCTTAATAATTATGCCGATATGGCGATTATACATACAGCCCTGATGAAAGGCCAAGAAAAAAAACGGCTTTTCACAGCAGGGCTTATTTGCGTTTCCCATCTGTGTTCTGCCGCCAGGAGGATCATGGGTGGTTTTGTTTTGAAGAAAAGAAAAAGGCTTAGCCTGGGTGGCCTGCGAAAAAAATTCCAGTTTCTTCTTGGGTGTTTTGCACCTTGCAAAACGCATTATCTTACCGATTATACTGGTATAAAACACCATATTTCTACATTCTAAAAAGTTACGTCAGGAAGAATAAAAAGCTCCCTGGCGTATTTTTTTGTCGAAATCTGACGAATTTCCACGATTATGCCCGGAGTCGCGCTCCGCCGTTCTTTTTTTTCTACTTTCCTTTGGCACTATGAATCCTGCTTTTGTTGGAATGAGAAAAAATAAAAAATTCTAAAAATCTTTTCCGGTTTGATATAGGCAGATCCGTCTTAGTAGTTCAAAGGAGGCGATAAAAGACACTCAAAACTGCATAAGAAGGGAGGTTCGATCATGTCGGCTCCCTTGAAGGACAAGGATTGCATCTGGGACTAAGAAGATGACCGATGGCCGAACAATAGGAAAATCAAGACTTTCATTAAAAGGAGCTGACGGTGTATTCAAGGGACTTGAATTTAATGCCGTAGCCGATTCTTCTAGACCAGAACGACTTCATTTTGATATTGTTCCATGTGTGGGACTTCAAATAGGGCCAGAAGAATATGAATATGCGAAATTAGAAGATATTCAAATTGCAACAGAAGAAAGATTGGATGAGTTAAGAAAACAGCCTGTTCCGATTATTCATTTTGGGTATGAAAAAGAACAAGTAGAGACTGTTTTGCGAGAAAAAGGATACCTGACTAATGATTATAAGTATTCAAATCAAGAATTGGCCACTGCTTTCCAACGTAATGATTTCACAACTTCTATAAAGTTTTCCATCGATTCCTATATTCGTAGAGTGTGCTCTAAAACGGTATTTAATTTTATGTGTAAAAAACATTCTGCAGAATATATGCTAGATCCGAAATTTGACCTGTTGAGAGATTATATTCGTAATGGAAAGTGGGATGAAGCACTTTGGTTTAGATATTCAACAGGATTTGTTAGTGCAGCAGTGCCACCTAATGAAACCGCACACATGATAGGTACGATGATTTTTAATAATAATGGTCATTGGGAATTGCTGGGATGTGTGACTTGGTTTGGCGAAATTACATATATAATGAAAGTGTGCGACTTGGATCCAGTAGAGGAGCATGATGTTGGGAATGGACTTAAGGCAGTAATTGTGCCTGCTATAGACACGCATGTTGCATATTTTGACAATGAAAATCAGAAAATAATAGAGGAAAATGTTACACTGATTTATGGCGGACGGTAGTAATATACCCCGATTTTTACTACCATTTTACTACTACAGCCTGCCGTAACTTGTTCCATTTTGCCCTGTTTCGGGAAATCTGTGACAGAGTAAAGTCTGTTACAGCCCAAAAACCAATGGTATTTAGGTAAACAAGAACAGCACTTGATTAAATTTTATGCCAAAT
>JAUUSJ010000151.1 GCA_030841965.1 Blautia sp.
TTTTACCATATTTTGCATCAGAATTTCCCACTCGTTTCGCAATTACCTATTATTTTTTGAATTTAATTTTATGATACCAAGGTCAAAAGGTTTAAAATCCGCTTCAAAAGACCTTTTGACCCCAACATCATTTTATATATCTTATATTATCAACTGGATTTTTAAAATTTTTCTGCACAAGATAGAATGCGGGAGCACATTGTGCGGAGCAATTCGGTATCATAGGAGGCAAAAACATCATGATATAAAGTATTTATCCATCTCTTCTTGTGTCAGGCTTTCTCCGTCCAAAATTTCTTCCGCTTTTTCTCTCAATTCCTTAAAGGTATGAAATTTAGAATACTTTAGGTCTCCGCCCTGACTATCTTGCCATAATATCTCATTTCCATCAAAACTTGCCCAAGCACAGCTAGATAATACAGCCCCTGTATGTCCCATATACTCCGTAAACCTGTGATTTTCATCTACTTTATAAATACAGATAGGAAAGTATGGAACGTCATCCCATCGAGCGCCGCTTCTCTTATAAGAAGTAATCCCAAAATATTCATCGCTGCCATCTGTATAAATAATATCACCGCTTCCTTCTTCCTCCTGCTCCATTATCTTCTTGGCATTCTTCACTCTCCACATCGTAATTTTATGATTGCTAAGCTGAATATAATACTCATCCTCGTCAAAGAAACTACAAGTTTGCATTTCTCTAGGCAACTCATCTTTACATGGAATACTACTTATTTTTTCTCCCGCCTCCACGTCAAGAAATTCTATATTGCCGTCTAGTTTTGCCACCGCAATCACTGGCTTTTGTTTTCCGACCGTGACAGAATAATTTAGTACACCGTTATACTCTTTCTTTCCGTCTATCTCCTTCCACTCTTTCTTCTCGACATCCCAAATCTTTAAATATCCCTCAAATAAATCATCGGATTCTTGCTCCTCGTTCATCACAATCAAATATTTATCATCCGCCGTTAAACTCATATCGTAAACTCCGTCTGCATTCCAGATAATATTCTCATCCACCTCAAACTCCTCTTTCGATAAGTCGATTTCTCCGTATGGTCCATACAGAATATACAGTTTGGATAAATCATTTGCATATAGAATAGAGCCATCCATTATATCATTTTTGGACATCTCAAAACTTTTTATCTCTTCTTTCTTTTGCAAATCAATCATATAAAATTTAGAATTTTCTCCAGTTGTACTATATCTTCCAAAATTTTTCACATAACATAAGACAGGAGTTCCATCTCTCATCGCAATATTCATATTACTAAACCAGATATTTTCCTCTCCCTCTCCTACCTCGTATATTGTCTCATCTGTTCCAGCCTTCGTCACTTTCAGTTTCTTATCAAAAGTATTGTCTTTTCTATACTGTGCACATCGATATACTGTTTTTTCTCCTCCTTTTTGCAAAGTAAAATACTCGATATTTCTTATTTTTCCTCTTTCTTCTATATAACTAATATCTTCATCTTTCTCCACAGAGGAAAAAACGAGATTTCCCTCTCCGCATTGCTGGACTAAGGTTTTATTATTGGCATAAAATGCAATTTTCTGCACATCTTCTCTCTCTATATAAGCAACTACATTTTCTTTTTGTTGCGTATTGTCTGTCAAGGCAAATGCGTAGGTAAAGACAATTCCATTCTTCGTTCCAAATATCAGTTTCGTATCATCATACTGGTCGATTCCGACCATCCCGTAGTCCAAACCTAGCTCAACCTCATCGAGCACTTCTTTCTTAATTGGATTTACAAGACAAATCTGTTCCGTCAGGCAAAATGCCAATTGCTTTTCATTATCCTTTCCCACAAGTAAAGTTTGAAAATAATTTTGTTCACTACTCGTTAAAACGTCTTTTTTCCAACTTCTCTTTCCCTTTTTTGTATCATAAATACAATATTGATAATGTTTTCCAGGTGTAGAATCCGAGTCTGTTTCCTTATCGAGACATTGAATTGACGCAATATAGCGTTCGTCTATATAGGAAATGCACTTAGTCTCCTGTTTCGATAAAATTTTATACTTTCCTGTTTTTAGAGAATATTGTACGAGACCAGATTGGTTGCCATTCTCACAGCTGGCTGCAATAATTATCTCATCTTTTTGTGTATTCCAAATGAGCTGATTTATCTCAGCCTTGCTGGTGTCTAAAGAAAAACTTTCATATTTTATCTCATTTTCCACCTCTCCTGTTATCGCATTATAAATTTTTAATACATTATTTGTACCATCACTTAACGCGATTTTGTCCTTCTCTGCAAGCAGGATATCTTTCCCATAACTATTTTGTCTATCTAGGTTGATTTTCTTTATAATTGTTTGCTCTCTATAATTGATAATCCAGATTTCTTTTTCGGTGCTCAATGCTATAGAAGTATCATTTAATATCGCGTAAGCCTCAAAGTTTTCTCTGACACTCTCCCCAAAATCAACTGGCTGTATATCCCATATACATTTTCCATCTTTTCCAGAGAAAAAATAAACTCTTCCATTTCCGTCCATTGTAATATAATAATCGCCACTTGGATTATAGGAGCCTTCTTTTAGAATACTGCTCGTCGTCTTTTCCATTCGATTTGCTCGAAGGTATTCTTGGTCTTGATAAGAATATAATGCCTGACTTAAGGCTGCCTCTTGCTCTATAACAAGAGGGCTGTCTGATTTTTTTCCGTCCGCCAAAACTGCCAATGCTGTTTTTAATGCTCCTATTCTATCTCCTTTTTCTAGTAGTTGTTTGGATGTCTGGGATAAGTATCTGGCTTGGGCCTTTTTTTGAGCTTCATATTTCTCACTTGTTTTCGTTTCTTTTATCCATAGAAAGATAGCAACTATGGATAGGATGCATATGGTGAGAATTATGATTATTTTTAGTTTTTTGTTGAAGTTTGATTTGATTGTTTTTTCTATTTTTTCCATTTTTTCCTCTCTTTCTATTGCTTTTTGAGTTTTGGTGCAATGGTATGGGGTAGGAGGGTGGATGAGAGGGAGACGCTAAGAGAGGAGGGAGGTATCTGCCCCAAAAACACGTTCGTTCCCACGATTTTTCGACATACGCTGATTTTTGCCGCCTCCCGCAAACTCGCACCTTCGGCGCTCAGACAGTGCTCCGGCGCCAAAGCTAAGTATATCGAAAAATCGCTCTACTCTCTATCGTTTTTGGGGCAGATACCTCCCTCCTCTCTTGGCTGTGTGTTGGCTACATATAGTGACTGATATGTTGCCGTCTAAAAAATATTATATTAACATGAAAAATAATATTTTATCGAAGGTGTAATTTTTCTTTTTCTAATATAATGCTTATCTCTTGTGATTCATTTTGGGGCACTACAATTTTCCTTGTTTCTTTTCCTTCTCCTTCATGAAATAAAATATATTTCTTATTTTCGTTTAATTTTGGCATAGAAAAGATTTGTTTTTGATTTGTGCTTGTCTGCCATTTTTCTAGCTCAAGCTGTTTTTCCGCCTCTATCTCGACTAGTTTCCAATTATCGATTATCCCCTCTTTCCAATCTGGAGTGTATGTAATAATATACTGGGTCATCGGATGCTTATCTGACCATAGGTTTTGAAAGATATCAAGGGGAAGGTCGGCGCAGAGCAGTAAATATAAGAAAGCGTCGTATGCATTTCCCAGATAGAAGGACATGTATCCAAGCTCGCTTAATACGTCGGAGACTCGATAGTCAAAATCTTCTAAAATCTCCATGATATCCAACTCTTCATCTTCCCATATTTCTGAGTTTTCTTCCTCGTCTTGTAAGATATATTCCAAAAATGCGAGTGTCAAAATTTGATTTCTGCTTTTTTCTGATTCTCCAACAAATTCATGTAGGCTGTTTAGGGTAAGTCTTGTGCTTTTGAAGGAATTTGTATTCAATAGATATTCTTTTCCGTAAGATTTGACTCCCTCGTAGTCGTTGATATCTCGGTAAGATGACTGATAGAAATAGCGCAAAATCTCGGTGTCTCTTATGAATTCTTTTTCTTCCTTCTGCTTCTCGCCCTCCTCTTTATAATCTCTATTCCATATATAAATGGGTTTTGAACAAGAAGCTACTACCGCTTTTGATATCATATCCTTTTCTTTCCTGCTGCTATTCTCCAAATGGATGGTATCTAATGAGACTTGGTTATTTCTCTCTCGAACTTCATCATCCCTCGATAGAGCAAAGGATAGATGAAAGACTGTCCCTGTAGGTAGAATCTCCCATTTCTCTTTTTCATGAAACTTGGAATTTATATTTTTATATTCTCTCCTTATCTCTTCTATATTTTCCCATTTTAGGGTAATCTGAGGGCTCTCGATTTTATCATGACTGACTACATTTTCTAAAATTTGATAGCGGACTTTATGTCCATCTTCATTTTTTAATTCGATTATCTCGCCTTTTTGTATGAGAGTTTTTGGCTCGCGTCTACAGGAAAACTCCAAATATTCTTTTCTCTTCGTGTAACGTCTTAGCTTGATATCGTAAATGCCGTCTATTTTTTCTATCATAGATAAATATTCTTCTTTTTTGCGGTTTTTCTTATCATACTCAGCCTCTGGCTCTTTATCCATTTTCTTTGCCTGCACTCGTACCTTGCATGTATTGGAATATCCTATAGTCTCATACTGGAATCGGTAGCCTTCCATCCAGATTTCCAATACTGTATGTGGTAAAATCACCTCATTGTACTTGCATTTTAGGATAAAGATACCCTCATTTTTTACTCTTTCCTCCGGCTTAAATAGACGAATTCCTTTTCCTATCTGAATTTCTTTTACTGCAGTTTTTAGGTGCTCGTCTAAGATAATAACCTTCTTTTCCTTGGCCATCTCAAAGTATTTTTGACTTAAAAATACAGGTTTTGCATCTCTTTTTGCCTTTCCGACAGCCCTTTGTAGTTTTTTTCCTATCTGAGAGTTATTTATGAAATCCTCCATGCTCTCGTCTGTGGATATCGCACGCACGGGAACTTCAATCTCAAGCCATTCTTTTTGTGGTAAATTTATAGCCTCCTTTGTTATAAATCTCGCTTCTTTTTCCATTCGCTCTTTTTTTGGATTTGTCTTACCGTATAATATTGTACCCGCTGGAATAAAAAAATTTTTCTGCGCAGGATAAGAAAAATAGGCGAAAACTTCATCTTCCCTCTCCATCTTTTCTTTTGTTCTTTTCTGTCTCCTGTCCATTTTTCTCTCCCTACGGTCTCCGATATAGATTTCCTTTATCGCCTCATTTTTTTCTAATTTTTTCCGAATACTCTCGATATACTCCTCTAATCTCTTCTTAGAGCTTCTTTGTTTTTGAGTGGCAACTGCATTATCAATCCAATCTAACTCGTTTTTGATAATTGCTATCTCATTTTTAAAAATCTTTCCCCTATACTCCTCTTTTAATCTTCCACCCTCCTCGAGTTCCTCCTCGAGCTCATCTCGCATTCCTCTTGTCGTTCTATCTTCCAATCGCTCTTTTTTTCCCTCAGAAACTGGATATATCTCTCTGAGGCATTTTTCTGCCTCGTAATAATTCATCTCCTCGGTCGATTGTTTTGCATATTTTAAAATCAAATATATAAAAATATCTCCCCGGTCAAAAAAATTGATTCTCGTCAGCTTTAATACCTTAGTGCGAAAAATCTCATAATCTTGATACTCCATTTTTATACCAAATGCTAATTCCTTCAGCTCTCTCTTTGTAAAATAAAAAAGTAAATTTTTAAAATCCTCCATCTCAAATTTCTTCCTGCCATTTTGATAAAAGATTTCCCTTAAGCGATAAAAAATACTTCCGATACATAGACGATACTGCTCCAAATCAAAACTTTCTACTTCTTCTCCCTCTTCTCTTTTTAATAAATCGGCAAACCTTTGCTCTTCCTCGCTAGAGATAAGAAATTGCTCCTCCCAGTTTTTCTCTTCTGTCCACTCCTCCATATATCTCCATAATCCCGTCTGATTTTTCTCGCCTATCGCTATTCTCGTTTGAAGCATAATATAATTCAAAATATACTGGTAAGCTGGGAGCACCTTTATTCGAGCAATCGCATCAAAAAACTTCCTAGGATTTTCCAAAATATCCTCATAGCTCCATCTCTCATCTAACTCCTCATAGGCGGATAAATTGCCTCCCACCTGACCTTCCATATCTTCTCTATATAATTGCACCCATTTTTCATACTCTTCCTCAAGGCAACGAGTCTCACCAGATGATATCCGACTCGTTCCTATATAGTTTAAATTTTTTTCTTCTCTCTTCATCTTCGTCTTCCTCTTTATCTTCCTTTTATTTTTCTTCCAAATTTACATTCTTCCTGTGAAATAAATAGGTATATCCCTGTAGCCACAAGTGAAAATTATTTATTCTGAGATAAAATATTCATTCTTTTCTTCCTCTGTCAAAACTTCTCCATCCAATAATTTTTCTGCTTTTTGTTTTAGCTCCTTAAAACTATAAAATTTAGAATAATAAATATTTCCCAAAGACCTCTGCCATAAAATTTCATTTCCCTCAAAACTAACCCAAGTAGAAGTTGAAAAAGGAAGCCTTGCATACTCTCCAAAGCGATGCTCTTTATCTACTTTATAGAGAATCACATCCCCTGTCTGTACTAAAGAAAAATACTCCGAATTTTTATCTGTATAAATATCACCATCCCACATATCTCCACAGTCTTTCTCCATAATTTGTTTCTCTTTTTTGATATCCCATATAGAAATCTTATTATTATTTCTATTATGAATGAGATAGTATTCATCATGATCAAAAAAACTTTGACTATAATCCAACTGAGAATTTGTTTTTCCATTTGCCGCAATTGTAGCTATCTTAAAACCTGATGATAGATTAAAAATTTCTATTTTTCCATTTTCTTTTTGTACCGCAATAACAGGCTTTTCCTTTCCCAAGATTATACTATCTCTTGACATAATTTTCTTATGTTTTTCCTTGCCATTTATTCTTTTCCACTGATTATTTTCCAAATCCCATACTCTCAAATAGCAAGAAGCCTCACTAGAAAAATCAACGCTATTTTGCAAATCCGCTACTACCAAATATTTATCGTCTGCTGTTAAAAATAATTCTGTTGTGATATCTGATACTTCCTCCTTTAATATTCCCTCTTCTTCATTAATTGATAAATCAGCTTTTGTTAAATCAATTTTATCTATCTGATGAAAATTTAGTGAAAAAGCCTTCGTTAAATCACTTGTATATAAAACATTAGTCACAAGCTTTCCAAGAGCGCAGTATTTTTCTTCCTCTCCTTTTTTTAAATCTACAATATGTAATTCTGTACTCTTATTATCCTCCGACCGATATTCTTTTGTATAACAAAGTATTAATTTATTTTCCTGCATTCCAATTTTAATATTATCAAAGAATATTCCTGTTTCTTCTGCCTCCAGTTTATATATTAATTTAGAACTTCCTACTTCATAAATTTCAATGATTCCTTTTTCTTTCTCCAAAACATCTTCATACTTTATACATCGGTACGTCTTTTCTTTTCCGTTTTCTTCTACTGTATGATAAGATACATCTTGTGGTTCTCTACTATTTTCTATTTCTTTGGCATTCTCATCTTTCAATATATTCAAAAAGACCACTTTTCCTTCTCGGTTATATTGCTGTATTGCCGTCTCTTTATCAGAATTATATACAAATCTTCTTATCTCTCCAGTCGCCCCTTCACTTGGCTCCTGACTCGCACTTATATGTACTCCAAATGTCGCTGAGACGGTAGACATAATATAAATACTTCTCTCCTCAAATCCTATTAATAATCTTTTTTCGTCATATTGTTGTACTCCTACAACTTCTGTGCCATAGTTTTCTTTTGCAAGAACTTCATATGTATCTGCATCTATCAAACAAACCGCATCACCTACATAAAAAACTAGAAGTTTTTTTCCATTTTCTATCTCAATTACCATACATTCTTTAACTTTGGGAATCTGATTTGTCTCAAATGCATCTTCTTTCCAAACTTTTTCTCCCGTCGTATAATCATAAACACATAATTGGTACATAGATGTAGCAGTAAGATCAATCTCCTTTTGTGATGAATAATCTGTATCTCTTATACACTGAATTGCCGCCAAATGTTTCTCATCTAATACAGTCATTTGTACTGTCTCCTCATCAGATAATTTTTTATACTCATCTTTTTCAAAAGAATAAGAAAATAATCCTACTATGTTTTTAGAAGTACCATCCATAGCAAGTATTACTTCTTTCTTTTTAGAATTCCAACTCATATCCGTCACACTAATGCCATATGTAGTTATAAGTCCAAGTTTTTCATACTCTACAAAATATTCTTGCTTTCCTGTCTCTAAATTATAAATAGAAAGACTTCTATTCCGAAAATCACTAAAAAGAAGAACCTCTCCATCTGAAACAAGTCTATCCTCTGTATCACCAGTACATTTACCTGATAATGGAATTTTCTTTATGATTTTCTTCTTTTTATAACTGGCAATCCATATCTCTTTATCTAATCGAAATGCAACTCTATCCTCATCAATAATCGTATAAGTATAGATTTCCTCGTCCACATTCTCGGTTAATAATGCTGGATCTAACTTCCATACACATTTTTCTTCTTCTACAGAATAAAAATATGCAACTCCTTTATTGTCTACTGTCACATAATAATTTCCCTTCTCATCAATGGCTCCCTCTATTCTCGTATTCATATTTCCTCCAAATATGGCATCTGTCTCTTCCATTCGATTTGGACGAAAATAAAGTTTTTGTCCAGCCGTATACGAATACAGGGCATTATTTAACGCACCTTCCTGTTCTAATACCAATGCTTCGTCTTTGTTTTTACCTTTAGGCAAAATCGCCAACGCCGTCTTTAACGCTCCCATTCTATCTCCCGAATTTAATAACTCGCCTGAAATCTCAGACAAATATCTCGCCTGATTCCTTATCGCTTTTTGATACTCCTCGTCAATCCGCTTTGCCTGTCGAAAAGAATACGTCGCAAATCCAGTTCCCGCAATTGCCACTCCAACTGCTGCCACCGCAATTCTCTGAAACATATAATTTCTATGCCTTTGCCTTAGTTCATCGTAAGAACAATTCAGCGCAGGAGCTATCAGACGAAGCAATTCATTCTTACATTTTTTCTTGCTCTCTCTTAAATCCTTCCCCCGCACATCTGCCGCCAAAATTTCTTCCCCCGCAATTGCATCTGGAAAACTATCTTCTGGTTCCCCCTTTATCAAAACAGGCAAAACATATTCCATCCCTCTATACTGAATAAAAGTTTCCACCTCACGATTCACCCAGACAGACTGCCTCGCCTCAGGAGAACAGATAACAATCAAGTACTCTGTATTTTTTAACTGCTCCTCAATCTCCTGTGTCAAATTCGCAGTGACAGAAAGCTCCTCTCTGTCTCGAAATACTCTCGTAATCTTCTTCTTTCCACTTTTCTTTTGAATCTCTCTTGGAATCTTATAGCGTTCTAACTTCTTTTGAATATATCCCGCAACCATCGAATCTAAAGTTCCATGTTTATAACTAATAAAAAAATCATACTTAAATCCTTTTTCCATTCTTCCAATCCCCTATCTTCTTAATTATATAAAAACTCCATCAATTAACTGTGCAAAGCAATTATTTTTCATAGATAAAATATCTACACTAACAAACATATACATTTATGTATAAATATTACCTTTTTTTGAGACTTTTTTCAATGGGGATTTCATATTGTTTCGCCAGTACACAGCAAAAAGAGCAAGCCTCTATCTCCTCCGCAAACGATAGAGAGTGGAGCGGTTTTTCGATATACTTAGCTTTGCCGCTCAATG
>JAUUSJ010000152.1 GCA_030841965.1 Blautia sp.
AATCAGCGTATGTCGAAAAACCGTGGGAACGAACGTGTTTTTCGAGGACATATCCCCCCTCTCTTCGCGTCTACTCCCATCAAACAAAAATTTTAAATTATCTGCTATAGGAATTGCTCTTGACAAAAAAGGTAAGAATGATATATGATAGCAATGTAAAAAAGCATATCTGTCCATACAGATATCGCTGAATAGAAGAAAACACGTGGAAGAGAAGAGTAAGCTGCGTAAGCCCACAGAGAGAGATGCCTTGGCTGGAAGCATCTTGGTCGAAACAGTCTGAAAACTAACTCTGAGTGGCACCAATCCTGCCCGGCCGACACCGTTATCGTCTTTGAGAGGTCTACTTGACAAGAAGGGTGGAACCGCCGATATATGTATATTGGTCCCTATCAGCTTTCACTGCTGATGGGGATTTTTTTATGGATAAAATTCACATCAGACAGGATATAAAGCAAAGAATACATCTTATATATATTTAAAAGAATTGCGGGAGCATATTGTGCGGAGCAATTCGGTATCAGAGGGGTTAAAAGACCTTTTGACCCCAACAGTATAAAGACAGAAAGGAAGAGATATAGTATGGAAATCACATTAAAAGATGGTTCAAAAAAACAGTATGAAGCTGCGATGTCAATTTTCGATATTGCAAAAGATTTGAGTGAAGGTCTTGCGAGAGTTGCATGTGCCGGAGAGGTAGATGGAGAAGTGAAAGACCTAAGAACAGTGATAGAAAAAGATTGTAACCTAAATATATTAACATTCCAAGATGATAAGGGAAAGGACGCATTTCGCCATACTGCCTCCCATATTTTGGCACAGGCTGTAAAACGTCTTTATCCAGAGGCAAAATGCGCAATTGGACCTGCAATCGAGGATGGATTTTATTATGATTTTGATATGCCTTCTCTATCCAGAGAGGATTTAGACAAAATCGAGAAAGAGATGAAAAAGATTGTAAAAGAAAATCACAAGATTACTTCCTTTACTCTCCCAAGAGAGGAAGCTATCGTTTTGATGAGAGAAAAGGATGAGCCTTATAAAGTGGAATTGATTGAGGATTTACCAGAGGACGCTGTCATCTCCTTTTATACACAGGGAGAGTTTACAGACCTCTGTGCCGGTCCACATCTGATGTCCACAAAGCCAGTAAAGGCATTTAAGCTTACTTCTTCCTCTGGCGCTTACTGGAGAGGAAGCGAGAAGAATAAAATGCTCACAAGAATCTATGGAACGGCATACACAAAGAAGGAGGATTTGACAGCCCGTCTCGAGTATTTGGAAAATATCAAAAAGAGAGACCATAATAGACTTGGTCGAGAGATGAATCTCTTCACTACAGTGGATGTTATCGGTCAAGGTCTTCCATTGATTATGCCAAACGGTGTGATTATGATTAAGGAGATGCAGCGCTGGATTGAGGATTTGGAGGATAATGAATGGGGCTATGTCCGCACAAAGACTCCTCTGATGGCAAAGAGTGATTTATATAAGATTTCTGGACATTGGGGACATTATAAGGAGGGAATGTTCGTTCTCGGAGATGAGGAGAAGGACAAGGAAGTATTCGCACTTCGTCCGATGACATGTCCATTCCAGTACTATGTATATAAGGCGAATCAGCATTCTTACCGTGACCTTCCAATTCGCTACGGCGAGACATCTACTCTATTTCGAAATGAGGACTCTGGTGAGATGCATGGTTTGACACGTGTTCGCCAGTTTACTATCTCAGAGGGACATTTGATTGTGAGACCAGACCAGATGGTAGAGGAGTTTAAGGGCTGTCTGGCTTTGGCAAAGCATTGTCTACAGACATTGGGATTAGAGGAAGATGTGACATATCATCTATCTAAATGGGACCCAGAGAATAAAGATAAATATATCGGAGAGGCAGAGGTTTGGGAGCAGACAGAGCAACATATCAGAGACGTGCTTACAGAGCTTGAAATCCCATTTGTGGAGGATGTCGGAGAGGCAGCTTTCTACGGACCAAAAGTAGATATCAATGCGAAAAATGTATACGGAAAAGAAGATACGATGATTACGATTCAGTGGGATGCCCTCTTGGCGGAGCAATTTGATATGTATTATATCGATGAGAAGGGAAATAAACAGCGTCCATATATTATTCACAGAACATCCATCGGTTGCTATGAGAGAACACTCGCATGGTTGGTTGAGAAGTACGCTGGATTATTCCCAACATGGCTTTGCCCTGAGCAGGTTCGTGTACTTCCTATCTCAGAAAAATATAAAGATTATGCAGAGCAGGTGAACGCAGAACTTAAGAAAAATGGTATTCGTTCTTCTGTCGATAATCGCGGAGAGAAGATTGGATATAAGATTCGAGAATCCCGTCTCGCCAAGGTTCCATATATGCTTGTAGTCGGAGCAAAGGAGGAGGAAGAAAAAGTTGTATCCGTCCGAAGCCGCTATAAGGGAGATGAGGGACAAAAACCATTAGAGCAGTTTATCGACGAGATTTGCAGAGAGATTCGTACAAAGGAAATTAGAAAAATTGAGCAGAACGCTTGACATGAAAAAAAAGCTATGATATAGTAATAGATGTTTTGAGAGTCTAAGGCTATGTCCTTGGACCGATTGGAAAGAAGAGTATCCGCTCTCACCTTAGCACGAACGATGTGACTCGGGTTTTAGATTTAAGAAATAAGATTGATTTTTTGCAGAGGATATAAGCTTAAAAGTCTTGCAAACTTAGAATCATACTTAGATACTAAAGTGGATAGTCTATCAACTATCCACTTTTTCTATTATGAGAGTAGGAAATGAGTAAAATGAAAATTATGATGGAGGTGTACTACTATTAGCGATTTAATGATTAATGAGCAGATTAGGGACAGAGAAGTAAGATTAATTGGACCAAATGGTGACCAGTTGGGAATTATGTCTTCCAGAGAGGCATTGAGAAGAGCTAGGGAAGAGGACTTAGATTTGGTGAAGGTTGCGCCGACCGCTAAGCCACCAGTTTGTAAAATTATTGATTATGGCAAATATCGCTACGAGCTTGCGAGAAAAGAAAAAGAAGCGAAGAAGAAGCAAAAAACAATTGATATTAAAGAAGTAAGATTATCTCCGAATATTGATACAAACGACTTGAATACAAAGGTAAATCAAGCTCGCAAGTTCTTGTCAAAGGGAGATAAAGTAAAGGTAACACTTCGATTCCGTGGAAGAGAGTTAGCGCATGTGAATGCGACAAAGGTCATCTTGGATGAATTTGCCGAGAAGCTCTCTGATATCGCCACAGTCGATAAGCCAGCGAAATTCGAGGGAAGAAGTATGGTAATGTTTTTAACAGAAAAACGTTAAATGAAACCCGTCTGGGCGAACAGTCTTGGCTGTTCGATAAAATAGCTAGATTTTACAGGACTCTTACTAGAAGTAGTGAGAGAAATTTAAGGAGGAAATTAGTCATGCCAAAAATGAAAACAAAAAGAGCTGCTGCAAAGCGTTTTAAAAAGACAGGTACAGGTCAATTAAAGAGAATGAAAGCTTATAAGAGCCATATCTTAACAAAGAAATCTCCTAAGAGAAAGAGAAACTTGAGAAAATCCATCGTTGTTGACGCAACAAATATGAAGAACATGAAGAAAATTTTACCTTATATGTAAGAGTGAAAGAGTAGATTTAGGAGGAATATAAAATGGCAAGAGTAAAAGGTGCTTTAGGAGCAAAGAAAAGACATAATAGAACATTAAAGCTTGCAAAAGGTTATAGAGGAGCAAGATCAAAACAGTATAGAGTGGCAAAGCAGTCTGTAATGAGAGCATTGACAAGTTCTTACGCTGGTAGA
The DNA here is from genome assembly GCA_030841965.1 of Blautia sp. Classification (GTDB taxonomy): domain Bacteria; phylum Bacillota; class Clostridia; order Lachnospirales; family Lachnospiraceae; genus JAUUSJ01. Next base: position 3,818 of record JAUUSJ010000152.1, read on the forward strand.
AAGCAGAGAAAACGTCAGTTCAGACAGCTTTGGATTGCACGTATCAACGCTGCTGCTAGAATGAATGGACTTTCTTACAGCAAGATGATGCATGGATTAAAGGTAGCTGGTGTAGATATCAACCGTAAGATGTTATCTGAGATGGCTATCAACGACGCAGCTGGATTCACAGCATTGGCAGAGTTAGCAAAGGCTAATATCTAATTCGACCGATGTGTTTGATATAATATAATGATATAGAATGAATATCCCGATATGGATGTAATAATATCAATTAAAACATTCGTATCGGGATATTTTTTATTTTAATAAGAGTTTGTATTTTCGGCGATACTGTTTCGGTGAGATTCCGTAGGTCTTCTTAAATGTGCTAGAAAAATGTAAAATATTTGGATATCCCACAGATATTCCTACATCGCCGATTGGAGCATTTCCGAGTGCTAATTTTTCTGCTGCTTTTTCCATACGGAAGTGGATTAAAAATTGCTGTGGAGATTGCCCTATCTGAGATTTGAAAAGTCTGCTAAAATAGCTTCTATCAAGCTTATATCGCCTCGCTAAATCTTCTACAGATATTGGATTAGAATAATTTTGCTCAATATAGTAGACAGCTCCCTGGATATAGTGTTCCATATTTTGAACTTCATTATTTTTAGGGCGAAACTTGGAAGTTCGGATGAGACAGTCCATGAATAAATACATATAGCCAGTAACCTTGAGAAAGTCCTCTTCCTCATTTTTTACTAATCGGAGTATACTATTTAATAATTCAAAGCCCTGCTCAGACGTATTGGGAATATAGATGGGCTGTTCGCTGGATAGACCAGATAAATTTATGTATTCTTTGACGTGGAAACCTCCAAACTCAATCCAGGCATAATCTTGGATATTTTTAGACAAAAATTGATAATATTTTTCCTCTCCTGCCTTTACCAAAAAACCAGTATTTGCTGATAAATAAAAATCTTTTTCCTCTTTCGTATTATTTTGTATCTGAAGAGTACCTCCTTCAGCGATAATATAATAGAAAATATAATGTTCATTTTCACTCATATTTTTAATTTGAAGTGGACTATTTTTTTCATATCCACATTGATAGATTGATAAATCCATAAAGCATTATCACTCCTTAACTCCTATACGTTTTGCGCAACACCTTCTATTTGTATATATTATAGACCAAAAAACACTAATATTTCAATAAGTTTTGCGCAAAACGTAAAATTGCACAATATGGATAAGGTTTCTCTATCTATTTTTAACAGAATCTCGAATCACAAGAGAGACGGGGAGAATATCTGACATAGGAATATTTTTTTGACCATCGATAAGCTTGAATAATTTATCTACGGCGAGAATCGCTTTTGCAGGCATATTTTGATGAATGGTTGTGAGCTTTGGGCGGCATAATACAGCATTCTCACTGTCATCAAAGCCAGCTACGGATATATCGTCTGGAACTTGAATTCCCATATCAGATAATCTGGCAATCGCATCCATGGCATAGTAGTCGCTCGTGAAAAATAATGCATCGCATTCCCTCGAGAGTTCTAGGAGACAGTTCTCGTAATATTTTTCCCCTTTTCTCTTCTCATCTAAAATCGGTATATGGATTATTTTTTCTTCATTTGGCAAATACTTCCTATATGCGAGACAGATTCCCTCCCATCTCTCGTGGTCTACACCAGAGTCGTTGATAGATAAAAAGGCAATTTTTTTATGTCCGAGTTTAATTAAATGTTCTGCCATTAAGTAGCCCCCTTTTTTGTCATCGAGACCTACGGTAGGGATTTTTTGTTCTTTAAAATAAGTATCGATAGATATCATTGGGATTTTACATCTATCTTGAATTTTTTCATTATCTTTTATAGTAAAGCCGATTGTAATTAATCCCTCCACATTCCATGTTGTAATGAATTGAATGCCGTCCTCGTAGCTTGATGTAAAATGAAGCAACATATAATAATTTCTTTTATATATTTCTGATTCCAATGAGCGGATGAGTACATTGTTAAATGGAAGTCCTTCGGTATCATATTTTTTTTCTAATGTCTCACCGATTAAGACGCCGATGATATGAGATTTTCCTTTTGCAAGCATAGTAGCCCCCATGCTTGGGATATACTCCATCTCTTCTAAGAGTTTTTCGATTTTTTCTACGGTTTGCCTTGACACTTTTTTGTGATTTCCATGAATGACATTGGACACAGTTGTGGGGCTTACGCCAGCTTTCTCAGCGATATCTTTGATGCGAATCATTTCTCATTCTCCTTTTCCTTATTTTTCCTTTCTCTTAGTATATATCAGATTATATTTTGATTTCAATATTAGTTTCATAGGAATCACATGATGTTGGGGTCAAAAGGTCTTTTGACCCCCTTTGATACTGGATTGCTCCGCACAATGTGCTCCCGCATCTACGTTCCACTCCGGTCGGCGCTAAACGGGCGTCACTGGCGCCCAGCGCCCTCAAAAACATTCCTAATCCGCTCATTTTTCTCCGAAAAACGGCTACTTATTCCTGTTTTTGGCGGGTCCCAAGTTCAAAAATCCTCTTGCAAGCAAGCTTGCATCGAATTTTAGACCTTTAGACCCTGGTATCATCACATTCTGTTAAAAATAAAACGTATTTATATATATACTTTTTCGGAAAAAGTGCTATAATTTTCATTAAAAGTCACAAGAAAATTATGCAACTCAACGAAAAACAAAAAGGAGAAATGAGGAATGAGAAAAAGAGTGATTGCTATAGCGATGATGGCAGCAATGCTGAGTGGAACTTTGCTTTTTACTTCTGGATGTTCGTCTAAGGAGAAGGATGGAAAAACTCATATTACGATGCTTCAGTATAAGCCGGAGGCAGTTAAAGCATTTGAGAAGATGGAAGAAGAGTTCAATGCGACACATGATGATATTGTGCTTGAAATTGAATCTCCAAATGATGCGATGACGGTATTGAAGACGCGGTTTATCAAGGAAGATGCACCAGATATTATCGGTATCGGCGGTGATGTCAATTTTTCAAATTTTGTGGATGCCGAGATGCTTATGGATATCTCGGATTTTGAGGGCTTATCTTTAATTAAGCAGGCATATAAAGATATCGATAAAAACTTGGAGTATGTTCCTACGGACGGTGTATATGCGGTCCCTTATGTGGCAAATGCGGCAGGTATCTTATATAACAAAGATGTATTTGAAGAAAATGGATGGGAAATTCCTAAAACATGGGATGAGTTTATGAGCCTATGTGAGACGATTAAGGCGTCGGGAAAGCAGCCATTTTATTTTGGGTTTAAGGATACTTGGACTTGTCTTGCTCCGTGGAATGCACTTGCCTGTGACCTTGCGCCGGCAGATGTATGTCGTCAGGTAAATAAGGGAGAGACAAAGTTTAGCGACGAGTATAAGGAAGTGGCCGAGAAGATGCTAGAACTTCTCGAATATGGACAAAAAGACCCATTTGCCTATAGTTATAATGATGCATGTACTGCCTTTGCGAACGGAGAGTCTGTGATGTACACAATCGGAAGCTATGCAGTTCCTCAGATTCAATCGGTAAATCCAGATATGAATATTGATTCTTTTGTTATGCCTGGATGTGAGAAAGCGGAGGATAATGTCTTAAACTCTGGTATTGACCTTCAATTTTCTGTTGTAAAAGACTGTGAGAATAAAGAGGCAGCTTATGAGGTTTTAAACTTCCTCTTAGAGGATTCGACGATTCAAACTTATCTCGATGACCAGAATGCGATTCCTTGTAAAGATAAGGAATTTAAGCTTTCGCCAGCTCTCAACAGTATGATTCCTTATATTAATGAGGGTAAGATGGTAGATTATCAGGACCATTATTATCCTTCCGAGATGGCAGTCGATGCCCAGATTCAGACATTTTTATTGGACGGAAATGTTGAGAAGTTTTTGACTAAATTTGATACAGATTGGTTAAGATATAATCGCGATGTTATCCGTAAGGTACAGGAATATGAGGAGAGAGGAGAGGGAAAATAATGAATAAAAGATTAAACAAAAATCAAACTTTTATGCTGATTACGGTTCCAGTTTTGATATTATTCTTTTGTTTTAATACATTGCCGTTGATAAAAGGTCTTATGTATAGTTTTACAAACTTTAGAGGATTCGGAAGTTATGAGTGGGTAGGGCTGCGCAATTATACGGATTTATTTTCGGATGCTCGAGTAGGAAAATCTTATTTATTTACATTTAAATTTGCGATTGTAGCTACGATTGTCACAAATGTAATTGCATTGCTTCTGGCATTGGGATTAAATGGCAAGATTCGCGCCAAAAGCGCTCTGAGAGGGATTTACTTTGTCCCAAGGATTCTCGGTGGCTTAGTTGTCGGTTATATTTTTGGCTATATTTTTACATATATTCTTCCAGCCATTACAGGTGGTTCAAGTATGCTATCGAATACAAGTACAGCGTGGATTGCCATCGTAATTGTCGCAGCATGGCAGTCTATCGCACAGACGACTCTTATCTATATATCCGGTTTACAGACTGTTCCAGAAGATGTATATGAAGCTGGGGCGATTGACGGAGCGACAGGATGGGAGAGTTTTAAGAGCCTTACTTTCCCATTGATTATTCCTTTTTTTAGTATTAATACGGTGCTCAGTATGAAGGATTTCTTGATGGTATTCGACCAGATTATGGCATTGACAAAGGGTGGACCTGCACAGAGTACCGAGTCAATTTCTTATTTGATTTATAATAATGGTATGGGCGGCGGCCAGTTTGGCTTCCAGAGTGCGAATGCGGTTCTCTTCTTTATCGTTATTGTTATCATATCTGTATTACAGCTTAACTACACAGGAAAGAAGGAGGAACAACTATAATGAAAAAGAAAAATAAAGTTGCAGCCACCACGAATTGGCCACTTACTATTTTATTGATGATTGGATGTCTGACTATTATCTTTCCACTTTATATGGCGATTATTATCGCTTTTAAGAAACCGTCAGAGATGACAAATGATATCGCGGGGGCGTTGAGCCTTCCAAAGACTTGGAGCTTAGACAATTTTGTGGAAGCCATGAGAGTAACAGATTTTTGGCATTCACTTGGATACAGTGTGCTGATTACGGTTGTCACAGTAGTCTTGGCGATTCTCATTCACTCGCTCGCTGGATATGCTATCGGAAGAAGTATGGCAAATAGTAAGTTTTATAAATTTTCTTATCTCTATATTGTCAGTGGTATGTTTGTACCTTTTGCGATTTTGATGATGCCTTTAGTAAAGCAGACGGCAGAGATAGGGATTGATAACTGGTTTGGTGTTATTGTATGTTATCTTGTATTTTATATGCCGATGAATCTGATGCTCTATACAGGATATTTGAAAAATATTCCACTTGCCTTAGAGGAGGCGGCACTTGTGGATGGTGCTACGACATGGCAGACTTACTGGAAGATTATTTTTCCTATTATGAAGCCTATGCATGCTACAGTTGCTGTGTTGATAGCATTGGGAACATGGAATGATGTCATGACACCTCTTGTTATTATGTCAGGTACAGGGGCGAATACATTGCCTTTGGCTCAGCTTACGTTCCAGACACAGTTTGGTACAAATTATAACTTGGCGTTTGCGTCGTATTTGCTTGCGTTATTGCCTATTTTAATCTTCTACTTAGTTTGCCAGAAACAGATTATTAATGGAGTGGTAAATGGAGCTGTGAAGTGATGGAAATGTTGTTTGGATTATAATGCGTAAGGAGAATTGGGGGGAGACGCAAAGAGAGGTTGGAGGTATGTTGGGGGAGATGCAAAGAGGGGGTGGAGGTATGTTGGAGGGAGACGCAAAGAGAGGTCAAAGATATGTCCTCGAAAAACACGTTCGTTCCCACGGTTTTTCGACATACGCTGAT
>JAUUSJ010000153.1 GCA_030841965.1 Blautia sp.
GCCGAAGGCGCGAGTTTGCGGGAGGCGGCAAAAATCAGCGTATGTCGAAAAATCGCTCCACTCTCTATCGTTTGCTGGGCAGATACCTGTCTCCTCTCTTGGCGTCTCTTCCCATCCCATTGTTCCTCTCTTAGCGTCTGTTCCCATTTCAACTAACAAAAATTTTACGCTATTTAATATAAAAAATTGATTTAAAAAATATACATTATATGATATAATAATCCCATAGGAGTTTATAGCGAATAAAAATTATTTCTTAGGAGGAACTCAATATGATTAATTGGAACAATTTGGATACTCTTGATTCTTACAAAGAACTTTTAGAAGTAGAAAGAGTGAATGTAGTAGAAGCTATGTCTGGCGAGAATGGTGCAGAGCGAGTTAAAAAATACAGCGTACCAATGGCAGAAGGTTTCACATATAACTATGGTGCAAAAGCAGTAGACGACAAAATCCTATCCGTACTCGCCAAGTTAGCAAAAGAAGCTCAGCTTACAGAGAAATACGAAGCACTCTATAACGGCGAAGTGATTAATACAGGTGAAAAACGTCTTGTCCTTCATCAGCTCGTACGTGGACAATTAGGAAATGACGTAATCGCAGACGGCGTCAATAAGCGTGATTTCTATGTAAATGAGCAGAAGAAGATTGCAGAGTTCGCCAACAAAGTCCATGCAGGTGAAATCACAAACGCAGCTGGTGAGAAGTTTACTACAGTTGTACAGATCGGAATCGGTGGAAGTGACCTTGGACCTCGTGCTATCTACTTAGCTCTCGAGAATTGGGCAAAAGTGCATAATACATTAAAAATGAACGCAGCATTTATCAGCAATGTTGACCCTGACGATGCAACTGCAGTTTTGAACGGTATCGACGTGGCACATTCTATTTTTATCGTTGTTTCAAAATCAGGTACAACACTTGAGACACTTACAAATGAAGCTTTCGTAAAAGACGCATTGACAAAAGCAGGATTGAATCCTTCTAACCATATGATTGCTGTTACAAGCGAGACTTCTCCATTAGCAAAGAGTGCAGACTATCTCGCAGCATTCTTTATGGATGATTATATTGGTGGACGTTACTCTTCCTCATCAGGTGTAGGTGGAGCAGTATTATCACTTGCATTTGGACCAGAAGTATTTGCTCAGTTCCTCGATGGAGCAGCAGCAGAGGACAAGCTTGCTACAAATGAAGATTTATTACAAAACCCAGCAATGCTCGACGCATTAATCGGTGTTTATGAGAGAAACGTACTTGGATATCTTGACACAGCAGTGCTTCCATATTCTCAGGCATTGAATCGTTTCCCAGCTCATTTACAGCAGCTTGATATGGAGTCCAACGGTAAATCCGTTAACCGTTTTGGTGAGCCAGTCAACTATGCGACAGGTCCTGTTATCTTTGGTGAGCCAGGAACAAACGGACAGCATTCCTTCTACCAGTTATTACACCAGGGAACTGATATCGTTCCACTTCAGTTCGTAGGATTTAAGAACAATCAGTTGGAGAATGATGTTGTAATTGAGGGAACAACAAGCCAGCAGAAACTTTGCGCAAATGTAGCTGCCCAGATTGTAGCATTTGCATGTGGTAAAGATGATGAGAATAGCAATAAGAGATTCGCAGGTGGACGTCCATCTAGTATCATTATCGGTGACCAGGTAACACCAGCATCCATCGGAGCACTTTTGTCACATTTTGAGAATAAAGTAATGTTCCAGGGATTTGTATGGAATATCAACAGCTTTGACCAGGAAGGTGTACAGCTTGGAAAGGTATTGGCTAAGAAAGTACTTGCTCACGATACAGACGGAGCTCTTAAAGTATACAGCGATTTATTAAATATCTAATCGAAAGCGAACTATCACAGACAAAATGATAAAAACTAAGTTAATAGCCAAATAAAACGTTACCATATGGTAATTAGAAAATGACCCCCAACTTTCAGTCGAATTTGGGGGTCATTTTGTTATGCCTTCTTAATACTATGGCAGTGTTTTTTGTGAAGTTTTATTGTAGTTTTATTTTGTCGCATGTCTCCAGATAAATTTCACAAGTTCAGATAATATAAGCACGCTAATCGTGATTCCAAATAATTTTATCCACATGCTAAGCTCCAGCGGCACAGTTCCAAAAAATGCTCCGGCAAACTGAATAATCAGAATCTGTAAAACAAAGGTACAGCCGACTACTATGAGCATTAATTTATTTTTCAATAAATGTTTGAAAATACTCTCACTATACAGCTCTCTACAGTTAAATGCGTTAAAAAGCTGAAAGAGGACGAACATAGTAAATAAAACGGTGGTCATCTGTTCTTCCGGCACATGCAGGAAATTAAAAATATACTGTGAAAGAAAGATGATTGACATATATATCGCAGTGATGGAAATACGTCCAAGCATAAATTTGGATATAATACTTTCGTCTCTTTTTGTCGGTTTTCGATTCATAAGGTCCGTATAATTTGGCTCCAATCCAAGGGTGAGCGCAGGAGGTCCGTCCATGATGATATTAATCCATAAAAGTTGTAGGGCGGTAAATGGCGCCTTTAACCCAAGTAGAATTGAGAAAAATACGACGATGACGGAAGCCATATTTACAGTGAGCTGGAAGCTGATAAATCTCTTGAAGTTCTCGTATATATTTCTTCCCCACTCAATCGCCTTGACGATTGTCGCAAAGGAGTCGTCAAGGAGGACGATATCACTCGCTTCTTTGGAGACTTCTGTTCCTGAGATACCCATCGCGACACCGACATCGGCATTTTTCAATGCGGGAGCATCGTTGATTCCATCTCCTGTCACGGCGACGACATTTCCAGTAGATTTTAATAGCTTTACAATACGCATTTTGATAGTCGGTGTGCTGCGGGCGATGACGCTGATAGAAGGTAATTTCTCTATCAGTTCTTCGTCTGTCATATCGGCGACTTCTTTTGCCTCTAGGGCGAGTTCTCCGTTATCTAAAAGATGTAATTCATTTGCGATGGCACAGGCAGTGACAATATTATCTCCAGTCAGAATCTTAAGACAGACACCAGCTTTATTACAGAATTTTACAGCTTCATATACATCGCTTCGCAGTGGGTCAGAGATGGCTACGAATCCGTCAAATTCCATATTACTTTCTAATTCTGTATGGTGAGCCTCATTCTCAAAATCTTTCATCACAGAAAGTTCTTTGTGGGCGAAGGCAATGACTCGCATCGCTTTTTGCTCGACCTGAGTAATATATGTTTCGATTTCCTCCCTTTTTCTCTCATCGATATGACACATCTCGATGACGCATTCAGGACTTCCCTTGACGTAAGTTACGATTTTTCCATCCACCTTTGAGATAGTAGTCATATGCTTTAGCTCGGAGGAGAAAGGAAATGTCTGGAGCGTTTCATGCTCCTTGCGCTCATCTTGGTAAGATTTCTTCCTTCTCTTTCTCTCATCCGATTTCTCGTAGAAATTTAGCATGGCACATTCCGTTGGATTTCCGATAAAGATTCCATCTTTTCCGATATCGGCCGTCGTGTTCAGGCAGATATTGTGAATCAGCCAATCGGAGGAAACTGTCTTTGTATCCGTGTGGAAATCTGTATCATAAAATGCATTTACCGTCATCTTGTTTTCGGTCAGAGTACCTGTCTTATCCGAACAGATGACATTGATACAGCCGATGGTTTCCGAGGCAATCATCTTCTTTACGAGTGCATTTTGTTTTGATAACTTAATAATATTGAGGGATAGGGATACCGCCACGATAGTGGGAAGTCCCTCCGGCACTGCTGCGACGATAAGCACAATGCTGGTGACAAAAGCTTCCATAATATTCTCCAAATTCAGCTCTTGATGCAAGGCAAAAGAAATGATTTCGCTGATAAATACGATGGAAGCGGCAGTGACTCCGAGAAAGGTGATTGTCTTACCGAGGCGGGCAAGTTTTTCCTGAAGAGGAGTGCTCGTTTTTTGTGTGACGCCAAGTTCCTTTGCGAGCTTTCCAAACTCAGAGGAGTCGCCGACAGAGGTGACAAGCATTTTGCAGTTACCACTTGTGATATAAGTGCCCCCGTAGAGCATATTTGCTCTCTCGGCGAGAGGGGTTTTTTCATCTGAGATATTTCTCTCGGCATCTTTGGAAGCTGGCATACTCTCCCCGGTCAGAGCGGATTCATCAGCGGCGAGTCCAGTACTCTCTAATAGTCTGCCGTCAGCTGGAATCTTATCTCCTGTAGTAAGCAGTAAAATATCTCCGACAACGATTTCGTCTTGGTTAAGCATGACGGCATTGCCTGCTCGGATTGCCTTTACTGTCGTATTATCACTGATTTGAGATAACGCCTCAAAAGCTTTTGCACTTCTTCCCTCCATGATAACGCTAATGATGACAGAGAGGAAGATGGCGGTGAAGATACCGACACATTCTAGAAAGTCGGCTTCTCCTCCTGTCATGCTGCGGATAATATTTACAGCTAATGCGATAATACCAGCACCGATTAACATCAGAATCATCGGTTCTGTCGCCGCATCCCAGATTCGTTTCCAGACGGATTCTGGTTTTTGACGGGTAAATATATTTACACCGTATTTTTGGCGGTTAGTTTCCACCTGTTTTAATGTCAGACCATTTTCTTGGTCGCTGTCAAAGGTTTGCAGCAGTTCTTCTCTTGTTTGTAAAAATTCTTTCAATGGAAAACCTCCTTATAGTTATTCAATGAAAAAGACCCACGCATGGCAAATATCATACCATACATGGGTCAAAAAAATAGAGACCATGTACGGTAATTCCATACATGAGTCTCGTTCTTTAAGACAAGCCAGACCGTAGGTCAGTTTGTTGACTTGCCACGCAACCGCTGCGCAAACTACTCCCTCAATGCGGGTCTTTTCTATTGTTTATTCACTTTATCATTTCCAATATGAGTTAGTCAAGTAAAACTTAAAAAAATTTATACAATGGATAACACAGACAATACTATCTTACAAGGAATTACATATATTTAACATATTTTTCATCAAAATGATGCATTTTGGATGATAGTATAGGTCATGTTCAAGGAAAAAGAAGATAAAACCATATAAGATAAATGAGATGAGGAGGAAGCAAAATGTCAGAAATTGCATTGAGAAATGTATGTAAGCAGTTCGATTCCGAACATTACGGAGTGAAGGACTTTAATCTCGATATTCATGATAAAGAGTTTGTTATTTTTGTGGGACCGTCTGGATGTGGAAAATCTACAACTCTTCGGTTAATTGCAGGCCTTGAAGATATTACAGACGGAGAATTATGGATTGACGGTCAGTTATGTAATTATCTGGAGCCAAAAGAGAGAGAGATGTCGATGGTTTTTCAAAACTATGCGCTCTATCCGAATATGACAGTATATGGAAATATGGCATATTCTTTAAAAGTCAGAAAGACTCCAAAAGATGAGATTGACAAGAGGGTAAAAAAAGTTGCCAAGATTCTCGAGATAGAACATTTGCTTGATAGAAGACCGGCCGCACTCTCAGGAGGTCAGAAACAGCGTGTCGCAATTGGAAGTGCCATTATCAGAAAGCCAAAAGCATTTTTGATGGATGAGCCGCTATCCAATCTGGATGCAAAGTTGAGAGCTCAGATGCGAATTGAGCTTTTGAAATTACATAAGGAATTAGATACAACGATTATTTATGTGACACATGACCAGACAGAGGCGATGACACTTGGAACGAAAATTGTCGTTATGAAGGATGGATTGATTCAGCAGGTAGATACACCGCAAAATATTTATGAGAATCCTATTAATCAGTTCGTCGCAGGTTTTGTCGGTTCTCCGTCAATGAATTTTATAGAATGTCAGGTAAGAGCAGAATTTGACCAGACGGCACTTGTATTTGCATTGACAGGTCCAGAGAAAAAAGTATATCTGACTGGACGAAATGCGAGATTAGTCAGAGAAAAATATGAGGGAAAGAGAGTGATACTTGGAATTCGCTCGGAGGATATATATGAGTATGAGGATGCCAAAGAGGGAGGATTCGAGAAGGATTCTGTCAATGTCGAGGAGACAATTGTAAATAGAGAGATGCTTGGCGCTGAGGTCATGTTGTATTTTGATGAGCAGTCGAAAACTCACGCAGTCAGACTTGCACCGACAAATCAGACAAAAGTAGGAGAAAAAATCAAACTATATTTCAATATGGATAGAGTTCATGTATTTGACAAAGAAACAGGAGAAAATATTTTATATAGAGAGGAATTTTAGATATGGAAAAGAGCAGTAAAATAAAGATAACACCATATTTGTACCTTCTTCCAAGCATGCTTATCTTTGGCGTTTTCTTATTTTATCCATTTGTGAAGACGATTTACCTCAGTCTTTATAAGACGAATAAAATGGGACAGGCAAAGCTGTTTGTAGGATTAGAAAATTATAAGGATTTATTGACATCGCAATCTTTTTTAAACAGTCTAAAGGTGACAATGATTTTCGTTCTTATCGTCGTTATCGGAGGAATGCTTCTTGGATTAATCGCAGCAGTTCTCTGTAATAAGGCATTTCCGGGAATTCGAGTATTTAGTACTGCGTATGCACTTCCGATGGCAATTGCATCAAGCTCCGCAGCTATGATTTTTCAGATTATGCTTCATCCAGCAGTCGGTATTGTAAATAAATTGACAGGATTAGATATTAATTGGCTGAATGACCCGAATACCGCACTTTACTGTGTGGCAATTTTGACCGCATGGCTGAACAGCGGAATTAATTTCTTATATTTCTCAGCGGGACTTGGAAATATTGATGAGTCGATTTATGAGAGGGCGTCTGTGGACGGAGCAACAGGAGTGCAGCAGTTTTTTAGTCTGACTCTACCAGGACTCTCACCGATTATGTTTTATACCGTTGTTGTAAATATTATTCAGGCATTCCAATCTTTTGGACAGATTAAGATTTTGACAGAGGGCGGTCCAAATGAGACGACGAATGTTATTGTATATTCCATTTACCGCGATGCATTTTTCAACTATCGTTTCGGAAGTGCATCAGCCCAATCCGTTATTTTGTTCATTATTATTATGTTAGTTACTTTAGTTATGTTCCGTATTGAGAAGAAAGGAGTGAGCTATTAATGGTTTCCAATGAAAGCCTTGCAATATCAATGCAGACTTCGAGAGAAGAGATAGTTTTATTAAAAAATAAAATGAATGCAAAAGCACTCGCAAAGAGGAGAGCACAGACTGGTTTAAGAATCGTGGCCAATATTGTATTTGCTGTCTTGATTCTTCTTCCTCTTTTGTATGCAATCAGCATTGCATTTATGCCATCAAATGAACTGTTTACGACAGAGTTGAATCTCTTGCCGAAGCATCCGACTTTTGATAATTTCATCAATGCATTTAAAACAGTGCCATTACTTCGTTTTATTTTCAATTCATTTATTATGGCGGGATGTATTACAATCGGACAGATTATTTCCTGTTCTCTAGCGGCATTTTCGTTCTCATTTTTAGAGTATAAGGGAAAGGGAATTTTATTCGCAATTGTTATGGCAACGATGATGGTTCCAGGAGAGGCGACAATCATTTCTAACTATTTGACAGTGGGAAGTTGGGGAATGCTCGATACTTATCCCGTATTGATTATTCCATATCTGACATCTGCGATGGGAATCTTCTTATTCCGTCAGTTTTATATGACATTTCCAATTTCTCTATACGAGTCGGCGAAGTTGGATGGTTGCAGTAATTTAAGATTCATTGTAAAGATATTGATTCCTCTGACAAAATCCGCAATCGGAGCTATGGCAGTATATACCTTTATTAACGCATGGAATATGTATATGTGGCCTTTGCTTGTAACAGGTTCCAATTCGATGAGAACGGTTCAGATTGGTATTAGTATGCTTGACAGTGTAGATTCACAGTCTATCACTTTAATGATTGCTGGAGTGGTAATGATTATCATTCCATCTATATCAATTTTTATCGTAGGACAAAAACAATTGATTCGTGGTATGTTCTCGGGAGCAGTAAAAGGATAAATCGAGAATATATAAGATATAGTTGAGAAGATTCGTATGTCCTTGGGAGCAGTAAAAAGATGAATCGAAAACATATATCATAATATAGTTGAAGAGGTTCGTATATTTCAAGAAGCAGTAAAAGGACAAATCCGAGGACAGAGAAAGAAAAAATAATATATTTAAAGGAGAAAATTATGAGAAAGAGAATGATTTCATTTATGCTTGCCACTTCTATGGCAGTTGGAATGCTTACTGGATGTGGAGGCGGAAAGACAAGCGTTAATCAAGGTGACAATAGCGATGCAGCGGCAGCAGGCACAGAAAATAGCGATACAGTAGAGATGGCCGATGCCTCAGAGGTGAATGGGACAACAATCACATTTTGGCATTCCATGGGTGGTGTGAATGGACAGGCAATCGACGAATTAGTTCAAAAATTCAATGATGAAAATGAATATGGTATTAAAGTGGAATCTCAGTATCAGGGAGAGTATGATGACTCTCTGAACAAGCTAAAAAGTGCACAAATTGGAAATATGGGAGCAGACCTTGTGCAGGTGTATGAGGTAGGCACAAGATTCATGATTGAGTCTGGATGGATTATTCCGATGCAGACAATGATTGATGCAGATAATTATGATGTATCTGAGATAGAGCCAAATCTTGCCGCATATTATACGATAGATGATAAGCTTTACTCCATGCCTTTTAATTCATCAACACCGATTATGTATTATAATAAAGACATGTTTGATAAGGCTGGTATCAAAGAAATTCCAGATAGTCTTGAGGCGATTGATGAGATTGGCGACCAGCTTATGACAAAGGGCGGTGCAAGTGAGGTTATGTCACTCGGTATCTATGGTTGGTTCTTCGAGCAGTTTATCGGAAAACAGGGACTTGAGTACGCCGACAATGGAAATGGACGTGAGAAAGCAGCTACATCCGTTATGTTTGACCAAAATGGCGCTGCAAAGAATATTTTAACAGCATGGCAGAAATTAAATAAAGATGGATATGCTCCGATTGTAGGAAAGGGTGGAGACGCAGGACTTGCAGATTTCTCTGCTGGAAAATCAGCGATTACACTTGGTTCTACAGCATCCCTAAAACAGATTATTCAGGATGTAAATGGAAAATTTGAAGTTGGTACTGCATATTTTCCAAAGGTAAGCTCAAGCGATGAGGGTGGAGTATCTATTGGTGGTGCTTCTCTTTGGGCTTTGAATAATAATGACCCTAAGAAACTTCGTGCTACATGGGAGTTTGTGAAATTCTTAATTTCCGCAGAGTCACAGGCATACTGGAATGCACAGACAGGTTATTTCCCAGTGACAACGGCGGCTCATGACGAGCAGGTATTTAAAGATAATATTGAAGAGTATCCACAATTCCAGACAGCAATTGACCAGTTACATGAATCTTCTCCAGAATATACAGGAGCTTTATTAAGCGTATTCCCAGAGGCGAGAGCAATCGTTGAGTCAGAAATTGAGAGTATGTTAAATGGAAAAGAAGATGTCGATACAGCTGTGAAGAATATGGCAGATTCTATTAATAAGTCAATTGAGGAATATAATTTGGTAAATGAATAAATTGTTGTAATGGAATCAGACCAGACGCAAAGAGAGTCTGTCTATATGTCCTCAAAAAACAGTTCTATTTTCTATTGTTTTTTGAGGACTTGTGATAGAGTCTCAGACC
>JAUUSJ010000154.1 GCA_030841965.1 Blautia sp.
AAATCAGCGTATGTCGAAAAATCGTGGGAACGAACGTGTTTGAGGGGCATATACCCGCCTCCTCTCTTAGCGTCTGTCCCCATTCCTCTCTTAGCGTCTATCCTCATTTTCCCGATTTACTTTACAATAACTGAATCCCTCCAGCAATAGCCGCCTCATGCACCTCATCTGGCCAAATAGACGACTGAACCTCGCCGATATGAGCCTTGCGAAGGAAAAACATACAGATTCTAGACTGTCCGATTCCCCCGCCAATCGTATAAGGCAATTCCTTATTCAATAACGCCTTCTGAAACTCAAGCTCCGCACGCTCTGGACAACCTGCAATGGCAAGCTGCGTCTTTAGGGAGTCCTCATCGACACGAATTCCCATAGAAGAAAGCTCAAATGGAATATCAAGAAGAGGATAATAAACAATAATATCACCATTTAAATCCCAATCATCATAGTCAGGAGCACGCCCGTCATGTCTCTCGCCGGAAGCCAAATACTTACCAATCTGCGTCACAAACACCGCACCCTTATCCTTAGAAATCTTATACTCTCTCTCCTTTGGAGTACAGTCTGGATATATATTCTCCAATTCCTGTGATGAGATAAAATAAATATCATCTGGAAGAATCGGCTCAATATAATTATACCTGCGGCTTATATAATCCTCCGTCTCTTTAATTGCGGCATAAACCTTTCGCACCGTATACTTTAACGTTTCCTCATTCCTCTCCTCCTTAGAGATAATCTTCTCCCAATCCCACTGGTCTACATAGAGAGAATGCAGATTGTCGGTATCTTCATCGCGGCGAATCGCAGTCATATCCGTATAGAGTCCCTCTCCCGAGTGGAAACCATATTTTTTCAACGCATATCGTTTCCATTTTGCAAGAGAATGCACAATCTCAACGACCGCATCTCCCTGCTCTTTAATTCCGAACGAAACCGGACGCTCCACACCGTTTAAATTATCATTAAGACCAGTCTCTGGCTTAACAAAAAGAGGGGCGGATACACGAGTCAAATGAAGATTCTTCGCTAAAGACCGCTCAAAATGGTCCTTCACTTCCTTAATTGCCACCTCCGTCTCTCGGATACTCAGAGGAGCCGTATAATTTTGTGGTATCTGTAAATGTTCCATAAAGAAACCCCTTTCTATAAAAATTGTAAATTAGTGTATACATATATCTATTAAAACCAAAACTAGATATTCACTCAGAGAGAACTCTTTACTTATTTAAAGCTCTACTTTCGATAGTATATCATATCTCCTTTGGAAAATCGACACATTTTAAAACTTTTATTAAATGAAATTTTATCTATTCACATTACGCCAATACATAATTAAAAGTTTTTATAATTACTAGACAGCTCTTTTGTCATATTCACGTTACGCCAATACACAGCTGAGAGAGCAGGCAAGTATCTTCTCTGAAAACGATAGAGAGTGGAGCGATTTTTCGATATACTTAGCTTTGCCGCTGGAGCACTGTCTGAGCGCTGTAAGCGCGAGTTTGCGGGAGGCGGCAAAAATCAGCGTATGTCGAAAAATCGTGGGAACGAACGTGTTTTCAGAGAAGATACTTGCCTGCTCTCTCAGCGTCTCTCTCACCAAAAACCCAAAATTCGTTCTCTCAGCGTCTCTCTCACCAAAAACCCAAAATTCGTTCTCTCAGCGTCTCTCTCACCAAAAATCCAAAATTTACTTGACATCTTTATATCTTGTATGATAAAGTCTAAACATATAGTATGTTACTCTAATTATTGAGGCATTAACTATACATAGCAAGATTTTGGATGTTTATGTGGGTTAGTGCCTTTTTTTATGTAAAAAAGAGTACAGAAGCAGGCATTTAAAATCTTTCAATTATCATATCACAGACAGAGGAGGAGAGGGATGAGAGACAAAATTTTTGGTGTTTTGCAGAGAGTTGGACGAAGCTTTATGCTCCCCATTGCCATTTTGCCAGTCGCGGGACTTTTACTAGGTCTTGGTAGTTCCTTTACAAATGAAACAATGATAGAAACCTATCATTTAAGCGCTATCCTTGGGGATGACACGATTCTTCACGCTCTGCTCGTCATCATGAATAAGGTCGGCAGTGCTATCTTTGATAATCTGCCATTAATCTTTGCCGTCGGTGTCGCTATCGGCATGGCAAAGAGAGAAAAAGAGGTGGCAGCACTTTCTGCGGTGATTGCATATTTCGTTATGAATATCAGCGTGAATGCGATGTTGCAGCTTGCGGGTAAGATTTTAGAAGATGGCTCTATCTCTCCTGCTGTATTAGACGGGACAATCACAAATGTTTGTGGCATCTTGACATTGCAGATGGGAGTGTTTGGCGGTATTATCGTGGGGATTGGTGTCGCCGCTCTTCACAATAAGTTTTATAAGATTGAGTTGCCAAACGCCTTATCTTTCTTTGGTGGAACAAGATTTGTGCCGATTGTCTCCACAGTTGTGTATATGTTCGTCGGCATTTTGATGTATTTCATCTGGCCGACAGTGCAAAATGGAATTTATGCTCTCGGCGGATTAGTGACAGAGACAGGCTATCTCGGGACATTAATTTTTGGATTAATTAAGAGGGCATTAATTCCGTTTGGTCTTCACCACGTATTTTATATGCCATTTTGGCAGACAGCGGTAGGTGGAACGATGGAAGTGGCAGGTAAGATGGTACAGGGCGGACAAAATATTTTCTTCGCTCAACTTGCCGATTCCGCAAATATCACTCATTTTAGTGCCGATGCCACGAGGTTTTTCTCGGGAGAGTTTATTTTTATGATTTTTGGGTTGCCGGGAGGTGCATTTGCAATGTATCGCTGCGCAAGACCAGAAAAGAAAAAGCAGGCAGGAGGACTTTTATTTTCTGCGGCTTTAGCGTGTATGCTGACAGGGATTACAGAGCCGCTTGAGTTTTCCTTCCTCTTTGTGGCTCCCGCTTTATTTATCGCTCAAGTTATCTTGGCAGGAGTCGCCTATATGATTGCCCACATATTAAATATCGCTGTGGGGCTGACTTTTTCAGGTGGACTTTTAGATTTTTTCTTGTTTGGAATTTTACAGGGAAATGCGAAGACAAGTTGGATGCGTATTATTCCAGTGGGGATTATCTATTTCTTTTTGTATTATTTTATCTTCTCTTTCTTGATTCAGAAGTTCGATTTAAAGACTCCTGGGCGTGAGGTAGATGATGAGAATGTAAAATTATATACTAAGATGGATATGAAAGAGAGAAATACCAAAAAGTTAAAAAAAGATGACGAGACTGTGGAGGATGAGCTAAGTGTGGCTATCTCGAGAGCTCTTGGAGGCAAGGATAATATTTTAGATATTGATTGCTGTGCCACAAGGCTTCGCTGCAGTGTGATTCATCCAGAGCTGGTAAAGGAAGAGCAGATAAGGGCGACAGGTGCAACTGGAGTGGTAAAAAAAGGACAGGGTGTGCAGATTATTTACGGACCAAAGGTTGCGGTTATCAAGTCGAATTTGGAAGATTATCTTGAGAATACAGAAAATGAGGTGTATATTAAGAGCAAGACGACAGATATACGTAATCAGTATGAGCAACAAAAAAAACCAAGAAGAATCGTCAGGACGATTACAATAGGGAGTCCTGTGACGGGGGCGGTTGCTGATTTGTCTAAGGTGCCAGATGAAGCTTTTGCCAATAAAATGATGGGAGACGGCGCTGCTGTTATTCCATTTGAGCCGCTGATTGTCGCTCCAGAGGACGGAGAAGCTTCCTTTATTTTTGATACGAAGCATGCGATTGGATTTTTGACGGATAGCGGAGTCAGTATATTGCTTCATATCGGAATCGATACGGTGAAACTGGGAGGAAAAGGTTTCGATGTATTGGTAAAACAAGGACAAAAATTAAAAAAGGGAGAACCAATGATAAAATTAGATTTGGATTATTTAAATGCTAATACTCCTTCTTTAATGTCTCCAATTCTCTATACAGAATTAAAGGACAATGAAAAGGTTCGTCTCCTAAGAGAGGGAGAAGTAAAGAGTGGAGAGGCAGTTTTTGCAATTGATATTTATGAATGATGGAATTTTCGTTCATAATCATATCTGCTAGGTAGATACGCAGGTTTGTTAGGGGAAGGATAGGAAGCTATGTTTAGGATAAGTAAAGTTTTGAATCATAATGCAGTGATTGCCGTCTCATCGAGAGGAAATAAAGAATGTCTCATTATGGGAAAAGGGATTGGCTTTGGAAAGAAAGTGACACAGGAAATCCAAGTATCGAGTAATGAGTCTATCTATTTGCTTCAGGAAAAGACAAAGCGTGGAAAAGCGAGAGATTTGGCGCAGAGTATTGCACCGGAATATTTGGAGATAGCAGACTTTGTATTGAATGAGGCGGAGAAGAAATTTGGGTCATTAGATAGAAATATACTTTTTCCTATGGCGGACCATATTGAGTATGCGGTAAAGCGAATTCAAAATGGTGAGATAATCCGTAATCCACTAATAGACGATATCCGGATTTTATTTCACGAGGAGTATAAGGTGGCGAGCTGCATCGTGCCTATTTTGAAAAATCAGATGGGTGTAGAGATGGAGGAAGATGAGGTGGGATACATTGCCCTCCATGTACATTCCGCAATCGAAAAAGAAGAGGTATCTCAGGCAATCCAGATGGCACAGGCTGTGAGGGAATGTGTGCAGTATGTGGAGGATGAGATTGGATTTCAGATAAATATCTATTCTCTATCGTATAACCGGCTTATGAATCATGTGAGGTATATGGTGGCGAGAGGATTAAGCGGTGAGATTATTAAGCTAAATATGAATGATTATATGCAGGGGCGCTTCCCGAAGGAATTTGAGATGGCGAGGTCTGTATGTAAGAAATTGGGCAAGAGCTTAAAATGCGATTTTAACGATGCTGAGATTGGATATTTGGCGATGCATCTACAGCGCGTGATAGCGGATGAGACAGAGGAATAATATGATACCAGGGTCAAAAAGTCGGAAACCCGATGCAAGCTTGCTTGCAAGAGGGTTTTTGACTTTGAGACCCGCCAAAAACATGAATAAGTAGCCATTTTTCGAAGAAAAATGAGCGAATTATGAATGTTTTTGAGGGCGCTGGGCGCCAGTGACGCCCGTTTAGCGCCGACCGGAGTGGAACGTAGATGTGGGAGCACATTGTGCGGAGCAATCCGGTATCAAAGGGGTCAAAAGACCTTTTGACCCCAACATCATGATATTAACTAATTAGGGATAAAATGTGACGGTTGGCAGGGAGTAAGAAGAGATTAATAGGAGAAAAGGATGAAGATTATAAATTTGGTGGAAAACACAGCGGGTGAAAATGGATGTGCTTTTGAGCATGGACTTAGTTTCTATATGGAGACAGGAGAGCATAAGCTTTTGCTTGACTTTGGACAGACAGAGAAAATGCTCGAAAATGCAAAGAGACTCGGGATTGACCTAGGGCAAGTGGATATCGCTATTTTGAGTCACGGACATTATGACCATTCGGGTGGAATTTTGCCGTTTGTAAGAATTAATCCAAATGCGAAAATTTATATGCAAAGAACAGCATGTAGGGATTATTATCATGTGGAGGAAAAGAGAGAGATCTTGCGGTATATTGGAATCGACAAGGAGATATGTAAGCTTCCTTCGGTGCAGCTTGTGGATGGGGATATGAGTATTGCACCAGGGATAGATTTGTTCGCGGGAGTAAAGGGCAGAAGAAATTTCGCGCGGGGAAATAGAGTATTGAAATATAAGAGCGGTGACCAGTATGTGGAAGATGATTTTGTCCATGAGCAGTATGCGGTAATCCGGGAGGATGATATGATAGTTCTCTTTTCAGGATGTGCGCATAATGGAATTTTGAATATTATGGATGAGTATAGGAAGAGATATCAATCTTATCCGACGATTGTGATGAGTGGATTCCATATGATGCAAAAAAATGGATATTCCAAGGAGGATATCGAAAATATCAGGGAGGTTGCGAGTGAACTCAAAACCTTCCCAACGAAGTTTTATACGGGACATTGCACAGGAGAAGTTGCGTTTTCTGTGATGAAGGAGATAATGGGAGAGCAGCTTGTGGCTTTGCATAGTGGGATGCGGGTCAGATAAGCGGCTTAGGAAGAAATTACTTGTTTATTATAAGAGAAATCAGATAGAGGTGGTAAAATTGGGTAAAATTGTTTTGAGATTAGATAGAATGATGGTGGAGAGACAAATGTCTTTGAATGAATTATCAAAGAGAGTTGGAATTACGAATGTCAATCTGTCAAAGACGAAAAATAATAAGGTAAGTGCGATTCGGTTTTCTACTTTGGCGGCAATCTGTGAGGTATTAGACTGTGAGGCAGGGGATATTTTAGAGTATCAAAGGGATGAGGCGTGAGAGGGGACGCTGGGAGAATGAGAAGGGACGCCGAGAGAGTGAGAGGAGACGCGAAGAGAGCAAGGAGAGATATGTGCCGCAAACACGTTCGTTCCCACGATTTTTCGACATACGCTGATTTATGCCGCTTCCCGCAAACTCGCGCCTACGGCACTCAAACAGTGCTCCAGCGGCAAAGCTAAGTATATCGAAAAATCGCTCCACTCTCTATCGTTTTCGGCGCATATCTCTCCTTGCTCTCTTCGCGTCTCCTCTCACTCTCTCGGCTGTGTACTGGTGACAAGCTTTGAACTTTGCAGGGTGGGGTGGCTCTCAAATTCAATTCATATATTCGTATAACAGTTCAGATTTTTATATTTTAGAAGAGAGAAATTTAAGAATAAAATAGATGTAGTTTAGTGCAAAAGAGCTTTGAATGTGATATTATTAGGATAAGTCATGTTAAGGCTTTTTTTGGTTTGAGAAATATTGTTTTTATTGATTGTTGGGATTGTAAAGTGCTATAGGGGAAACGGTAGAATGAGTTAAGTGCAGTATCGTATTTCAATTGCCAGTTTACGATTTTGAGATTTTTTAGAAAAATAAAAATTTGCATATACTATATAGGAAAGGAAGAGGGAAAATGTCAGAAAAAGCAAAAACAATTGCAGAGTCAAAGGTAGAGACTGTGCATATTATTTTGCCATCTCATCTAAATGATGCAGGACGTCTTTTTGGAGGAATTTTAATGCAATGGATTGATGAGGTGGCGGCATTGGTAGCGAAGAGACATTCTCAGATGAATGTGACAACAGCATCGGTAGATAATCTTCGATTTTTGCATGGTGCATATCAAAGAGATGTTATTGTGATTATTGGAAAGGTGACACATGTAGGAAATACTTCGATGGAAGTTAAAGTTGAGACTTATGTGGAAAATGTAGATGGAGAGAGACATTTAATTAATCGTGCCTTTTTGACAGAGATTGGATTGGATGAGAATAATAAGCCAGCTAGATTACCTAGACTTATTCTCGAGACAGAGGAGGATAGGGACGAGTGGATGAGAGCACAGATTAGAAAAGAAATGAGAGAGCATCAGTCAAAAGAGGGATTTCATTTTTATGGCGAGTATAATTAAGATGACTCCAACATCATTAAGATTTATTTGAAATTATTAGACAGATGAAAAACTACGTGTTACAATTGACTCGAGAGAGTTTTAGGAAGCTTTTGTGAGTTAGACGAGAATAATCGTAATTTTAATCATGAGAGGTTCAATAGATGGGTTTTTAGGTAAATGAAAAAGTCTGCAATCTGCAAGTCTTTAAAAACCCTGAAATATACGGGGGATTCACGAAGTTTTTAGGTAGATGAAAAGGTCTACAATCTGCGAGGGGATTGAAACAAAAAATAACAGAACAGAAAAGGAGAAAGACTTTATGGGAGGTTTTTTTGGCGTTGCATCGAAACAGGACTGTGTATTAGAGTTATTTTATGGAGTGGATTATCACTCTCATCTTGGAACAAGAAGAGGCGGCATGGCAGTGCATGGAGAGAATGGATTTAACCGAGCGATTCACAATATTCAGAATTCTCCATTCCGAACAAAGTTTGACAAGGATGTAGGAGAGATGCATGGAAATATTGGAATTGGATGTATCTCGGATTTTGAGCCACAGCCGCTTTTGATTAGTTCAAAGCTTGGAAGTTTTGCGATTACGACGGTTGGAAAGGTGAATAATTATCAGGAATTATTGAATCGATTGTATGAGAATAATCACTGTCATTTTCAGGAGATGACGAACGGGCAGGTGAATGTGACAGAATTGATAGCTGCTCTCATCTGTGAGAAGGATAGTATTTTAGAGGGAATTAAGTATGTGCAAGAGATTGTGGATGGCTCTATGACGATGCTTCTTATGACGAAGGATGGAATTTATGCGTCTCGCGACCGGCTCGGAAGAACACCGCTTGTTGTCGGACAAAAAGAGGGAGCATACTGTGTTTCTTTTGAGAGCCATGCATATATTAATCTGGGCTTTCAAGATTATAAGGAGTTGGGACCTGGAGAGGTGGACTTCGTCTCGGCTGATAAGGTTGAGGTCTTAAAGGAGCCTGGAGATGAGATGAGGATTTGCTCATTCTTATGGGTGTACTATGGATATCCGACATCCTCGTACGAGGGAGTGAATGTAGAGCAGATGCGCTATAATTGTGGAAGCAGGCTGGCTAGGCGAGATGGAGATTCCGTTCATCCCGATATCGTGGCTGGTGTTCCGGATTCCGGTGTGGCTCATGCGATTGGCTATGCGAATGAGTCGGGAATTCCATATGCGAGACCATTTATAAAATATACACCGACATGGCCTCGCTCATTTATGCCGACCAATCAGAGTCAGAGAGATTTGATTGCACGTATGAAGTTAATTCCAGTACAGGCATTGATTGACGGGAAAAAGCTACTCTTGATTGATGACTCGATTGTGCGTGGCACACAGCTTCGAGAGACAACAGAGTTCTTATACAATAGTGGAGCGAAGGAAGTACATGTTCGCCCAGCATGTCCACCACTTTTATACGGATGCAAATATTTGAATTTCTCTCGCTCTAAGTCGGAGATGGAGCTTATCACGAGACAAGTCATTAAGGAGAGAGAAGGAGAAGATTGTCCAAAAGAAGTACTCGATGAGTATGCGAATCCATGTAGCTGTAAGTACGAACAGATGATTGAGGATATTAGAAAGAAGCAGAACTTTACTTCTCTTCGTTATCATAGATTGGACGATTTATTAGATTCGATTGGAATTGACCCTTGTAAGGTTTGTACGTATTGCTTTAATGGAAAAGAATAAATAGAGTTTTTCTCTTTTATTAATAAGAAAACACCGTATAGGAATAAAAGCCGAAAGAGAGCTTTAATTTCTATACGGTGTTTTTTATATGTGGATAATTGATAATAGCATAAAATTTTTCTAAGTAAAAAATGGGGAATTCACATTGAATTTATATAATAGTCATTCTAAAGAAAGAATATTAAATTGACCTGTTGTACTAGTTGAAATATAAGTTGAATATAAATTGCCCATAAAATAGGTTTGTTGCTTGGAGTATGATACAAATTCCCAACGAAAAAGTCTTGTAAATTAAAGAGGAGCGATTAACTAGTATAACGAGTTAAATTGTTTTGCCAGTGTCCAGCGAAGAGAGTCCGGTGATATGTTCTCTAAAAACGATAGAGAGTGGAGCGGTTTTTCGATATACTTAGCTT
>JAUUSJ010000342.1 GCA_030841965.1 Blautia sp.
CAATGTCATTTAGTTAGTGGTAAGTATATATAATTCTATTTATTGAGTTTAAAATTGTGACTATCATTGACAGAAATACTTACCACTAATTGAAATATTTTGTTTTTTTTACTTGACAAATGGGAAAAAATCATGAATATTTTCTTTAGTATTTATAACAAAGCAAGGAGAATCGTGATATGAAATTTTTTGACACAGTGAAAAAAGAGTTACTGGGCATTTTGGATGAAATGGATACTCATCGTTTTGATTTTGTAAAAAATCCTTTAAAAAACTTTACCAGAAAACGAAAAGTTTTTTTCTCAGATATTTTTAAATGGCTGATTAACTTACAGTCTCAAACAACAGAACAAGAAATTTTACATTTTTATCGTTTTGATACCAATCATCCTACCGCATCCGCTCTTAGCCAACAACGAGATAAACTGAAGCTAGATGCTTTTTCCTATATTCTTCATCAGTTGAATGAAGCTTTTCCTCCCCAAAACAAGTATAACGGATATCATCTTGTCGCTTGTGATGGTTCGGACGTTTCGTTACCGCTTTATAAAAATACACCAGGAAAGGAAGACTATACTTGTCGCAAGAGAGAAGAAAGTCGTGATTACTATCAGTGTCATATTCATACTTTATATGACGTGGAATCCCAAAGATATCTCGATGTTCGAATCGAGCCAAGAAAAAAAGCAAATGAAAAAAGAGCCCTCAAAGAAATGTTACAAGCTGGAAACTTTGAGTCAAATACCATCTTCCTTCTAGATCGAGGATACGAGGCATATGATCCTCTTTTTTTGATAGATTCTATCGGATGTAAGTTTTTATGTCGAGTAAAAGATGGAAAAGATGGTGGGATTGTGAAAGGATTTCATCTTTCTCACAAAGGGGAGTTTGACCTTACGTTTCCTCGTATTTTTTCTAGAAGCAACGCCAAAAAAGTAAAGGAATCTCCTGAGATATACCATCGAATCTATACTCAAAAGGACTCTGTTATATTAGGGAAAGGACGTTTGGAGTATGAAATGACGTTAAGAATCGTACAAGTAAAAATAGAAAATAGCTATATATGTTTTCTTACCAATCTTTCCGAAGAAGAGTTTTCTATGGAAGAAATAAAACAATTGTATTGGAAAAGATGGAAAATTGAGACTTCTTTTCGACATTTAAAATATGCGGTTCGATTGGTTGATTTTCATTCGAAAAAAATAGAATTCATCCAGCAGGAAATCTTGGCTCGAATCATCCTTTATAACTTCACCCAAATCATTATAAAAGAAGTTCATATACCCAATCGTTCCACTCAATATACGTATCAGGTTAATACTACTGTAGCTATCTACATATGCCGTAACTTCCTAGCCTGTGACGAATCCTATTTTGATGTTGAAGCCCTGATTCAAAGAGAAACTCTGCCCATTCGGCTAGGCAGAAAATATGAGCGGAATCTAAAAAAGCATTCTGCCGTAGGCTTTGGATACAGGTAACATCGTGTTATATTATAACTGATTTTTTGACAGATATCAATCTGTCTTTTTGTGGTGCCTAAAAAAATTTTTTTAGTAGAAAAAGAAAGTATAAAATTAGATTCTTACCAATTT
>JAUUSJ010000343.1 GCA_030841965.1 Blautia sp.
CTTTATAGGAAAGTTCTCCTTTCGGAGAACTTGGGGACTAAAATAGCCCGCTCAAAAGCGGGCATAGTGAATCAGACGGTTTGGATTAAAAGATGTAAAAGCCCTCTTCACCAAAATCGTCATCATCAAGGTTATCAAATTCATGTAAGAAATAATCCATATCCAGAAGTTCGTCGTCACTCATGTCATGGACTTCTTTAGAAGTCATACCTTCCGGTGGATTTTTAATGTACTGTTCCCTTAGTTCCTTTGCGAGTTCTGCTTCTGTTATACGTTTCATAGTGTGGCCTCCGTTCTTAAGATATATTGAGTTTATCATGAGAAAAGAGGTTTTGGAAGATATGAAAACGAGGCAGGCGAACGACATCTATGTTTTTGCATAGCCTTTTCGTATAATTCATGCAAAGGAACAGGATTATGATTAAAATATAGTTCTAAAAATAGCATGGTTTTTCCACAGTTCGGACATTTTAAAGGATCGTAACCAAAAGAATGTAAGATTGAATCACGCCACCTATTGAGTGAAAGAAAAAAGTTATGTTTTTCTCTGGAAATGGCTTTTCGTAAAAAATTGTCAGAATTACGGTGACGAGCGTAAATACCATAATAGCGAATCATTTTAAAATGTTTTTCAGGGATGTGTTGTGTTAAGCGGTCAATGAATTCCAAAACAGGAACAGTTTCTGTAATAAGTTTATTGTCTTCATGACGGTTGTAATGGAAGGTGACAAAATCACCATCGTAAGAATCAATGCGAGAAGTAGCAATAACAGGTCTGCCAAGATAACGACCGATATATTTGATAACCTGAGAAGGATTACACTTGTTAGGCATGGCGCGAACATAAAAACCATTTTTATCTTTTGCATAGATAGCAGATTTTACTTTTTTGAAAGCTGGACCTATTTTTTGATGGAGTTCATTTAAAAGAGCAGTTTGGAACGCATCACGTAAAAAATGATAGTTAAAATGTTTGAAGTGTCGCCAGGAAAGAGTATTACCAACACCACCTTCAGAAACAAGGCAGTGAATGTGAGGATTCCATTTTAAATCTCTGCCAAAGGTATGAAGGACGCAAATAAATCCAGGAGTAAATAATTCAGATTTATTTTCTTTATGGAACATACGAGAAATCACGCTGTTGACTGCCGAAAAAAGGCAGTTAAGAAGAGAACGGTCTTTAAGAAAAAAAGGCCGCAAAGAATCATCAATGGTAAAAACACAATGCCGATGTTGTACATCAATAATCTTAAAAGACATAGCAGTAGTTCTGTCAATGGAATACATGTTACCACAAGTTGGACAGAAGCGAGAATGACAACGAAAAGCAGTAAATTTGAAATTACCACAATTGGGACAAATATACATGGCGCCACCATAAGATGGATCGCCACAATGAATCATTTTTTCTACATTCTCAACAATAGCATCACGAGGATGTTGAAGATAAATCATTTCTTCATAATGTTCGATAAAAATTTTTTGTAAGATATTCATAAGACCATTATGAAGCAAAATGAAGCAAAAAGAAACCCCTATCCCTCATGATTGAGGGGCAGGGGAGTTGAAGTGTCGAAGACACTATTTTTA
>JAUUSJ010000344.1 GCA_030841965.1 Blautia sp.
CAATGTCATTTAGTTAAGACATTGAGTCGGCAGCCTCTTGCAGAGCAAGGTATATAAAAATATATACCCTGCTCTTTTTTTGTAAAAAATCCTTGACAAATATAGAAAAATTTGCGGCGAAGCCACTTAAATGTATTACATTTTGGAGGTAACGCTTATGATATTTGCGGAACATGTAAAAAACAAATTGTCATCTTTAATCCATGAAATGGCGACCGCCCCATGGTTGTTTTCAAAAAATCCAGAAGTTGATTTTTCACGGAACAGAAAACTTGATTTTGTATCTACAATTCAATTTCTTCTTTCTATGGAAAGTGGAAGCTTAAAAAAAGAATTGCTGGATTATTTCCAGTTCTCTGTCGATACCCCGTCTGCTTCAGCGTTCTGTCAACAGAGAAACAAACTACTTCTGGAGGCATTCCAGTTTTTGTTTTATGAATTTAATTCTTGTTTCTCATTCGAAAAAAAGTATAAGGATTATCAACTATTAGCTTGTGATGGCTCAGATTTGAACATTGCCCGTAATCCAAACGATGCAGGCACTTATTTTCAGCCTCAACCAACTGATCGGGGATTTAATCAGATTCATCTGAATGCTCTTTTCGACCTGTGCGAGAAGCGATATATTGATCTTGTGATACAACCTGCAAGGCTAGAAAACGAATCATTGGCAATGACACAAATGATTGACCGTTATAAAGGAGAGAAAAAAACAATTTTTATCGCAGACAGAGGATATGAAACATATAATATTTTTGCGCATGTCCAAGAAAAAGGAATGTATTATCTGATTCGTGTAAAGGATGGCGGTGGGGGAAGCATGACAGGAAGTTTTGACCTTCCTGATGAAAATGAGTTTGACCACGACATGCAACTTATATTAACCCGAAAACAGACAAAAGATGTGAAAGCTAAACCCCAAAAATTTAAATTTATTGCAAAATCCAGTCCATTTGACTATCTGGATTTATATGACAAAAAATTTTATACGTTGAATTTTAGAGTAGTAAGGTTTGCCATTTCAGAAGATTCGTATGAAAGTATAATTACCAATCTTCCAAAGGAAGATTTTCCAGTAGAAGAAATAAAGAAGGTTTATGCAATGCGATGGGGCATCGAAACATCGTTCAGGGAATTGAAATATGCTATCGGATTATGTTGCTTTCATTCAAAAAAGGTGGAGTATATCATGCAAGAAATATACGCACGTTTAATCCTTTACAATTATTGTGAGCTCATTACAATGCATGTAATAATCCAACAAAAAGGTACAAAACATGTTTATCAAATGAATTACACAATAGCAATTCATATATGTCGTTATTTCCTGCGAAATGACATTTCCCCACCTGACGTTGAGACGCTGATACAGAAGAATCTTTTACCTGTAAGACCCGGGCGTTCCGACCCTCGCAAAGTCAAGCCTAAGTCAGCAGTAAGTTTTCTGTATCGAGTTGCATAACATCGATAAAAGTATATCGTTAATTTAGGCAGATAGCAATCTGTCTTTTTGTGCTGCATAAATATAAGAGCAAGTTTTTATAAAAGAAAAATCAGGCAAAGATAGTGAATTTTCTACCTCTGCCT
>JAUUSJ010000345.1 GCA_030841965.1 Blautia sp.
AATCAGCGTATGTCGAAAAACCGTGGGAACGAACGTGTTTTTAGAGGATATATCTATAAACTCTCTTCGCTGTGTACTGGCGAAATTCTATAAAATTCTTTTTGTAGAAACGGTTGATACATAGTTTTAATATGGGCTCCACGTTTCTTTGTTTACAAAAATTTTATGTTATTTTTAGAGAACTTATTTGCTAGGAAGTACGTAACCAAAGTTGTATGACATTTGATGCAAGATAGAAAAACGTAACCAAAGTTGTATGACACTTGATACAAAATAGAAAAGAGGAATGGTATGGAAAAAACAAAGTATAAGGGAATATTATTTATTTTAATGGCAGCATTTTTCTTTGCTTTAATGAATCTATTTGTTCGTTTATCGGGAGATATTCCCTCTATTCAAAAAAGCTTTTTTAGGAATTTAGTAGCATTAATTTTTGCTTTTATTATTCTTAAAAAAGATAAAATTAGTTTCTCAGGAAAAAAGGAAAACTTAGGTTATTTAATAGGACGGTCTGCCTTTGGAACACTTGGCATCTTATGCAATTTTTACGCAGTAGACCATTTAGTTTTGGCAGACGCTACTATGTTAAATAAACTATCTCCATTTTTTGCGATTTTATTTAGCTTCTTTTTACTAAAAGAAAAAATATCTCCAGTTCAATTTATCTGTGTAATTATAGCTTTTATCGGTGCGCTGTTTATTATCAAACCGACAGTATTTGGTATGGATATTATTCCGTCATTAATTGGATTATTGGGAGGGATGTCTGCGGGACTTGCCTATACTCTTGTCAGGATACTAGGACAAAGAGGAGAAAAGGGACCGTTTATCGTATTTTTCTTTTCTACTTTTTCTTGTTTAGTAACCCTGCCCTACTTAATATTTAACTACCATCCAATGTCCATCACTCAACTATTTATTTTATTACTGGCAGGTCTATCCGCTGCAGGAGGACAATTTTCTATCACTGCCGCTTACTGTTACGCACCAGCCAAAGAATTATCCGTATACGATTATTCCCAAGTTGTATTCTCTGCATTTTTGGGATGGCTTATATTTGGACAAATCCCAGATAAATATAGCTGGCTTGGCTATATCATAATATGTGCAATTGCGATTTTCATGTACGTATACCTAAAAAGAACCGATAAACAAAAGTGAAGATTTTTTTAAGATAAAATACAGACTTTGCCATATAAAATTTTTTCGTAAATTATATATGCAATTAAAAAAATTACAATGATGTGTAGGAAGTTCACTCTTTCAGGTGTGGAATAGATAGTACAAAAATATTGAATTTTTCAGTCTGTCTGTTCTAAATATAAATAGGTTTTGACACGAGCCTTATGCTATCGCTAATGAATACAAAGGTATTTTTGGTAGTGAATTTTTATAGAAGTTCATTCGTTTTATATATTTTCGAGGATATTTAAAAGTGAATGTATGTAAGAACAAGGCGTGCTCTAACTGTTGGAGTATCAGAACATCAAGAGAAAATTGTATAAAATAAATAAATCGCCAATATCCAGCTTTGAGAGAGAAGGCAGGTATCTGCCCAGCAAACGATAGAGAGTGGAGCGATTTTTC
>JAUUSJ010000155.1 GCA_030841965.1 Blautia sp.
GCGAGTTTGCGGGAAGCGGCAAAAATCAGCGTATGTCGAAAAACCGTGGGAACGAACGTGTTTGCGGAGGAGATATCTGCTTGCCCTCTTAGCGTCTCCCCTTATCATCTCCCCTCAGCGTCCGTCCCCACTATCCATCTCTATCCTTAAAGATACCCTAAACCATCCTTTTCCTACAAATCAAACCCAAAATAATTCACCGCATTATAATAAGAAATATTCTTAACCATCTTTCCAAGAACCTTCTCATCTGCCGGATACTCACCATTCTCAACCCAATTTCCAATCAAATTACAAAGAATCCTTCTAAAATACTCATGTCTCGTATAAGACAAGAAACTTCTAGAATCCGTAAGCATTCCAATAAAGTTCCCGAGCAATCCAAGATTAGCCAAAGACGTCATCTGCTCTGTCATCCCCTGCTTATGGTCATTGAACCACCAAGCAGAACCCTGCTGAATTTTTCCTGCCACACTCGCATCCTGGAAGCATCCAAGAATCGTTCCAATCGAAGCATTATCATTTGGATTCAAACTATAAAGAATCGTCTTAGGCAATTCATCCGTCTTAATCAACGCATTTAAGAAATCTGCTGTCTGAGCAGATGGAGCATAATTATCGATACAATCATATCCTGTATCTGGACCAAGCTTATGATACATCAACTCATTATTATCTCTCTTACAACCATAGTGAATCTGCATTGCCCAGTCAAGCTTATGATACTGTCTTCCGACAAAAATCATGAACGCCGTCTTAAATTTCAACTGGTCTTCCTTCGTCATAGCCTCTCCAGCCATTCTTCTCGCAAAGATTTCCTCAATCTCCTCATCACTGACTGGGACATACATAATATACTCAAGCGCATGGTCACATACCTTGCATCCTCGCTCATTAAAATAATCGAGGCGAACCTTTAACGCTTCTTTTAATTTTGCAAAGCTTTGAACCTCCACTCCACTCACTTCACTCAATGTTTTCAAATAATCCAAATACTCTGGTTTCTCGATATTCATCGCCTTATCTGGTCTCCAAGCTGGAAGAACCTGCACATCAAATGTATCATCTGCTGCAATCTTCTCATGCCATTCCAGAGAATCCACTGGGTCATCTGTCGTACAAATCAATGTCACGCCAGATTGTTTAATCAGATTTCTTACTGTCATGGAATCTTCCTGCAATTTCGCATTACAAATATTCCATACTTCCTCAGCCGTCTCTCCGTTTAAAGCTCCCATATATCCGAAATATCTCTGAAGCTCTAAATGACTCCAGTGATAAAGTGGATTACCGATGGCTTTTTCCAAAGTCTCTGCCCATTTTTGGAATTTCTCTCTGTCGGATGCGTCTCCTGTAATGTATTTTTCATCCACTCCGTTTGAGCGCATCTGACGCCATTTATAATGGTCACCGCCGAGCCAAACCTGAGTAATATTATCAAACTTTCTATCCTCCGCAATCTCTCTTGGATTAATATGACAGTGATAATCTAAAATCGGTGTCTTCTCCGCATACTTATGAAAAAGCATCTGGGCTGTCTCAGTTTCCAATAAAAAATCTTTATCCATGAATTGTTTCATTTCTTTTTCCTCCTAACCTTCTCAGGCGAAGACTTAAAATTTGGTTGTCTGCCTCTTGACAATCTCACAAGGCACACAAATCTTTTGCTCCGCCTCTCTTCCTTCTAACGCATCGATAAGTGTTCTCACGGCAGAGATGGTCGTCGTCTTTACCTTGCTGTCTATGGAAGTCAATTCAGGGTCAGAGCAGACAGAGATAATCGAATTATTATACCCAATAATATCGATATCCTCCGGCACACGAAGTCCCTTTTCTTTTGCGTATTTTAACCCAGCAATCGCCAAGACGTCATCACTCGTCAAAATTCCATCAAAAGAAAGTCCCTGTCCCTCCAATTCGTACAATACCTCTTTAATCTTTTCGATATTATTTTCCACCTGTACCATATATCGCTCGTCAATCGACATCTCTCTCGACAAAAACGC
Source organism: Blautia sp. (assembly GCA_030841965.1). GTDB lineage: Bacteria > Bacillota > Clostridia > Lachnospirales > Lachnospiraceae > JAUUSJ01. Next base: position 2,007 of record JAUUSJ010000155.1, read on the forward strand.
CGTCTTATATCCGTCTCTTTTTTTAATTCCACTATAAGAAGTCCCCGAACGATATAGATACAAAATTCGCCTTCTTCCCTTGTCCAGCAATGCACTTGTCACCTGAAAAGTTGCCAAAAAATCATGGCAAAAGGCGCAGTATACATTCTCACCTTCCATATATCCATTTACAATGGCAATCGGAATTTCTTTTGCAGCGTCCAAGATGTATTTCCTGTCTTCTTCCTCTTTTTCCACGTAGGTAGAACCAATCATAATAACTGCGTCTACTCTTTTGGACTGTAAAAGCTGCAATGATTTCTTTTTTTGTTCCAGCTTGTAACCGCTGCAATTTAAAATTGTATCATACCCATATTCGCGAAGCGTCTGTTCTGCATAGTAAACTCCATTTGCCAGGAAAGTATCCGAGGCATCTGGGCACATAATTCCGATTGTCCTCATTGAATTTAGTCCAAGACCTCTCGCAAATACATTGGGGGTATAATTTCCTTCTTCCATCACTTCCAAAACCTTTCGTTTCGTCTTCTCGCTCACCTTATCACTGCCGTTTAGCACTCGTGATACAGTAGCAATCGATACTCCTGCTTTCTCTGATACATCATATATATTCATTTTCCTTGCCCTTCTATCCTTCTTCGTGATATACAAACAAATCACTTCTATAATAAAAACTAGTTTCTTCATTTTATCTGTATCATACCACGGTCAAAAATCTTAAGCAAGGTTGTTCCTTATTTCAGCCATATCTTTCATATAAAACTTGTCTGCCAAAACAGACATCACTATCCATAAAAGTTCTTGTCTCCCATATGGCCTATACCATTTCTCTATCCTACACATATCCCATCAAACTTGGCAAGAACAGCGAAATCTGTGGAATATAAGTTACAAGCATAAGTACAATAAAGATTGCTACAAAATATACTAATAACTGTGGGATAACTGACTCAAGTTTTACCTTACCGACCTTTACACCTACAAATAATGTTGTTCCAACAGGAGGAGTGATTGTTCCGATACAGAGGTTAAAGATTAACATAATACCGAAATGAATCGTGTTCATTCCAAGTGCTGTACAAACTGGAAGGAAGATAGGTGTGAAGATAAGGCAGGCTGGTGTCATATCCATAAATGTTCCTACTACCATCAAGATGACATTGATAATAAGTAAAATAATAATCTTATTATTTGTAATTCCAAGTAATGCATTAGAAATAGCCCCTGGAATTCCTGTAAATGCCATAACCCATGACATAATACTAGATACACCAATCAAAAAGATAATAATACCTGTCATCTCTGCACTTTCTTTTAAAAGTCCTGGGATATCTTTTATCTTAATGGACTTATAGAAGAAAAGGGATAAAACTAAGCTGTATACTACGGCAACAACGGAACCCTCTGTCGCTGTAAAAATACCGCCGATAATACCACCGATTACAATAACAATCAATAATACACAAGGGAGAGCCTGAATCAAGACATTCAATGCTTCCTTACCTGTAAATCTCTCTGTACTTGTATATCCTCTCTTCTTTGCCAATACTAAGATTACGAGCATACAAGCTAAGCCCCATAAAATTCCTGGAATATATCCAGCCATGAAAAGAGCCGCTACAGAAGTTCCTCCACTTACTAAGGAGAACGTAATCATAACATTACTTGGTGGAATCAAAAGTCCTGTAGGTGCAGTCGCGATATTGGCTGCCGCAGAGAAGTTAGGGTCATATCCCTCGTCCTCCTCGATTGGTCCAATAATAGAACCCATGGCGGAAGCTGCCGCTGTACCAGAACCAGAAATCGCACCAAAGAACATATTTGCAACTACGTTAGTCTGGGCAAGTGCTCCAGGTACACGACCTGTCACAAGCTTTGCAAGGTTAATAATACGAACTGCAATTCCGCCCTTATTCATAATATTTCCCGCAAGAATGAAAAACGGAATCGCCAAAAGTGAGAATACAGAAATTCCTGAAAATATTCTCTGTGCGCCAGTGAGCACGGTTGCCTCTAAGTTTAATACCGGCAAAATTGCGCAGATAGATGAAAATCCAAGTGCCACAGAAATTGGTACACCCGCAACAAGCATAATAACAAGCAATACTAAAATAATTAATCCCGATAATACTGCAATATCCATTTGTTCTCCCCCTATTCTTCTACTTTTTCTGTTATATTTCCATTTGCCAAATCATAGATATTCAAAATTCCGTAGAGAACAATCATCACGCCAGAAAGTGGCACTGCTGTGTATACTACTCCCATTGGAATACCTAAGGAAGCTGTGACCTGAGTCATTGTCAAATTCATAATTCGGATACCGCCGTATACTAATACAACTGCGGCAAAAAGGATGATTCCAATCTCAATCACAATATCCAAAATTCTCTTCTTACCACTTGGCAATTTATCCGCCAAAAATCCCATTCTCATATGGTCTCTCTTTCCAAACACGTAAGCTGCGGAGAATAAAGCAAGCCATGTGAAGGAATAAGTAAGTAACTCCTCCGAGACGGTACTTGGACTATTGAAAAAATAACGAGAGATAATCTGATAGCTTCCTACTATAATCATAAGTGCAAAGATAATACAGCAAAATGCTACCAAAATCTTGTCTAAAATATCACGGACTGCTTTCATTTATTTCGCCTCCTCGTTTACCTGCTGGATATGCTCATACACATCCTTGATTTTTGGGTTTTCCTCTAACATCTCCTGCTGAAGAGATGATACTTTTTCTTTGAAAAGGTCTGTATCTACATCGATGAACTCGACTCCCATTGTCTCTGTCGCAATCTTTTTCGCCTCTTCTATCTGTGTATCCCACTCTTCTAACTCAATCTCTGTGGAAAGTTGTGCCGCCTCGTCAAAGATTTGTTTTTCCTCCTCGCTTAAGCTCTCATAAAAACTTAAGTTCACAAGTAATACGTCAGGAATCATCTGGTGTTTATCATATGTATAATACTTTGCAACTTCTCCATGTTTGTTATTCGTCAAGGCAAGCTCATTATTCTCTGCCCCGTCGATGACATTTTGCTGAATCGCCGTGTAAACCTCACCGAAGCTCATAGGAGATGCCGCTGCTCCGAACGCCTGTGTCATAGATACGCTGGCAGGTGACTGCTGTACACGCATCTTCTTTCCCTTTAAGTCATCAGGAGTCTTAATCGGTGTCTTAGAGTAAAAGCTTCTCGTTCCCGCATTATACCATGTAAGCGCCCGAAATCCTGCTGCGTCCGTCGCATTATAAACTGCATTCTTCATATATTCCGTATCGGACATTACTTGGTGGTAGATTTCCTCCGAATCGAATAAATATGGCATACTGAAGATTTCATAGATACTGTCAAAGCTCTCTGCAACTGCAGCTCCTACCACTACGAAATCAATCGCTCCTGTCTGAGTTAATTCCAATGACTTTTGCTGTGCTCCCAAAAGCTCATTTGGGAAAATCTCAACTTCATATTTATCACCCAAATTTTCCTCTATGTACTCCTTAAAAGCCTCCAATCCAATATGCTCTGGATGAGTCTCTGACTGTGCATGAGAAATTCGGATGATTCTCTTACCACCACTTGCGGAACAACCTGTCATGGAAACTGACATACCAATTACCATACAAATAGATAACGCAACGACCAGAATTTTCTTTAATCCTTTCATCTTCTCTTCCTTCCTTTTTGCTGCTTAAGTTTCATCTTGTTTCCTCGCTCCCTCCAATGAATCTTTCTCTTCTCTCATTCCTTTTTTCCCTCTCCTTAAATTTTCTATTCCTCCGTTGCCATATCCAAGGATTAGGAAAATTAGAAAAGAGATATTCAGAACTTTTCATAAATTTCATTCCTCTTATCTTTCTTCATTTAAGTCCGTTTCTTAGTCTATTGATATAGAATTTTCATTTAATAAGCATAAAGTTTTCATTTTCGTTCGCTGTCATTTTATGCATCTCACTGCTTTAAAATGTAAGCTCTTACATTTTTGATTGTAGCACCAGATTATATTTCTGTCAATATATCTAAGCTTAACTTTATTATTTTTGTAAAATTTGTATATTTTTTAGGTTTTCTTTTGGTGGTTTCTCCCAAAATCAGTTTTTTTGCCATTTTTAGCCTTGACACCTCCTAAAAACTGTACTATTATATATGTAAGCACTTACATTATGTATCTCACATGCCAGTGCATCATCCCTTCTATAATATGATGATGTGCTAGAAAGGAAAGCATTATGAAACCTTATATCCGCATACATCCGGATGACAATGTAGCAGTTGCCCTTTCCCCCCTATCAAAAGATGATACGGTTGAGTTAGAGGGCTTGACTCTTACATTATTAGAAGATATCCCACAGGGACATAAATTCGCATTGAAGATGATTCCGAAGTCTTCTAATATTATAAAATACGGCTCTCCAATCGGTCACTCAACAGAGGATATCAAAGCTGGAAGCTGGATTCACATCCATAATATTAAGACAAACCTCGGTGAATTGCTCTCTTATTCTTATGATAAGCAAGAGTCCAACCTCACTCCGACAGAGGAACGTTTCTTTCAAGGCTACCGACGCCCGAATGGAAAAGTCGGAGTTAGAAATGAAATCTGGATTATCCCGACTGTAGGATGTGTCAACAATATCGCTACAAAAATCGAGCGACTTTCACAGCAGTTTAAGACAGGAACCATCGATGATATTGTAGCATTCCCTCATCCTTACGGATGTTCCCAGATGGGAGATGACCAGGAACATACAAGAACAATCTTAGCTGATTTAATCCAGCATCCGAATGCCGGCGGTGTTCTTGTCCTCGGACTTGGATGTGAAAACAGCAATATACCTGAGTTGAAAAAATATATCGGAGAGTATGATGAAAACAGAGTGAAATTCCTCGTATGTCAGGAATCTTCCGATGAAATCGCAGACGCACTCTCTCTCATTGAGGAGCTTGCAGGATATGTAAACACTTTCAAAAGAGAACCGATTAGCTGTAGCGAGCTGATTATCGGTATGAAATGCGGCGGTTCCGATGGATTGTCTGGAATTACTGCCAACCCAACGGTAGGAGCCTTCTCTGATTTATTAATCTCCAAAGGCGGCTCCACTATATTAACGGAGGTTCCTGAGATGTTCGGCGCTGAGACTCTACTTATGAATCGCTGTAAAAATGAGGAGCTTTTCAACCAAACCGTTGACTTAATCAATGATTTTAAAAATTATTTTAAGAGCCATAATCAGACCATCTATGAAAATCCTTCTCCAGGCAATAAAAAAGGAGGAATTTCCACACTTGAGGACAAATCCATGGGATGTACCCAAAAATCTGGCTCCGCTCCAGTCTGTGGTGTCCTCTCATACGGCGAGGTAGTCAAAGAAAAGGGCTTAAACCTTCTAAGCGCACCTGGAAATGACCTAGTCGCTTCCACTGCCCTGGCAGCTTCCGGTGCCCATATCGTCCTTTTTACAACTGGCCGAGGAACCCCATTTGCCTCACCAGTTCCTACCATTAAATTATCCAGCAATACCACACTCTATGAGAATAAGAAAAACTGGATTGATTTTAACTGTGGCGTACTCGTCGAGGGAACGGATATGGATACTCTGAAAAATCAATTTTTTGACTATGTAATCGAAGTGGCTTCTGGAAAACAGGTAAAATCCGAAATCGCTGGATTCCATGATATGGCAATCTTTAAGCAGGGAGTCACACTATAAATTTTTTACTCCCAGTCATCCCTAACCTCCTTCATGATGACTGGGAGCTGAGGAAAGGTTCGGTATAAATTTATGAAAAAACTATGTTATGCAACTTTAAAAGAACAAAATTATGATGGATATCTTCTAGAAAACGCTCCTGAGCGTGTTCTTCAGTTTGGTGAGGGAAACTTCCTTCGCGCCTTTGTCGATTATTTTATCGATATGATGAATGAGAAGGCAGATTTTAATTCAAAAGTCGTACTCTGCCAGCCTATCGCTCCTGGCCTTGCCGATATGATTAACGAGCAGGAGGGACTCTATACTTTATTCCTCCGCGGATTTGAGAACGGTCAGAAAGTGAATCAAAAACGTGTCATCTCCTGTGTAAGCCGTTGTCTCAACCCTTATAAAGAATACGATGAAGTATTGGCATGTGCTGATAATCCAGATTTACGATATATCGCTTGTAATACAACAGAGGCAGGTATCGCCTATGACCCTTCCTGTCAATTCGACGATGCTCCTGCAAACTCCTACCCTGGAAAATTAACACAGTTCTTATATCGCCGTTTCCAGAAATTCGGAAAAGAAGCTGGAAAAGGATTCGTTATTTTATCTTGTGAGTTAATCGATGATAACGGAAAAGAATTAGAGAAATGTGTTCTCCAGTACGCAAACCAGTGGGAGCTCGAAGATGAGTTTATCAACTGGATTAAGGAAGAGAATATTTTCTGCTCTACTTTAGTAGACCGTATCGTAACAGGATATCCAAGGGCGGAGGCGGAGCAAATCTGTGAGGAGCTCGGATACAAGGATAATATTATCGATACAGGAGAAATCTTTGGTTTCTGGGTAATCGAGGGACCAGAAAGCTTAAAGGCTGAACTTCCATTTGACAAGGCAGGACTTCCTGTTCTCATTACAGATAACCATAAACCTTATAAGCAGAGAAAGGTTCGTATCTTAAACGGCGCCCATACATCTATGGTTTTAGGTGCATACCTCGCTGGTCAAGATATCGTGAGAGACTGCATGGAGGATGATGTCATCTGCAAATTTATGAACAAAACAATCTACGATGAAATTATCCCTACTTTAACACTTCCAAAAGAAGAGTTAGAGGACTTCGCTCACTCTGTGACAGAGCGTTTTAAAAATCCATTTATCGACCATGCATTACTTGCCATCTCCCTTAACTCCACATCCAAGTGGAAAGCCCGTGTTATGCCTTCTCTGAAAGGGTATATTGAGAAGACGAATACATTGCCTCAATGCATTACTGCATCTTTTGCGTTCTATCTTGCTTTCTACCGCGGTGTGCGCATGGAAGAAAATGCAATGATTGGTCTTAGAAATGGACAGGAATACGAAATCAAAGACGATGCTGCAGTTCTTGATTTCTTCTTTGCTCATAAAGATGATGATGCCGCTTCCTACGTAAAGGCAATCGCTTCTAATGTAGATTTCTGGGGTGAAGACTTAACAGCAATCGATGGATTTGAGGAAGCAGTGACAAAATATGTGAAAGAAATCGAAGAAAATGGAGCTTATGAAGTTATGAAAGGTCTTTTAGGGTAAGTCCTTAAACTGGGATTATTGTAAACTGATATAAGTTTATTTCATTTCATAATAAAATAGATTAACTGCTGGTGATAATAAAATTCCTTCGTTAAGTATATGATATAGTGTCCTAATAATATATTCAACCAGTGGTTAATCTATTTTTTTATGAAAGCTTCGTCAAGTGGATGGGAAGATGGGGATAGACGAGATGGGGACAGACGCGAAGAGAGTTCGTAGATATGTCCTCTAAAAACACGTTCGTTC
>JAUUSJ010000156.1 GCA_030841965.1 Blautia sp.
ACTTCAATCTTAACTAAATGACATTGCTTTGCCGCTGGAGCACTGTTTGAGCGCCGTAGGCGTGAGTTTGCGGGAGGCGGCAAAAATCAGCGTATGTCGAAAAACCGTGGGAACGAACGTGTTTGCGGAGGAGATATCTGCTCGCTCTCTTAGCGTCTGCCTCTCAGCATCTGTCCCTTATCATCTGTCCCTTAGCATCTGCCTCTCAGCGTCTGTCTCTCAACATCTGTCCCTTATCATCTATCCCTTAGCATCTGTCTCTCAGCATCCGTCTCCTAGCATCTGTCTCTTAACCTCTGCCCCTTGACCCCTCAACCAATCATCTCTCAATCACTGCCCATAATAAGCATTCTCTCCATGCTTCCTAAAGAAATGCTTATCTCGAATCCTATCCGGCGCATCCTTCACCTTCGGATTCACTATCTCCGTAAAAACTCCCATCTTAGCAACCTCCTCAAGCACAACCGCATTATGCACCGCCTCTGCAGCATCCTTTCCCCAAGTAAACGGTCCATGATTCGTGCAAAGTACCCCAGGCGTATACATAGGATTCAACCCAAGCTCCTCAAACGTCTCAATAATAACAACTCCTGTATTTCTCTCATATCCCGCATCAATCTCCTCCTGAGTCAAACACCTCGCACAAGGAATCGTCCCATAAAAATAATCTGCGTGAGTCGTTCCATATAGAGGAAGCCCTCTTCCAGCCTGCGCCCAAGACGTCGCATAAGGTGAATGTGTATGGACAATCCCGCCAATCTCCTCATATTTTTTATAAAGCTCGATATGCGTCGCCGTATCAGAGGAAGGTTTATATTTGCCCTCAATCTTATTCCCCTCCAAATCCATCACAACCATATCATCCGCTGTCAACTTATCATAATCCACCCCGCTCGGTTTAATTACAAAATATCCAGTTTCTCTATCTATCCCGCTCACATTTCCCCAAGTATAGGTAATAAGTCCTCTCTTTGGAAGCTCCATATTCGCCTCGTACACTTCTAATTTCAATTGCTCTAACATTTTATATATCTCCTCGTACTTACTAAATATTTTACCAAACCACCTTCATTTGACCTCATTCGTTTGCCCCGTCAAATTCCAGCTTCACTCCTATTCTTCAATCTCGTACATAGCAATCTCATCAATCTCTCTGTTTGCCCCGATGATGATATCCTTGCCATCTTTCATATAGTGATATACATTCGCCGAACCACAGTCGTAATCTAGAATTTCACTCTTATACGCCCCTGCTTCCTTATCGTACGTAAATGCAATTAAATTCCTCTCACCTTTCCTATGTCCGACCACTGCCGCTGGCTTTCCAAGTAAAGTTCCAGCATAGATTGCATGAGTAAATTCTGCCGTCTTCTCGTACTCATAAACCTGCTTAAATTCTCCATCCATTTTCTTATAAATGCGAATTTTCTCTCCGTGAAATGGCGCCAACGTGAGCAATTCTTTCTCTCCATCCTCATCCAAATCAACTAATGCCGCATCACTTGTCGCATCGGTGATAAGCGTCTTAATCTCCCACTCGCCGTCCTTATTTTCTGGAGGAATAAACTGAAAGACTCCGCAGTCTGCTGATACTACACTTGTCTCTACTCCGTCTTCCACTACTCTATAATAACCGTGGTTTTTCAACATATTTTCCTTTAATACAGTGAGCTCTAACTGATTCTCATCATCAAATGAACTCAAATCTTCTGGAAGCACTGCCGCATAAACTTTTCCTGGCATAGACCAATCTTCTTTAAATTCATGTCCAGATTTTAATGCACATGCAATCAAATAATTGACGCCATTTCTCTTTACGATATCAAAGCGATGTACATGTGGCAATTCCACTAATGTGCGAACCTCCCAGTCTCCCTTTGCCTTCGGTGTGACAATAACGATTTTAGCTTCCTTAGAATCGTTAGGAGAATAAAACTTATGAGTCGCCAAAAACTGTCCATTACTTCCTGGAACTTGAACCATACTCATAACTCCGCCAGGACCTTCCCAGACGGTATCTACCTTATTTCCCTCTGTATCAAATAGATAACATGGGTCTTGCTTTTCCGCTGCCACAAGAAAATATTCCTCTCCCTCATAAGTAAGAGGGGCAATAGAATAACATTTATTTAACTTTCCGATTACTTTTTTTACTGCTTTCATAGCTTACTCCTTCTCTTCTTGTCTGTCCAAGATATCTCCCATCATATTGTGAGCGAAGACCAAATCCTCCTCCCAGTTTTCATTTCCTGTATACCAAAACTCTGTCACATATTTTCTGACTCCCAAGCTCCAGGCGGTCTCAATCATCGCCTCAAAATCTACATGACCCGTTCCAAATGGAATTTCTCTAAACTTTCCTGGAACCGTCTCCTTTAAATGCATCGAAGTCAGATGTCCATGTCCCATCTTTAAGTCTTCTAATACGTCCGTTCCGTAAGTAACTGCCGCATTTTTAATATTTCCACAGTCAGGATATACATTGAGATAGGTGGAATCTACGATATTTACGTATTTCATAGATTTCTCCACTGTATTCATAAATTCTGTCTCCATCGTCTCAAATCCAAGGAGCACTCCCGCCTTCGCCGCCATATGCACTGCTTTCTTTAAGTTTCTCTCAAAACGAGCTCTCGTCTCGTCTGAACCCTCCTCGTAATAGACATCATAACCCGCCAATTGGATAATACGAATTCCCAAGTCATCTGCGAGGGCAATCGCTTTTTCCATAATCTCCATGCCGCGTCTCTCTATCTCAGGCTCATTACTTCCCAATGGGTATTTTCTATGTCCCGATAAACACATCGTGCGAATTGGAATGCCACTCTCGTACATTTCTCTGACGAGTTCTAATCTCTCCTCTTTTGACATATCAAGTCTCTTTAATTTCTCATCCGTCTCATCTATACTAATCTCAATAAAATCAAATCCTGCTGCCTTCGCCGCATCCATCTTCTCCCTCCAACTTAATGAGGAAGGCATTGATTTCTCATATAATCCCAAAGTATATGTTTTTAACATAACCATCATCCTCCATAGGAAAATCATACATAAATCGAAACAATGATGTTGGGACCAAAAGGTCTTTTGACCCCTATGATACCTATCGACAAAACCGTAGACTGAAACCCAAAAACTTCTCTCATCGCTTTATAGAATAAACGTATTATACTTATATACGTATATTTAGGTCGTATATGGCTCTTATTCTTCCTTCGCCATATACATTTTTTATCTTTTGTGATATTTGATTTATCCTTATAAACCAAAATCTTCTCTCTTTACGATATGAACATGGACACCCCTATCTCGAATCTGCTCGATAACTTCCTGTGATGCCAGCTCATCCGTAATAAGATTTTTAATATTTTCAATTCCACAGCTAATAAAACTACTATTCTTTCCAATCTTTGTATGGTCTGCGAGAATATAATTCTCTTTTGCGACATTTTTAATCATAAGTTCATTAATATTCACTTCAGTGGCAATCTCAGTCGTCATACCACACTCCTCTGAAAATCCACTGCAACCGACAAAGCATTTCTTTGCGACAACGGTCTGAAGATTACGAATCGCAAAATCCCCAACCATCGCTTCTTTGGGATATCTCAGCTCTCCGCCTGTCAAAATGACACTGATACCATCCTTATGCTCATAATTCAAAGCTCTTCCATTATTTGTAATTACTGTGACATTTCGCTTATCAATATACTGTAGCATACTAATCGCATTTGCACTTGTATTAATAAAAATGCTATCTCCGTCCTCCACTAAAGTAGCCGCATAGCGAGCAATTAAGTCCCTGTACAGCTTCACCTCATCTTGCTCTTGCTCCTTTTTTTCTGTCACCTGAGCGCCTCCGTAAAAACGAACTAACTTTTTATTATCTTCCAAATACTGCAAATCTCTTCTCACTGTAACTGCAGAAATATCAAACATTTTGGCTAAATCTGCCACCTTAATTCCTGGCTGAGCCTCCATTACCTCAAGTATCTTATTTCTTCTATTGTCTACATATGCTCGTTCTCTCTTCATAAAATATACTCCTTACCTTATTTACTATGAAAGTTCCGTCAATCAACTGTGCAGATAGGGAAGCTCGCTTCCACAGATATACAGATATTTGACGACTAATATGACCTAAAATAGATAAAGCAAATAAACTTTCTCTGTTTATGTATTAGTATATTGCATTTTATGATTGTTGTCATCTATTTTTTTATTTTTTATGAATATTTTATCAAAAACATTTCTATTTTTGCGTCACTTAATAAAACCCTCGCAAATTTCTAAATGAAAGAGCAGTTTTTATGTACAATTTTCATTTAATTTTACTTTGAAAACTCTGTCAAGCATCTGTACAACTGAGAAAACTCACTTTCCCAGATGTACAGAAACTCTCTACCAAATTCTAATGACTAGATAATACCATTATCTCTCATCTTCTCCTCCATCTCCTTTGGAGACATGATATTACGAAGAGCAATTATCTTTGTTCCCTTTTTCTCTGCGTCCTTAAACATATTCGCAAAATTCTGAGCACAGAATACAATATCAAACTGAGCAGCTGCGCTCTTTCCCTCTGATAATGCACAGTGATGAATCTTAGAAGGTTTTATTCCAACCTTATCACATACTTTCTGAAGTGTCATTTTCATCATTAAACTAGAACCTGCTCCATTTGCACAACATACTAACATACTTAAATTATCCTTTGCCATTTTTACTACTTCCTTTCTTTTTATAAAATATTCTTCCTGTTTTTGGCAAGTCGTAAGTTCAAAAATCCTCTCAAAAGCAAGCTTATATCGGGTTTTTGACTTTTTGACTCTTGTCATATTATTTATTTTGCGCCATATTAAAAATGAATCTTTTTCTTTCTATAGCGTATTATACATTTTTCCTTTATCTAATTTCCTTTTTCTAGAGAATTTCTTCTACTCAATCCCTTTTAGCTCTTTATAAGCCTCATAATCTTCTGTGATTAAGAAATATCCCTCTTTATCTTTCTTATACTGAATCTGTGGAATTGCAAGTAATCCAACTGCGACAATAATAATACCGACAACACCAAGGAACTTCATAATTACTGTCATAATTGGCCATACAACAGCCCAATCCCACATTCCTAAATATCCGCCGTAGGCTGCCATTCCAGTCCATCCTGCAATCAGCGCAGAGCCAAATACCTGACAAATACCAGAAAGGAATGGAAGGATAAGTGCGGCCTTAATACCACCCTTTTCATTCGCAAATACCGCGATTGTAGAGTTATCAAAAAATACTGGAACGAATCCACAAATAACAAGCACTGGACTCTTAAATATAATCAACACTGCGATTGCCAAAATCTGTCCTACAAATCCTGCAAGAAATCCGATTGGAACGGCATTTGCAGAACCAAAACCATAGATAACCGCACAGTCAACACCAGGAACAGAACCTGGAAGAAGCTTATCTGCAATACCCTGGAAGGAAGCTGTAAGCTCCGTAACGAAAGTACGAACACCAAGCTGTAAGATTGCAAGATATACAGAGAAGTAGAGGCAAGTCTCAATCACATAAAATACCATACTTGCGCCCTCTTCCAAAAATCCCTGCTCTGTCAAGTAATCGCGACCCAAAATACAGAGGATTGCTCCAAAGAAGATTAACATCAAAATAGATGTACATACCATATTTTCATTAAAGATAGACATAAAACCTGGAAGCTCAATATCATCGATTTTCTTTGATTTTTTACCCTTTTTATTAAATAATTTCTCTGCCAACCAAGTATTTATGGCAACACCAAAAGATTGCTGATGTGCGAGACAAAATCCCGCTCCGTCCGTCAACTCCTGACATGGTTTAATCGTCAAGTTAGAGCCAACTGCCCAGTAAGCACCCAAAATAATTGCCATAACGATAATAATCTTTATATCACTGTCCGCCAAGAATGGACAAGCAAATAAGATTAACCAGTACGCCGTCGCAGACTGCTGAACCTGCACATGACCTGTCGTAAATAAAGCTCTAAGCTTTGTATATTTACTAAAACGAACAAGTAAAATATTGACAAGGAAAGCAATCAGAAGAAGAATCATCGCATTTCCAAACCCTTTTCCAAAAACCTTCTCCACACCGTCCGTCACGGCATTCTGTCCAAAATATGGGTCAATTACCATGGCGTCCATATTAAAACGGTCCTTCAATCCAACCAATACTGGACGGAAGTTACTTACCAATCCATTGGAACCTACTGTCAAAATCAAATATCCGACAATTGCCTTAATTACGCCCGCTAACACATCATACCATGTCTTCCCTAACAAGATATAACCAATCATTACAATTAAACCAATCATAAATGCAGGCTGCTGTAAGATATTCGTCGCAAAATAGGTCCATATTGTCATCAAAATTTCCATAACCTTTTCCCTCTTTATCTTTCCTATTCTTCCATATATTTTTCCTGAATCTCAATTAAATCTTCCGGTGCCTTTGCATCAAGCAACGCCTCCATCACCTTCTCATTCATCATCAAATTAGAAAGTCTCTGCATATTTGCAAGATGCTGTTCTGGATTACAAGATGCCAATGTGAAGAATAATTTCGCATCCATCTCAGGATTGCCCTCCTCAAAACTAACCGCTTCCTCTAATTTCATAAATCCAATCTCTGTTTTATGTACTCCCTTTGCACATTCCTGTGAATGCGGCATCGCCACATTTGGCATAATTACAATATATGGACCATATTCTGTCACACACCGAATAATATCTTCCTTATAATTTTCCTCCACAGTCCCATCTGCCTCCAAGGACTCACAGCTCATACGAATTGCCTCCTGCCAACTTGGAGCGCTCTGTGCAAATTTATAATGCTTTTTTTCCACAAATTCCTTTAACATGCTTACCTCCTGCGATATACTACCATACATACTGCCATATCATAAGTTTTATAAATATACTGCCATGTTATAAGCCTTACAAATATTACCATATCATAAGCCTTACAAATGCTGCTATATCATAAGCCTTACAAATGCTGCCATGTCATAAGCCTTACAAATGTTGCTATATCATAAGCCTTACAAATGCTGCTATATCATAAGCCTTACAAATGCTGCTATATCATAAGCCTTACAAATGCTGCTATATCATAAGTTTTACAGATATATTTTTCTATCATAAACTCTATAGATACACTTCCCTATCATAAGTTTCATAGTGATAAAAGATATTCCCTTTTTCCCTAAATCTCAAGTTATTATTATAACATTTCATCCTATCTAGTGAAACTACTTTTGGAGCTTTCTATCTCACTATCCAATAAAAATCTTATTGAAAGCTTCCCATTTCATCTTCTAGCATTTCATCTTCTAACATTTCATCTTCTAACTGCCCGATGAAAAGTCTTATTAAAAACTCTATAGTCCCACACCCTAACTGCCTAGTTAATATTTCTCAAATATCCTCTTATATTTTACTAATTTTCATTCCATACTAACTAGACAGTCAAAGACATTCTCTTTTCTCTATCAAATATAAAATATTCTCTTATAGACAAGAGCGGAAAGGAATATTTTGAGGTGCCTCAAAGCAATCCTCGAATCCTCTTCTATGATGATAAGCTTTCTTATCTTTATCTGTTGGATATACGTATTTTCCGCCTACTTCCCAGAAGAATGGATGGAATTTATAGTCTAAGCGGTCTTTTTTCATATCATATAATACTCTAATCTCATTCACATCTGCCATAAAGTTTGTCCATACATCATAGTGAATTGGAATCACTACTTTACACTGTAAAGCTTCTGCCATACGAAGAATATCACAAGATGTCATCTTATCTGCCATACCGATTGGATTCTCTCCATAAGAACCAAATGCAACATCAATATCATAATCCTTACCATGTTTTGCAAAATAAATGGAATAATGAGAATCACCACTATGATAAATATTTCCTCCTGGAGTCTTAATCAAATAGTTAACAGCTTTATCATCCATATCCGTTGGGCAAATTCCTGTAAGCTCTTCTCTATCTGGACCTGTGGAGTCTGTTGTCACAAGACAAGTACGGTCAAAAGAATCCAATGCGATAATCTCAATATCTTTAATCTTAATGGAATCTCCAGGTTTTACTGTAATACATCTGTCCGCTGGAACTCCCCATTTTTGCCATAACTCTACGGATTTCTTAGGTCCGATGAATGGCACTGGAATTACCTCACCTTTTTCATTCACTGTCGTCAGTCCACTTTGAATGACATGTGCCGCATACTCTGCACTCATATGGTCTTGATGATAATGAGTTGCCAAAACTGCATCCACTTTTTTAATTGCAAATGGGTCAATTACAAAAGGTACTGCTCGAAGATTCGGCTGCATTGCTCTTGCACCGCACATATTTGCCATCTGATGTCCAACCTTCATTTTTCCGTCACCGTGAGTTCTCTTTCCATTTCCACACCATAAGTCAACAGTAATATTACAGTCCTCTGGAGTCTTAAACCACATCCCTGTACATCCTAACCACCACATTGCCACTGTGCCTGGTTTTACTTCCTCATTTTCAATCTCCTCATTTAACCATGTTCCCCATTCTGGGAATGTGCTCATAATCCAGCTCTCTCTTGTGATTTCGTCAATTTTACTCATTTTGTACCTCCTAATCAAATGTTCACATTATTCATAAATTTTATTTGGTTGCAACCATTTATGTTCCTTGTGTTATGTTGTAATGATAATTTATCATAAATAAATCATAAAATCAACCCCATTATATGATTACTTTGTTATTTTTATGATTATTTTGTTGTGTTTTTTGATTTTATTTAATTTTAATATTTTTATATGATTTTTATGAGCGTTTTATACGATTTTAACAAAGTATATGTTCATATATTTTATGTTTTATTTCATTTTTATTTTTTAATAGCGTAAAGTTTTTGCTAATTGGATTATTGCTGTGGTGGGGGCAGATGCAAAGAGAGCTGGAAACAGACGCGAAGAGAGCTGGAAACAGACGCGAAGAGAGCTGGAAACAGACGCGAAGAGAGTTGGAAACAGACGCGAAGAGAGTTGGAAACAGACGCGAAGAGAGCTGGAAACAGACGCGAAGAGAGTTGGAAACAGACGCGAAGAGAGTTGGAAACAGACGCGAAGAGAGCTGGAAACAGACGCGAAGAGAGTTGGAAACAGACGCGAAGAGAGTTGGAAACAGACGCGAAGAGAGCTGGAAACAGACGCGAAGAGAGTTCGTCGATATGTCCTCTAAAAACACGTTCGTTCCCACGGTTTTTCGA
>JAUUSJ010000004.1 GCA_030841965.1 Blautia sp.
ACTTAGCTTTGCCGCTGGAGCACTGTTTGAACGCCGTAGGCGTGAGTTTGCGGGAAGCGGCAAAGCTAAGTATATCGAAAAACCGTGGGAACGAACGTGTTTTTAGAGGACATATCGGCTCTCTCTTCGCGTCTCATTCCATTCAAAGCTATACCTCCCTCCTCTCTTCGCGTCTCATCCCATTCAAAACTATATCTCCCACCTATCTTTGCGTCTCATCCCATTCCAGCAATTCCCCAACGAACAAAAATTTTACGCTAGGTCAAAAAGAAAAATTCTTGACGGATAATTGGAGAGCGAATATACTATAGTTAAATTTATATTTTTTAGGAGGAAGAAAGGATATGTCATATAAAGAGATAAAGATAGAAGAATTGCAGTTTAACCCTTTTTCTAAAATTGGAAAACAGTGGATGCTTATCACAGCTGGGACGAAGGATAAGTTTAATACAATGACAGCGAGCTGGGGTGGAGTTGGTGTAAACTGGGGAAAGAATGTAGTGACAACTTATATTCGCCCACAGCGCTATACAAAAGAATTTGTGGATGCCAACGATACTTTTACTATTTCTTTTTATAAGGAGGAATATAGAAAAGCGTTGAATATATGCGGAAGTATTTCTGGAAGAGATGAGGATAAGATTGCTAAGGCTGGACTGACTCCTTATTTTGTCGATGATACCGTGGCGTTTGCTGAGGCAGAGATGATTTTAGTTTGTAAGAAATTATATCAGACTGTGTTAGAGCCAGAAGGATTTTTCGATAATGTAAAAGAATTAGATGGAAAATGGTATCCACAGAAGGATTATCATACCATGTATATCTCAGAAGTATTGAGGGTATTAATAAAGGAATAGGAAGAAATCGTGCGTAGGTAGATAGAAAGGAATAAAAGCATGAAGAAAATTGCGGTTGTTACAGATAGTAACAGTAGTATGAGTCCAGAGGAAGCGAAGGATATGGGAGTATTTTTTATTTCTATGCCTTTTTTTATTGATGGAGAGCTTTGCTTTGAGGGAAAGGATCTCACACAGGAAAGATTCTACGAGTTATTAAAAAATGACATAGATATTTCAACTTCCCAGCCTTCTCCTGGAGAGATTACGAATTTATGGGATGAAATTTTAAAGGAATATGATGAGATTATTCATATTCCAATGTCCAGCGCCCTAAGTAGTTCTTGCCAGACCGCTAATATGTTGGCGGAGGATTATGACGGGAAAGTTTTTGTCGTAGACAATAGGAGGATTTCCGTCACACAAAGGCGCTCTGTATTAGATGCCCTCTCGATGATTGAGAGAGGTTATGACGGGGCGAAGATAAAAGAAGTTTTAGAGGAAGAGGCATTAGAGGCCAGTATTTATATCGCTCTTGAGACGTTAAAGTATCTAAAAAAAGGCGGTCGAATTACACCAGCCGCAGCGATGATTGGAACTGTGTTGAATCTAAAGCCAGTTCTCCAGATTCAAGGCGGGAAGCTGGATTCCTATGCGAAATCAAGAGGAATGAAGCAGGCAGAGCGCGTTGTTATCGAGGCAATCAAGAAAGATATGCAGGAGAGATTTGCGGGAGAGAAGGTTGTCATTGATGCCTCTTACTCTGGAAGTAAGGAGCATGGAGAAAAATGGAGAAAAAAGATACAGAAAGTTTTTCCAGAATATGAGATTCATATTGCACCGCTCTCCCTCAGTGTGGCATGTCATATCGGGGATGGAGCAATTGCGGCTACTTGTACAAAAGTACTAGAGCTATAATCATTGTGCATGGCCAAACGATGACGAATCTTTTGTCTATAGTATCGTCCGTTTTAGTAGGTATTTTAGGAAAGTCTTAGAAATTTTGTCATTATCGGATGGAGGAAAATCCAATTCGAGAGTGACAGAGTTTCTAGGACTTTTATTTTTTCTTCCAGAAATTTTCAGAAAAATTTCATATTATTATAATTGTAAAAAAAAATAAAATATGGTAATATATGGTAGAAGACATGTTTTCAAATGAAATTTAAGGAGGACTAGATGAATTACGAGCAATTTTTGCAGTATGTGAAGGAGCATATTGTAGATGAGATAATAGACGGACAGCAATGTCATGTCTTTATTAAAAAATTAAATAAGAATAACGGCTTATATGTAGACAGTCTCTATATTCACAGAGAGGGGAGCCAAGTTTCTCCCTCCATTGAGCTAAACTCTTTTTATGAGCGATATATGGATGGGGAGAGTGAGAGGGAGATTTTGAGACAGATAGCAGACTTATATGAGAATAATATGGATTGCGGTTTTTCCCTTCCCGTTTCCATCAGAGATTTTTCTGCCATTTCTGACCGTATTATTATGAGATTGATTAGTTATGATAAGAATCAAGATATTTTACAGGAAGTTCCGCATCTTAAGATACTGGATTTAGCGATTACTTTTCGATGGTTGGCATATCAAGATGAGGTAGGTGTCTCGACTGCTTTGATTACGAACCTTGAGATGGAGGCATGGAATAAAGAGGTCGAGCAATTATACGAGATTGGAAAGGAGAATACACCGAACTTTTTCCCAGCGAGACTTAGGACGATGAGAGAAGTGCTTAGAGATTATGTCGATATAGGAGAGGATGGCGGAGAAGTTTATATTTTGACGAATCAGATAGGAATTCACGGAGCCATATGTATGTTGTATGAGCCGGTATTGGAGAAGTTTGGAAGACAGATTGGGGGAGATTTCTTTATTCTGCCAAGCAGTATCCATGAGGTTATTTTAGTTCCTGTGACCCAATATTTAAAAAAGGAAGATTTATATCAGCTTGTGAGACAGGCGAACAATTCTATCGTTTCTGCGGAGGAGGTATTATCCGATTCTGTTTATTTATATGAGAGGCAGAAGCATCGTATTTCAATTCTATAATTTTCTAAAAAAACACAAAAAAAGACAAAAATACACTCAAAATATATCAAAAACAAAATAAAAAGAATAAATTTTGAAAAAAATGAACATTCAAAATATTTAAATAATTCTTACACCTTTGTTGACTTTCCATTTTTTATATGATATTATAGGAACATCGCTAATTTTGGCGGGAATAATATTTATTTTGGAGGTAACATCATGAGCAAAGGTACAGTAAAGTGGTTCAATAATCAAAAGGGATATGGATTTATCTCAGATGAGCAGGGCAAAGACGTTTTTGTACATTATACAGGATTGAATATGGAAGGATTTAAATCTTTAGAAGAGGGACAAAGCGTTGAGTTCGATGTCGTAGAAGGAGCAAAAGGACCACAGGCAACTAATGTTACTAAGCTATAAATTCGTACCTTTTTGAGTATATAAGCCATAAAGACGAACAAAAAAGGCTGTTATAGGAGATTTTAATCATATAGTATATATGAGAATAATCTCTTATGACAGCCTTTTCTTTATGCCTAAGATATTGTCTACACAAATTGATTTTTTTTCTCATCGTATGTGAAGCCAAAATGATTCAGTTCATAATTAATATCCTCTTTAGAAACCTGCATGTCTGAACAGAGATGGTCTAAAGATGGATAGAAGTCTCTGAGGCGAGTATTGATAAAGCTGTATAAAATAAATGGGTCTTTTGGTAAAGTTTCCTTTGAATTCATCTTAAATTACTCCTTTCTTTTGGATATTTGTCGACTATGTTTTTGCAAAGTCATACGGTTCTTGCTATCTGAAATAATTGCTGATACAATAGAGAAGGATGTTTGTTTAAAAAAACAAAAAATGCAAGAAACATAGCCAATTTATTCATTATTATATAGGATGAATCCTCTAAGGTCAAGGAGAAAAAAAGAAAAATGGAGATTTATTTTGTCAGACATGGTCAAACCGACTATAATATACTTGGAAAATACTATGGAAAAACGGATATTCCATTAAATAAAATAGGAGAAAAACAGGCGAGAGAGATGGCAAAATTTTTGTCAAGAGTTCCTATTGAGAAAATTATTACAAGTCCGCTAAAGAGAGCCTATGATACAGCGAGGATAATCGCTGAGGAGAGAGAAATTCCGATAGAAAAAGAAGAGTTGCTCTGTGAACAGGATTTTGGAATATTTGAAGGAAAAAGCTATATAGAACTTCAAAAAGAATATCCAGCGGAATTAAGAGCGTGGAATGAGGATTTTTCTAATACAGCGCCAAAAGGCGGAGAGAGTTTTAGGCAGGTCAGAGAGAGAATGGATAGGTTTATAGAAAAATTAAGGGAGCAAGAAGAAGAGAGAATTTTGCTCGTGGCGCATAAGGGGAGCTTTGGACATTTTTTTGCGTCGATACTAGGGCTTTCGCTTGAGGGATTTTGGAATTTTACGTTTGAGCAGGGCTGTTATTCCAAGATTTCAATAGAAGATGGGTATGCGATTATAAGGAAGATAAATGAAAGGATTGGATGAGATGGATTTATTTGATTATATGAGAGAAAAGAAAATGGAACAGGAGGCTCCACTTGCGGGGAGAATGCGGCCAGAGACATTGGAAGAGATTGTGGGACAACAACATATTATCGGAAAAGATAAGATGCTCTACCGCGCAATTTTGGCAGATAAATTGAGTTCACTTATCTTCTATGGACCTCCGGGAACGGGAAAGACAAGCTTAGCGAGAGTCATCGCCAATACGACGAGTGCTGTCTTTACACAGATGAATGCCACGACCTCTGGAAAAAAGGAGATGGAAAAAGCCGTGGAATCTGCCAAGAATAATTTGGGAATGTACGGGAAAAAGACGATTTTATTCGTGGATGAAATTCACCGATTTAATAAGGCACAGCAAGATTATCTGCTTCCATTTGTGGAGGATGGAACGATTATTCTGATTGGAGCTACGACAGAGAATCCGTATTTTGAGGTGAATAACGCCCTCTTATCCCGCTCTAATATTTTTGAATTAAAGCCGCTGGAGAGGGAAGATATTAAAGCGTTGATTCGAAGAGCAGTGTCAGATGAGAAGAAAGGAATGGGAGTTTATAAGGTAAAGATAGAGGAGGATGCTGTAGAATTTTTGGCCGATATGGCGGAGGGAGATGCGAGAAGGGCATTGAATGCCGTGGAATTAGGAGTATTGACGACCAAGAGAGCGAAGGACGGTATCATTTATTTTACGCTAAAGACTGCGGAGGAATGTATCCAAAAAAGGGTGGTACGGTATGAGAAAAATGGAGATAACCACTATGACGTGATTTCGGCTTTTATAAAGAGTATGAGGGGCTCAGACCCAGATGCCGCCGTTTTTTATCTCGCAAAGATGCTAAAGGCTGGGGAGAGTGTCTCTTTTATCTCCAGAAGAATTGTCATCTGTGCTGCGGAGGATGTGGGACTTGCCGACCCGAATGCCTTAGTTGTGGCGAACGCCGCAGCAGATGCCGTGGAGCGTCTTGGTATGCCAGAGGCTAGAATTCCTCTTGCAGAGGCGGCTATTTATATTGCAACTGCTCCAAAGAGTAATGCCGCCTACATGGCAATTAACCGCGCAATGCAATATGTAGAAAAGCATCATACAGATGCCATCCCAGCTTATTTGCAGGAGGCGGGATATAAGGGAGCGAAGAAATTAAATCGAGGGATTGGATACCAGTATGCGCATGACTATAAAAATCATTATGTAAAGCAACAATACCTTCCAGATAATGTACAGGGAGAAAAGTTTTATATTCCAGGGGAGCTTGGACAGGAAAAAGATAGGGTGGAATATTTGAAGAAAATATATGAGGAATCAGATATGTGATAGATTTTCATGAAAGAATATTGCTTTTTGGAGTAAATACAGTTACAATAGAAAAAAGTAGAAATTGAGGGTAAGAGTATGAAAATAATAGAAAAACATTGGAAGATTTTACTTATTATTTGTCTTGGAGTGGCAGTTATCCTCGGAATTTGTCTAAAAGTTTTTATTGACCGAGGGAACGAGAGAGAGAAAACAACCCAAAATTCTCTAAAGAAATTAGAAAGTTTGGCTGCAAATAAAGATAATTTGAGTGAGATTGAGAAGGAAATTCAAGAAAAAGATGATGCGACTAGGACGACTCGCTCTGTGGAAGAGGTGACATCGACAGATAATATTAATAGTTTAAATACGAGATATATAGGTTCTGTCGTCGTCGGGGATTCGATTACAGAGGGACTTACTGCATTTAGTATATTAAGTTCGGATAAAGTTGTGTATAAGAGGGGAGTCAGCATAAAAGATACAAAATCCCTTCTGGATACGGCGGCGGGGCTCAATCCGACGAATCTTTTTTTAGCTTTTGGTATGAATGATATAGAGACATATAAGTCAGATATTGATTCTTTTATCGCCGCCTATAAGGAGAAGATAGAGTATGTAAGACAGATTATGCCGAATGCCAAGATTTTTGTCAATAGCATACAGCCAGCTACGGCAACGGTGATTGCGAAGAGAACGGATTTTTCTAGAGTACCGCAGTATGACGAGGCGCTTCAGAAAATGTGTGAGGAACTTTCCATTACATATATTGATAATCAGTATATTTTGGAAGAGCATCCAGAGTTTTATGCGCAGGATGGAATCCATGTTTCATCTTCCTATTACCCAATCTGGTTAGAAAATATGGCAGAAAAGGCGGGGATTTAATGATGGACCGAACGATGACGATATTAAAAATCTTAATGCTTTGTTTTTTGTTTGGATTTTTATTTTATCTAAATACAAGAGATAGTACAAAAGATATATCCGTGAGTGAGATTGCAAAGCAACTAAAAGAAGAGGAAAGCATAGCCAATTTAGTAGAGGGAGATGCCAACTCACTAAAACGTTATTATAGTCTAAACGCCAATGATTATGATGGATTTGCATTATGGACTTCAGAAAATCCTATGGATGTGGACGAGGTCATTGTCATAAAAGCAAAGTCGGATGAGCAGATGGATGATTTAGAGGATAGTATAGAAGATAGAATTAAGACGCAAAAGCAAAACTTCGAGGGATATGGAGCTGAGCAGACGGCTTTACTAGAAGAGAGCATTGTAGTGACAAGAGGAGATTATATATTTTTTGCTGTCTCTAAGAATGCAGCTTCCTGGGAATCTATATTTTTAGAATGCATAAAACGATGAGAATGAGATAAGAGGTAGAACATGATATTTAGTAGCATATATTTTATATTTATATTTTTGCCAGTAGTAATCCTTTTGTATTTTCTGGCACCACCGATATTAAAGAATACAGTGCTTTTTATTTCTAGTATTTTCTTTTATGCCTGGGGAGAGCCCATCTATATTGTGTTGATGCTTTTTAGCATTGTATTTAATTTTATGATGGGAATTGACATAGATAATCACAGAGATGATAAGCATTATCAAAAGTTAAATTTAATTTTTACGATTATTGTAGATTTATTTATTTTAGGATTTTTTAAGTATTATGGATTTTTGCTGGATACGATAAATCAGTTATTACATATCAATATCTCATATAAGGCATTGGCGCTTCCGGTAGGTATTTCTTTTTATACGTTCCAGACATTATCGTACGTGATTGATGTATACTGGGGCAAGGTAAAAGCGCAGAGGAATATCATCGACTTTGGACTTTATGTCAGTATGTTTCCACAGTTGATTGCAGGACCGATTGTCAAGTATATTGATATAGAAAAACAGCTGAAAAATAGAAAGATAACGATTGTGACAATCGGGCAGGGGATGGAGTTTTTTGTGAAGGGATTGGCGAAGAAAGTATTGCTCGCCAATAATATAGGTGCCCTGGCGACAGAGATATCTGCTCTCTCAGCAGATAAGACATCGACTATCACCGCAATCTTGGGAGTTATCGCCTACAGTATGCAGATTTATTTTGATTTTAGTGGATACTCCGATATGGCAATTGGTCTTGGTAAGATGTTTGGTTTTACATTTATGAAAAATTTTGATTATCCGTATACGTCAAAGAGTGTCACAGAATTCTGGAGAAGATGGCATATCTCTCTTGGAAGTTGGTTTCGACAGTATGTATATATTCCGCTCGGAGGTAATCGAGTGGGTACGATAAAGCATATTCGTAATATTTTTATTGTATGGTTTGCTACAGGACTTTGGCATGGAGCAAGCTGGAATTTTGTCCTATGGGGTGTATTTTTTGGAGTACTGCTTCTTTTTGAAAAGTATTTTTTCTTACAAAAACTGGAGAAACTTCCTACTATCCTGTCACATATTTATACATTAGTCTGTGTAAATATTAGCTGGATTTTTTTTGAGAATACATCTTTGAGTAAGATTGGACATGTGTTTAGGATGATTTTGGGAATGGGAAATGGATTTATCGATATCAGAGCTTTATACTATATAAAAACAAATTTTCTCTTGTTTTTCATATGTATTTTATGTTGTAGTCCGTTCTTATATCGAATTTTTAAGAAGTTAACTGTGAAAAATAGGTGTATAGGCTTGATTATTAATATTGGTCTATTTATAATTAGTATTGCATATCTAGTATATGATACTTATAATCCATTTTTATATTTTCGATTCTAGGAAAGAAAGAGAGGAAAAAGAGAATGAAAAAAAAGAAAAAATCTCTCTTATTTTTCAGAGATATGGCAATTATCTTTATTTTGCTTATTTTTATACTTACAATTTTAAATCTCTTAAAAAAAGACCAGAGTTTCTCGGAATCGGAGAACCGAATGTTGGCGGAAAAGCCCCAATTTTCGGTGAGTAGATTGGTGCAGGGAAAATATACAGATAGTTTTGAAACTTATGTCAATGACCAATTTATTTTTCGAGACTTCTTTGTAAGACTAAAAACTATGACAGATTATCTTCTCGGCAAGAGAGAGGAAAATAATGTGTTTTTAGGAAAAAAAGGGTATTTAATTGAGAATTTTACAGAGCCAGATAAAGAAAATGTGGAGGCGAATGAGGAGGCGATTTTATCCTTTTCCAATGAGCAGAGTCAGATAAAGCAGTATATGCTCCTTACGCCGACAGCGATTTCTATTTTAGATGATTATTTACCTCTCTTTGCGAGAGGAAATGACCAGAGAACGGCAATCAGTGATTTTAGGACGGCGCTCGAGGAAAGTCCGATAGAGATGATTGATGTGGAGGAGGCATTGCTTGAGAATAAAGAGAACGATGTCTTTTATAAGACCGACCATCATTGGACAAGTTTTGGGGCGTACGTGGCATTTGAGGAGGCCGCAAAGGTCATGGGATTACAGACGGAGACGGTATCTTACGAGGCAAATATAGTGACATATGATTTTCAGGGAACTTTATCTGCCAAGAGTGGATTTCGGACGGACGAGAAGGAAAAGATGGAAGTATATCTTCCAAAGTCCGGTGGAGTATCCTATGTCGTGAATTATGTGGAGGAGCAGCAAAAGACAACGACTCTATATAATACGGAGAAACTGAAGGAGAGAGATAAGTACGCAATGTTTCTAGATGGAAATCACTCCCAGGTTAAAATTCAGACAACTGCGGAGAGTGGAGAGCGTCTGCTTATCTTTAAGGATTCGTATGCCAATAGCTTTATTCAGTTTTTATTGCCCTATTATAGAGAGATAGTAATTGTGGATCCAAGATACTATTATGAAGATATTCGAGGGCTAATTGAGGAAGAACAGATTAGTCAAATTTTATATTTATATAATGCCAATACGTTTTTTGAGGATAATACTCTTAGAACCGTGCTTGGAACTTAAAATATGAGATATAAGGAGACAAAAGAAGGATGAAGATAGATAGTATAATATTTGATTTGGATGGAACTTTGTGGAATTCGACGAAGACGGTGGCGGATGCGTGGAATGAAGTATTGGAAGAGTTGGGAATAGAAAAACAGATGTCCGAGGAGGACTTACTTGGATTGATGGGGCTTCAATGGCCAGATATTGTCAAAACTCATTTTGAGGAATATGATAAGAAAGTAATGGAATTACTAAAAGAAAGACTTGACAAAAAAGAGTTGATTCGTATTAGGGAACACGGAGCGACACCGATGCCAGGGATGCTCTCTACGGTACATTCCCTAAAGAAAAAATATCGTTTATTTATCGTGAGTAACTGTCAGAAGGGATATGTGGATGTCTTTTTAGATTTATTTGATTTATGGGACGATTTTGAGGGATTTATCTGTGCGGAAGCTACGGGACTCTCAAAGGGAGAGAATAATAAACTTCTGATAGAAAAATATAATTTAAAGTCTCCCGTTTATATTGGAGATACGAAGGGGGATTTAGAATCAGCGAGAGTTGCCCAGATTCCTTTTATATATGCGAGCTATGGCTTTGGCAAGATAGAGGAAGAAGAAAAAATGAAAAAAATTACATGCTTAAATGAGCTAGAAGAGTTGCTGGAATTTATGATGAGCGAGGAAGGATAAGCAAACATGAGTAAAGAACCAAATGGAAATTCATCTTGGATGAAAAGACTAATAAATTTTTTGGAAGATGACGGGGAAAGTTTGGAAGTTACAGGGGAGAAGGAAGAAAAACAAGAAGAAAAACAAGAAGAAAAAGAGATACAAAGTATCTCAGATGAGGGAACGGATAGAAAGCGAAAAAAAGCCAAAAAAAGGTCCAGAGTGAGAAGAGAAGGCTCTAGCAGAAAAAGAAAATCTTCTTCTCCTGGAGATAGAGTTGGCAGAAAGAAAAAGGCAAAAAAAAGTGAGGGGATTTTTGCGACATTATTTCGTATTCTTGTTGTCGCCATGTTTCTCGGTGTGGTTGGTATCGGAGTTTCTTTTTTCATTAATCCGAGGGAGAAGCCGGAGGAGACTTTGCAAAGATATGTGGACCACTTGAATAAAAAAGAGTACGAGCAGATGTATGAGATGCTTGATGATACGACGAAGCAGAGTGTTACGCAGGAGACTTTTGTAAACCGCAATAAAAGAATTTATAAGGGAATTGATGCGACTGATGTGAAAATCGACGTGGAGGAAGTAAATCGCATGGATAATGGCGAGAGAGTCGTGAAATATAATATGTCGCTCAGTACTCTAGCGGGTGATATTGAGTTTGAGAATACAGTGACTTTATTGAAGGGAGAAGAGAGGGATTATAATATTGTCTGGAGCGATAGTATGATTTTTCCAGAATTGACAAGCGAAGATAAAGTGAATGTGGAGACAGACCCAGCGACAAGAGGAAGGATTTTAGACCGAAATGACGTTGTACTTGCCCATGAAGTGACAAGATATAAGGTTATTTTAGATAAATCCAAATTAGATGAGAATGATAAGGATTCTGTCATCTATGAGATTGCCAGTATCACAGGTAAAGAAAGCAGTGAGATAAGACAAAAGATAGACGATGCGAAGGAAGATGCAGAAGTTACGATTACAAAATTGAGTGAAGATAGAGTGACGGCGCGAAGTCTTTTGCAGGAAATGTCGTGTATTACAGTGGAAGAGATGACAGAGAGAGTATATCCGTACGGAAAGTATACGGCTCATGTCGTCGGATATATACAGACAATTACGTCCGAGGAGCGAGAGAAACATCAAGGTGAGGGATATTCCAGTGAGAGTGTGATAGGAAAACGTGGAGTAGAGAGACTTTTTGAGTCCAAACTTCGAGCGAAAGACGGACATACGATTCAGATTTTAGATTCCAATGGAAATGTGAAATCACAGGTCGCAAAGAGTGAGAAACAAGACGGAGAGGATTTAAAGCTTACGATTGATATTTCTACGCAGGTAAATGCATTTTTACAGTTCCAAAATGACAAGAGCTGTACGGTTGTGATTAATCCTAATACAGGAGAGGTATTGGCTCTTGCGAGCACGCCGACTTATAATCCAAATAAATTTATTACAGGATTTACGGAGGAAGAGTGGAAAGAGCTTGACGAGGCGGAGGAGAATCCGCTCTACAGTCGTTACCAGTCCGTTTACTGTCCAGGCTCATCCTTTAAGCCGATTACGGCTGCGATAGGTCTTGACACGGGAGCTTTTACGGCGGACGAGAATTTTGGATATACAGGTACTTCCTGGCAGAAGGATGCAAGTTGGGGAAAACGTACAATCACAACTTTACACGAATATGGTTCGGAAGTAATCCTAAAAAATGCATTGATTTATTCGGATAATATTTATTTTGCCAAAGCTGCTCTAAAAATCGGAGGAGATACATTCCTGAAAAAATTGAGGGAGATTGGATTTTACGAGGCGTTCGATTTTGACTTTTCTCTCGAAGAGTCTGTCGCAACGGAGGAGGAGAATGGTAATCTTAACTCAGAGCTTCAGTTGGCGGATACTGGATATGGTCAGGCTCAAGTATTAGTAAATCCTGTTCATATGGCGTCTATTTATAGTGCATTTTTGAATGAGGGAAATATGGTAAAACCATATTTGGAGTATAAAGAGGATAAGACTCCGACTTACGCAGTGAAGAATGCATTTACAGCAAAGACAGCACAGACATTGAAGGAAGACTTGATTGAGGTCGTAGAAAATGTCAATGGAACTGGTCATGACGCAAAGATATACGGAAAAACGGTTGGCGGAAAGACTGGAACTGCAGAGCTTAAGATGACGCAGGAAGATGAGACAGGAACAGAGCTTGGATGGTTTGATGCCTTTTGTATTAATCCTGATGGAGATGGCTCAGATGACATATTGGTTATCTCTATGGTTGAGGATGTAAAGGGTCGAGGAGGAAGCGGATATGTTGTTCCCCGTGTGAGAAATATTTTGGCGAATTACGGAACGAATGTTGCAAGATATGCCAATATATATGAGAGTGAGGAGGATGATGAGAAGACGGAGTGGGGCTCTGCGGGTTCGACAGTCTATTCTTATAGAACAACAACGACCTCAACAACGGCGACGACAACGGCAACGTCTACCACTTCGACAAGGAGCAATACGAGTAGCTCAACAAGCACGACAAGCACAGCAACGAGTACTTCGACGAGCACAAGTACTAGCACAGCGATGACTGGCACGAGTGATACGACAACGGCGACGAGTAGTCATCACCAAACGACGGGACAGACGACAAGTACCTATAATTCTACGAGCGACAGCACGAGTGGACAGGAAAATCACAGTGAAGAATATGTATCAGAAGAACATTATGATGATTATACATTTGAATAATAAATTTTAATATAAGAGGCTGCCAGAAAATAGAAAAACCTATTTTCTGGCAGCCTCTTTTTATGGATATTTATTTGGTTGGCTATGCCTGCAAGAAAGCTTGGTATGCTTTTTTTGCCTCGTAGATATCGGCCTTGCTTGTCACTTCCCAAGGAGCGTGCATACTTAAAACAGCGACACCGCTGTCAATCACGTCCATGCCGTAAAGAGCAGTGATATAGGCGATGGTTCCGCCGCCCCCTGCGTCGACTTTTCCAAGTTCAGATGTCTGGAAGGCAATCTCATGGCGGTCAAAGATTTCTCGAAGTTTGGCCACATATTCTGCGTTTGCATCATTTGAGCCAGATTTTCCTCTCGATCCAGTGTATTTGTTGATAACGATTCCTTTTCCAAAGTATGCGGAATTTTTCTTCTCAAAGACATCGGCGTATTGTGGGTCATATGCCGCGCTCACATCGGAGGATAGCATACTGGAATTTTTCAGTACTCTTCTTAATTTCAGTTCGGAATATTCTCCCATTGCATCTAATAATTCCGCAACGGTATTTTCAAAAAATTTGGATTCCATTCCAGTAGCTCCGACGCTTCCAATCTCTTCCTTGTCCACTAAGATGCAGCAGGCTGTCTGCTCTATCTCACCTACTTCTGCCATGGCGAGAAAAGAGGTATAGGCACATACTCTATCATCTTGTCCGTATCCGACAATCATGCTGCGGTCCAATCCACAATCTCTCGCTTTTCCGGCTGGGACAACCTCGATTTCGGCTGAGATAAAATCATCTTCATCGATATTGTATTTTTCCTTTAAGAGTTTTAGTATATTAGCCTTTACTCTTTCTTTTTCGTCCTCTTTTTTGGAGGCAGCAGGGCGGCTTCCGATTAATACGTCCAAAGCTTCTCCCTCGACAACGATATTTGCTCTTTTTTCCATCTGCTTGGAGGCGAGATGAATTAATAAATCTGTGATATATACAACTGGGTCATCCTCATCCTCTCCGATGGTAATCTTGATAAGAGAGCCGTCTTTTTTAGCCACAACACCGTGAAGAGCCAGTGGAAGTGAAACCCACTGATATTTTTTGATTCCTCCGTAATAGTGAGTATCGAGGTATGCTAAATCTGTATTTTCATAGAGAGGATTTTGTTTTAAATCCAGTCTTGGGGAATCAATATGTGCTCCTAAGATACGCATTCCATCTTCGATTGGTTTTTTGCCAATCTGGAAGAGGGCGATGCTTTTATTCATACATACTTCATATACTCTATCGCCAGGTTTTAGCGTCTGATTCTTCTCTCTATAGTAAGAAAGAGGATGGTATCCAGCCTCTTTTGCCTCCTCCACAATGCGGTCGACACATTCTCTCTCTGTTTTTCCGTTGTCCAAAAATTGACGATAGGAAAGGCAGATTCTTTCCAATTCCTTTTCTTGCTTCTCGTCGTAGTGAAGCCACGCAGTTTCTCTATCCATTTTAAAATCCTCCTTTTATCATATTATCGCAAGGCTCATTATAGCATATTTTCATCGAATAGGCTAGATTTTATACTAGATAGATAGAGTAAAATTTTTGCCAGTACACAGCGAAGAGAGTTCCTAGATATGTCCTCTCTTTGCGTCTGCCTCCACTCTCTCCACCCAAAAAATCACCTAACTCCCAAAAATTTTGCACTATATACTGGATATTTTCTATAAAAGACAAAAAGAACCATTGTCTAAAAATTTGAAAAATAGTATACTAAATTCAAGAAGAAACGTGAAAATCTGTCCTAGTTTTATTTTTTTGAGAATACGAATTTGGGACGAGAGATTGGATGATTATTTAGAGAAAGGATTTTGTCTTATGAAACTCAAAAAGATTTATGGCGCTTATTTTAGCCCTACTGGTAATACGAAAAAGGTCGTGCAGGGACTCTTGGAATGTTTTTCTACCTATGCCACGCAGGAGATTAATTTGACATTGCCGGAAGTTCGGCGAGAAAAATTTCGTTTTGCGGATAATGATTTATTGATTCTCGGGGTTCCAGCTTATGCGGGAAGAATGCCAAAGGCAGTTGTGGAGGCGGTGCAGAATTTTAGAAGCACGAATACACCGATTGTCCTTGTTGTGACTTATGGAAACCGGGCAATCGATGATACATTGATGGAGCTTAGCAAAGTTACGAGCGAGCAGGGATTTATCTCGGTCGGAGCAGGAGTATTTGTCGCAGAACATAGCTATCTGAAAGAATTGGCTCAATTTCGTCCAGATGAGAAAGATATGCAGATAGTGAAGGAATTTGGAATGAAGTTAAAAGAGAGACTTCGCGTTCTTGTTTTATACAATAAAACCTATTTTAAGATACCTGGCTCTTATCCTTACGAAAAGCCGCCGATGGGAGAGTTTCCATTTTTACCTGAGACGAATGATTCTTGTATCTACTGTATGCTCTGTGCCAATTTCTGTCCGATGGAGGCGATTAGTATGAGCAATCCAAAGCAGATTGACAGTAAGAAATGTGTCCGCTGTACAGCCTGCATTCGTGTCTGTCCGACCCAGGCAAAGTATATGACGCCAGAACCTTTCGCGGCAATCCAACAAAAATTAGCTCCTCTCATTGAAGTGAGACAGGAGCCATGGTATGTTATCTGTTAATTATAAATGCGATACTCCCTCTAAGCTTATTTGGAGGGGGTTTTTTCTATACTGAAATTCTAAAAAAAGTATAAAAATTATGAAATCTTTTTTTAGAGTATTTACGACAGAGGAAAAGTATGATATATTACAAGAGCACCAAGATTTACAAAAAAAGGAAAAGGAGGAATAATATGAGAAATTAGAAAGCAGATAGAGAAAAAGAAAAGGAGTGTGAGGATAAATAGAGAGATTGAGAATTTTAAAAAGGAGTATCATTTGGATATGGATTATCCTATTTGGCGTGATGCTTCTTATACCAGAGAAGAAGATTAGGGCAGATACCGTACAGGAGACGACCAATTATCTCGTATTGGATAGAGCCTGTAAGAATCAGGGAAGTGTGACGATTCCCTATCTCGATAAGAGCTCTAGTTTATTTGTCTTTTCGATTTTGCGAGATGGCGAGTGGAAGCAAGTATACTGTGCTGACTTGGGCAAGAGTGCATCATCATACACTGTTATGACGAGGGATAACAGTATCTTAAACGGGATATCGGACGATAAGAAGCAGTTATTATCGTATGTTCCAGCCTTTGGTCTTGGAAGTTTGGATTTCCCCACAGAGGTGATAAAGAACCCAAGAGGGATGAGCGAGTTACAAAAGACATACGGAATCTTGATGCAGGGTTATATATGGTCAGTTCTAAAGGGAGTTATCTCTCTCGATGCAGACGGAAGTTTAGTCGGCATCTCAAGCTTAAAGTCTGTCCTAAAGAAGATAAACCAGTATACATATAGACAGGAGGAGGGCAGCCAATTTATCGAAGCGTTTTTAAGTTCAATTAAGGCGAGAGTGAACCAGACAGACGAGTACAGCAAAGTGGAACAATTGCCGAATCTGTTTTTCAAGACGAAAAAACTTGCCGATAAGAACTCTTACGAGATGCAAAGAAAAGAAGACGGAAGTTTAGAGTACGTCTATACAGATAAGAAAGATATATTGGCAGATGGTCAAATTACTGTCAGCCATCCACTTCTATCTTGCAAAAGAGAGGGGAAGAATTATATTTTTACCGTGGCCGCAGAGCATGTCGAGGAATTTAGGAATATCTGTGAGACATCGAGTGATAAACCAGGCATTTATTTGACGAAAACTGCGAAGGCGACGGAGCTTAAGACATTAGAAGGTTGGAGGGTATCCAACAAAGATAAATCACATCAAAACTTTATCTATCTCGAGGGAAGACAGACGACGAAGACAGTCAAGTCATATCTCTCCTTCGATGTATCTGAGGAGGAGCTTATACCGATTACGATTCACAAGAAGGATGGCTCTGACAAATCAATTTCTATATCAGGGGCAGAGTTTGCCCTACAGCGTTACTCGGATGCGCAGAAAAAATATGAGTCAATTATGAATTTTGACGAGACGCAGACGGGTGTCTATTCTTTAAATATTTCAAAAAAGATTCTTTTAGATGATTCCGATAATTCTTCATTAAAATTTAGGATAAGAGAGACGCAGGTTCCAGAAGGCTATTCGGGAAAATCTGCGTTTAGCCAGACGGTGACAGGAACAGAGCTCGCAAAGGGAGGGCTTAGTTTTACAGCGTATAATTATAGGAGAAAGATAAAGTTAGCGATAAGAAAGGTAGATAGCTATCTGCTTGATTATAAGATTGCACAGTTTTTATCTGCCAAGGCGGAGCTTTCGTTTCCCTATCAAGACCCGTCTGTCTATGAGCTTAGCTATCAGGGAACAGATGAGGCGGGAGAACCCGTATATCGCTCGGAATATGACCAGTTTGTGGCAAAAGTATTAGGAGAACAGTATACGGATGAGAATGGTATTTTCAATCAGGACGCCTATACAAGAGAACTTGGAAGGACGTTAATCTTATCCTATCTTGCCAGATTATCTGCCCGATTTGATGTATATGAGTACAGCAAGAGTCTTGGGGGATATAAGACAGAACCTCTAGTCAGTATAGAGACGAAAGCAGGATTAGGTCAGGAAGCGACCACGGATTTCTTGACGGAGACAGAAGAAAATGAGGGAAAGTTGATGATTTGTGAGACAAAGTATCCAGTGGGATATGAAAGTGGCATAGAAAATGTTTTTTATATCGAGATGAATGATGGAAATGACCAAAAAACAGTGACACTCTCCAATGAATCGACAGGTCAGTTTGTGACTAATACCATTTCTCCAAAGCGAATTACGATTTGCAAAAAAGTAAAACCAGTCTCAATATCTTCCCAAGATGGAGAGATTATATTGGAAGAAATCTCTCCAAAGGGGGCGGTTTTTGCTGTGTATGCCGAGGAAGATATCGGGCAGGTTGGCGAGAAGGAATACTTATATCGAAAAAATGATTTAATCTGTACCGTGGAAATTGGAGAGGATGGGACGGGAACGACACCTTATCTCTATCCAGGAAAGTATAAGATAGTAGAGACGAAAGCCCCTAAAAACTGTTATCTGGAAAAAACAGAACAGATAGTAACAGTTTCTAATCAGGATATCGTAGTGGAGAGAGAAAATCGACCGATTACAGAGGAGATTCGGATAAAAAAAAGAGATGGAGAGAATGAGGGATATATAAAAGGAGCCATTCTAGGTCTCTATGCCAATCAAGATTTTGTGAGTGGGAATACCGTTCTCATCAAAAAGGATACTCTTCTTATGCAAAAAGAAATCACAGAGGATGAGACTGTATTTTCTAATCTTCCGCTTGGAAATTATTATATAAAAGAATTAAAAGCTTTGCCTGGATATGAATGTATGACGGGAAAACTTGAGTTTGACAAACCGTCTACGCCGTCAGAAAAAGAAAAGATTCTTTTATATGGTGTATTTTCTAATTTTCAAAAACAGGGAAGAAAGCTCACTGTGAGAAAGGAAATCGCAGTGGATGAGATTCACTGGGAGCATGGGAATCCGACGTTCTTATTTCGAGTGAGAGGTGAGGACTATAGGGGAGAAGAGCATGTTTTTGAAAAGTCAATTGAATTTCAAAGAGAAGATGTGAAAGGGGGAGAAAAGACCCTAAGAAAAGAGATTATATTCGACAATCTGATACCAGGTATATACCAGGTAGAGGAAAGTACTGTGGCGAGATATCGGTTAAAGGAGATAAAGGATATTGTAAACGGAGCGATGGAGGGGGAGAAGGTGGAGTTTGACCTCGATAAAAACGAGTTTGGAGAGGTGACCTTTGTGAATGAAAAATATGAGTGGCAGGGATTTGGCCATAATGATATTGTCATAAATACCTTTCAGTCGTCAAAGCCAGAGCAAAGAGAGAGTAATTTAAGAGGATTGGCAGTAACTTGCAGTGATTTTATGAGGACAGAGATGCTTGATATCTCAAAATTTAAAATATATGCACAGTATGTAGATGGAAGTATAAGACAGATTGATGTAGCAAAATGTGAGATAAAGCCCGATAAGATGAACCAAATCGATGGCGTTTTTACGAATATTTTTATTTCCTATGAGGAAGATGGAGTTATTGTGAAGACAGAAATTCCAGTCTTATACTATGAGGAGAATCTGGACTTAAATCTCTATGAGACGATGAGTCTCAGTGATGGAACTGTCGCAGTTGTCGGCTATAACGGTGAGGAGACAGAGCTTACAATTCCGGCGATGATAGATGGAAAGATTGTGAGTCGTCTCGGAAAAAACTATGTATCAGGAAAAGATATCTATGTGGAGGAGGGAAGAGTGGACGAGGAGACCGCACAAAAAAATATACAGTATTATAGAGTCTCTGGTCTTAACTATGTCACGAAATTAAGCTTTCCAAATACCGTAAAGACAATCGGATACGCCGCTTTTTATGAGTATCAAAATTTAAGAGAGGTACAATTAAATCAGGTTCAGATAATAAAAGGAAGAGCATTTGGAAAGACGGGGTTAAGGGGAGAGCTTCTCTTGCCTGATGATGTGATTAGCGTCGGAAATTCAGCATTTCGAGAGACAGAAATCACTTCCCTACAATTAAGCTCTAGTCTGCAGTCTCTTGGAAGCAGTGCGTTCTATCAATGTAAAAAATTAACAGGTACGCTGAGGATACCAGTATTATTAGAGACGATTCAAAAGGATACTTTCCATGGCTGTGATTTTCAACAGTTAATCTTCGACGGAGAATTATCTGTCATAGAGACGGCGGCGTTTCGAGAAAATCCAAGATTAACTTCCATTGAATTTATAAATTGTGCAGTGAATAAGATAGGAGGGAAGGCGTTTGATATTGACAGTGCAGAGCAGGTAGATACAAGAATTCGAGGCGGAAATAATAGGATAAGAGCGTATGAGTGGAAGGCGGGAGGAAGAAATCCGATTTTTGAATCATAGCTTTAAGGAGAATATCTGTCTAAGAGGAAGCAAAATGAGAAAGATTTCTATTATGATAGAAATTAGCATTGTTCTTTTATTTATAATGGCAATGCTTTGGATAAGAGATAGAGGAATCTGCCTAAGAATAGTTGCCAGTGGCTCGATGGAGCCAAAACTTCGGGTCGGAAGCCTCTGTGTGATTGAGAAAAAATATCCGATGGAGGAGATAGAGGTGGGAGATATCATCGCTTTTTCTCTGGATGAGAATACTTGGGTTACCCATAGAGTGGTGCAGATTTCATCCGACGGAAAGTTTTTGACAAAGGGAGACGCCAATGAGACGGCGGACCTTGGATGGGTATCGAAGAATCAGTACGAGGGAAAAACAATTGGCTCTATCAGATATATGGGTATTTTATGCATGGTTTTTTATGAGCAGAGAAAGAAAATACTTTTGGCTATGGCAGGATTATTTTTATGGCAGCAGATAGGAAGGAGAAAAGATATTGCAAATAAAGAGAAAACATAAATGGATGTTGGCGGTAGGTCTTTGTGTATTGACTACAGTGGGCGGAGGTTTAATTGGTGCGTATTTTACCGACCATGAGACAAAGACAAATGTATTGACTGTGGGAAAGGTCTCGATTAATTTATATGAGCCAAGCTGGGACGGGGAGGATGAGAATGGTCCGGACGTGGAGCAGACCCCAGAAAATCCAGAGCTTGGAGTGAATGAGGGAAAGGATATCTATCCCTTAAAGGAGATTCCAAAAGACCCCACGATAAAAAATATTGGGATTAATTCCAGCTGGATTTATATGGAAGTGAAGATGCCAAAGGCAGAGGTGATGACAGCCAATATCGATGGAACGAGGAATGAGAAGAAGATGACGGAGCTTTTTTCTTATGATATGAATGAGAATTGGGAAGAGATAAAAAAGACAGAGGAGGAAAATTATAATGTCTATACTTATGCCTATAAAACTCCTCTAAAGGGTTCTAAAAATTTGGTGGAGGGAAGTGACTCTGTTTATGACGGAGAAAAGACGACACCATTATTCGATAAAATTGTTTTTGCCAATCTTGTGGAGGGGCAGGGCTTAGAGCAAAAAGAACTCTCCATTCCGATTAGAGCGATGGCAATCCAGTCCGACCATACAGGTTCTTATCTGGAGGCGTATGAAAAATACATCAATCAAAATGCGGCAATATCCACAGAGACAACGACAAAATCTACAGAAGAAGCGATTGGAGATTTGGCGGATTCGTACTAGGAGGGAGTAAAAATTAGCAAGAAATGGATTTTGATTTTTCTCACGGTTCTTCTTATTACATTGGCGGAGATTGGCGCTGTATTTGCCTATTTCACTCAGCAAAAATTACAGGAAAATAAAGTATTGGTGGGGGAAAATGAGAGTAAAATAGAGGAAGAATTTCCAGAACCAAGTATAAAGGAGGTAAATCTCAAAAAAGTTGAGATACATAATAACCAGTCGGTTCCATGCTTTGCCAGAGTGAAGCTTCTTTGGAGTGATTTTTCGGTAAAGCAAAAGTCCACTATCGATATCGATGAGGAGAACTGGGAGTATAATAAAGAGGATGAATATTATTATTATAAAAAAGTATTAGCCCCAAATACAGGTGTTGCAAAATTTTTCTCAGTTTTGCGCATGGAAAATCCAGAAGAACAGGATGATTTTGAGGTGACTGTCTACGAGGAGACATACCAACAGGGAAACTTTTTAGAAAATCAGTATAAGGAGGCATTTTTAGAATATCAAAAAAATAGAGGAGATAATCATGGCTGATGGAAAGAAAAACAGGAAAAGACAGCTGGCATTCTTTTTTCTCAGTTGGATGATGTTTGTCGGGTTTGCCTTTGCGGCGGCGCAGTCGGCTGTGACATCGGTCATAAATGAGCTGGAGACAGGAATTATTGATATTTCTCTGAAGGAATATCAGCTTAATGAGAACAAAGAGGAAGTTATCTGGCAAGACCAGGTAAATATTATGCCAGGTGCTACGATTTCTAAAATTCCTAAAATTACAAATGAGGCGATGGATTGTTGGGTTCGAGCAAAGGTGAAGATTTCTTCCAGATTACAGAAGGTGGATTCTCTCTCACTAGAGCAGATAGAGGGGATTTCCGATGACTGGATAAAGATAGGAGAATATTTTTATTATAAGAAAATATTAAAGTCAAAGGAGACGGTTACCTTGTTTCAGTCCATTCAGATTCCGACAAACTGGAAGGAAGAACATGAGCAAAATGAGATAAAAATGATTGTACAGGTTGACGCTGTGCAGGCGAAGCATTTTACGCCAAATTTTAGTGGGGATGCTCCATGGGGAGGACTTACAATAGAAAAATGTATCCATGAAGATGGATATGATATAAATACCTTTCAAAGAGAGAAAGAGAGCAGTTTGACTGTCCACTATGAGAAAGATGCGAAGAAATTAATTGCCAAGCCAGATGATTTTTTTGCCCAGTTTGGTGTGCTGATGCCAGGTGATGAACAAGAAGGCAGAGTGGAGATAAAAAATAAGGGAAAAAATCCAGTCAATATTTTCTTTAAGACGGAGGGATTAGAGGAGGCAAATCTTCTTGAGAAGATTACGCTTACGATTAAGAATCGAGCATCTGATTCCGAGGAAGAGAGAGTCTTGTATGAGGGAAATTTAAGGTCGAAGGAGCTTGAGGAGTATCTTCTTCTTGGCTGTTATGAGCCGTCCTACGAGGGAGAATTTACGTTCGTACTAAAACTCCCAGAAGAGTTAAATAATACCTATTCTCTCGAGAAGAGAAAAGTAAAATGGTATTTTATGGCGCAGGAGATAGAAGATACTAGTACATCGACGAAGGAGACTCCTGTGACAGTCACTTCTACAAGAGTACCTGACTCGACGAAGCTTCCTTCTTCGTATTCATCTACAACGAAAAAATATTCCACAAATTATCCGTCCTCTTCTTATCCAGATAATTTGAAAGAATCGAACCCATATAAAAATGCGGGAGGAGACGGAAGCATTTCTCAAAAAACACAGCCAAAAACAGGGGATATATCAAAGATAGAATTTTTTGTCATTTTTGCCATTTTATCTTTGATAGGAATGATAATAACAGCGAAAAATTTAAAAAAGACCAAAAAGGAATAGAAAAAAGGCTATCACTTCAAATTTATCTGAGGTGATAGCTTTTTTGGCGTGAAAACGAAGAAATTTTATCTAAAATAGGGTAGTGACAACTATAAAAGAATTATGTTAAAATAAAAAGGTTTGAAAGTTTGCGAAAACAGTTTTATTTTGGAAGGAGAACAGATAGAATGACTGTTATGGATCAGAGATTGGAAGAAATTTTGGATAGTATCGATTTAGCGAGTCAAGCTCCAAAAGAGGAGCCGATGCGCCAATATTATTTTATAAAAAAATTAAGAGAATGGACAAAAAAGAGAGAACAAGAAATTGGGCATCCACTTTATCTTTGTACAAAGACATTTGGTTGCCAGATGAATGCGAAGGATTCCGAGAAATTAGAGGGAATTTTGGAGAAAGCCGGGTTAGTAAAATGCGAGGATGAAAATACAGCAGATTTTATTATCTATAATACTTGTACTGTCCGAGAAAACGCAAATTTAAAGGTGTATGGAAGGCTTGGACATTTAAAGAAGATGAAGAAAAAAAATCCGAATCTAATGATAGCGCTCTGTGGATGTATGATGCAGGAGAGCACAGTCGTTGATAAAATTACGAAAAGCTATTCTTTTGTGGATATTATTTTTGGAACGCATAATATTTTTAAGCTCGCAGAACTTGTATGCAATCGGATTGAGGCGGGTGGCATGATTGTCGATATCTGGAAGGATACAGACCAGATTGTGGAGGATTTGCCAAGTGAGAGAAAATATGGCTTTAAATGTGGAATCAATATTATGTACGGTTGCAATAATTTCTGTAGCTACTGTATTGTTCCCTATGTTCGAGGCAGAGAAAGAAGCAGAAAGCCGGAAGATATTATAAATGAGATAAAAAAGGTCGTCTCAGAGGGTGTTGTGGAGGTAATGCTTCTTGGACAGAACGTTAACTCCTACGGAAAAACCTTAGATGAGCCGATGACTTTCGCTGCCCTTTTGCAGGAGATAGAAAAGATTGATGGGCTAAAGAGAATTCGCTTTATGACCCCACATCCAAAGGATTTATCCGACGAGCTGATTGAGGTGATGGCAAATTCAAAGAAAATATGCAGACATCTGCATCTTCCACTTCAGTCGGGAAGCACAAAGATTTTAAAGGATATGAACCGCCACTATACAAAGGAACAGTATCTTGCGCTTGTCGAAAAGATTAAGAATCGGATGCCAGATATCGCTCTCACGACAGATATTATCGTTGGCTTTCCAGGGGAGACGAGAGAGGACTTTTTAGAGACATTGGATGTTGTGAAAAAGGTTCGCTATGACAGTGCATTTACGTTCCAGTACTCAAAGAGAACGGGGACAAGAGCTGCGCTGATGGAAAATCAGATTCCAAAGGAGGAGGTACAGCGAAATTTTGATGAATTATTAAGTACTGTGTCTGAAATTTCAAAAGAGCAGATTAAAAAGCTTGAGGGAACTGTCCAGGAAGTTTTGGTTGAGGAGAAGAATGACCATGACGCTAGATTAGTGACAGGAAGATTATCCAATAATACATTGGTACATTTTGAGGGAGACGAATCAGATATCGGAAATTTGATACCGGTATATCTAAAGGAGGAAAAGGGATTTTACTATATTGGAGAGCGAGTTAATAGAGAGAGATAGAAAGGGATAAAACGATGGCAAAATTAACGCCGATGATGCAGCAGTATATGAAGACAAAAGAAGAATATAAGGACTGTATTTTATTTTACCGTCTTGGAGATTTTTATGAGATGTTTTTTGAGGATGCGAAAACTGCGGCGAGAGAGTTGGAAATTACGTTAACTGGAAAAAACTGTGGATTGGAAGAGAGGGCACCGATGTGCGGAGTTCCCTTTCACGCCTATGAGAATTATTTGAATCGATTAGTGGAGAAGGGATATAAAGTAGCCATCTGTGAACAGGTTGAAGACCCAAAAACTGCCAAGGGAATTGTAAAGCGGGAGGTTATTCGAGTTGTCACACCGGGAACGAAGTTATCAGGAAGTACGTTGGAGGAAGAAAAGCATAATTATATTATGTGTGTCTTCTGCGAGAATCCAAGATTTGGAATTGCGGTCTGCGACGTGACGACGGGAGAATTTTTGACGACAGAACTGGATTCTTTGTCCATGCTCCTTGATGAGATAAATAAATTTATGCCTGCTGAGATTATATGCAATGAGGCGTTTTTTATCTGTGGGGTAGACTTAAATCAGATAAAGGACAAGGTTGGAGCTTTGGTCAATCAGATTGCGAGCTATCATTTTCAGGAAGAGGAATGTGAGGATATTTTAAAAAGACAGTATAAACTTCACAATATAGAGGGACTTGGAATTAGCGAATATCCGCTCGGAATATTGGCATGTGGAGGACTGCTTTCTTATCTTCATGAGACACAAAAAAATGAGCTTCAACATTTATCACTTGTAAAGCCTTACTCTATGAGTGAGTATATGAGGATTGACACCGCCACGAGGAGAAACTTGGAGCTTTGTGAGACAATGAGAGAGAAGAAGAAAAAGGGCTCTCTCTTATGGGTATTAGATAAGACGAAGACAGCGATGGGAGCGAGACTGCTTCGAACTTATGTGGAGCAGCCTCTCCTTAAAAAAGAAGAGATTGAAAAGAGACTCTCGGCAGTCGAGACTTTCTATGATGATATTATGCTAAGAGAAGAGATGAGAGAGTATCTAAACTCCATCTATGATTTGGAGAGATTGACGACAAAGATTAGTTATGGGACGGCAAATCCGAGGGATTTGATTGCGTTTAAAAATTCGCTGGAACTTTTGCCGACGATAAGACAGTTGCTCTCTGCTGCCGAGGATTCGCTTCTTAGTGAGTGCTTTGAGGAGCTCGATGAGCTTAGAGATTTGTATGAATTGCTCGACGAGACAATTGTGGAAGACCCTCCGATTCAGATTACAGAGGGTGGAATCATAAAGAGTGGATATTCAGAAGAACTCGATATGTTAAAAGCGGCGAAGACGGAGGGAAAAACTTGGCTTGCTGATTTAGAGGGAAAAGAGAGAGAAAAGACGGGAATTAAGAATTTAAAAATTAAATATAATAAAGTATTTCACTATTATTTTGAGGTGACAAATTCCTATAAAAATCTTGTCCCAGATTATTTTATCCGAAAACAGACATTGACGAATGCGGAGCGCTATACGACCGAAGAGCTTGAAAAGATTGCCGAGACGATTCTAAACTCGGAGGATAAGCTATATGGATTAGAGTACGATATTTTTGTAAAGTTGAGAAATGATATCGCTGGTGAGATGGAGCGTATTAAGCGAACTGCGCATGCGGTGGCGAAAATTGACGTATTTTGTTCTCTCGCCGCGGTCGCATCCAATAATAACTATGTTCGCCCAAAGATGAATACGACGGGTGTCATCTCAATCAAGGATGGACGACATCCAGTCGTAGAGAAAATGCTATCAAACGATTCTTTTATCGCCAATGACGTGTATTTGGACCAGAAAAAGCATAAGATTTCTATTATCACAGGTCCGAATATGGCGGGAAAATCTACTTATATGAGACAGACGGCGCTTATTGTACATATGGCGCAGATGGGCTCATTTGTCCCAGCGTCCGAGGCAAATATCGGCATTGTGGACCGAATCTTTACGAGAGTCGGAGCTTCGGATGATTTAAGTTCCGGACAGAGTACGTTTATGGTAGAGATGAATGAGGTGGCAAATATTTTGCGAAATGCCACAAAGAATAGTCTCTTGATTTTAGATGAGATTGGTCGAGGGACAAGTACCTTTGACGGACTTAGTATTGCGTGGGCTGTTGTGGAGTATATTAGTGATAAAAAATTGCTCGGAGCGAAGACCCTTTTTGCGACACATTACCATGAGTTGATGGAGTTAGAGGGAAAAATTCCAGATGTCAATAATTATTGTATCTCTGTCAAAGAGCAGGGAGATGATATTGTTTTCCTTAGGAAAATTATTCCGGGAGGGGCAGATAAAAGCTACGGAATCCAGGTTGCGAGATTAGCGGGGGTTCCCCAGCAGGTGATAGACCGCGCAAAAGAAATTGCAAAGACCTTAAATGAGGAAGATATTGTCGCTAAAGTCCGAAAGCTTCCTGCGGCAGAAAATAAGAAAAAGCAAAAGAAAGAAGAAGAGCCAAAGCAGTTGAATTTCTTTGATGAGCTAAAGAAGAATAAAGAGGAATCCGACGTGCTTAAGGAGATGAGAGAAATTGATTTATCCAATACGACACCGATGCAGGCGATGCAATTTCTCTATACATGGCAGGAAAAATTAAAAAAGTAGAGAAGGAAGGAGAGGCAAATGGCGGAAATTAAATTATTGGACCAAAATACAATTAATCAGATTGCGGCGGGCGAGGTTATTGAGAGACCATCTTCTGTAGTGAAAGAATTGGTGGAAAATGCGATGGATGCCAAGGCGACGATGATTACTGTCGAGATAAAAGAGGGTGGAATTGACTTTATCCGAATTACAGATAATGGGTTTGGAATCGAAAAAGAACAGGTAGAGACTGCCTTTTTGCCTCATGCCACGAGCAAAATCCGAAGAATCGAAGACTTACTCGATGTGGCTTCTCTCGGATTTCGAGGGGAGGCACTTGCGAGTATCGCGAGCGTCGCAAAGGTAGAGCTTATTACAAAGACAGACCAGAGCATGACAGGAGTTCGATATCAGATTGAGGGCGGCAAGGAAGTAGGAAGAGAAGAGATTGGATGCCCTGTCGGGACAACTTTTGTGGTGAGACATTTATTTTATAATACTCCTGCGAGAAGGAAATTTCTAAAATCTAAAAACAGCGAGGCAGGCTATATCGAGCAGCTTTTATACCATCTCGCTCTCAGTCATCCGAAT
Source organism: Blautia sp. (assembly GCA_030841965.1). Lineage (GTDB taxonomy): Bacteria > Bacillota > Clostridia > Lachnospirales > Lachnospiraceae > JAUUSJ01. The sequence goes on from JAUUSJ010000004.1 coordinate 28,054, forward strand.
ATATCTTTTAAATTTATTGTCAATAATAAAAATAAGCTTAATACGAATGGAAATGGTAGCCTAAAGGATGTGATTTATCAGATTTATGGAAGAGAGACAGCCTCGAATCTTATCGCAATGAAGGCGGAAAATTCCTTTATGAAAATAGAGGGATTTATCGGAAAGCCAGTGCTCTCGAGGGGAAACCGCCAGTCGGAGACTTATTTTATCAATAAGAGATATATTAAGAGTAAACTCATAAATAGAGCGATTGAGGAGGCGTATAAATCATTTACGATGGTACATAAGTACCCGTTTACGGTTCTTCATATTGAGATAAAGCCAGAGCTTTTGGATGTCAATGTCCATCCAGCGAAGATGGAAGTGCGAATGAAAAGAGAGGAGGAGGTTTACTCTTTTCTCTATACGACACTTCGGGAGGCATTGAATCGAAGGGAGATGATTCCAGATATTTCTCTTGGAGAAGGCAAAAAGGAGAAAGTAAAACCTAAGGAGAGAATCGAGCCGTTTGAGGTAAAGCGAGGAGGCTATCTCTCTCCCTACACGAAGCCGAAAATATTAAGAGAGAGCGATGATTTCTTTGAAAAGCCAAGGAGTATGACAAAGGCTGAGCAGAGAGAGAAGATAAGACAGGAACTTAAAACTTTAGAGGAAGTATTAAAACCAAGAGAGGATGGAGAAGAAAAAGAACAGGTTTCTAGCGCAGAGAGCAAGATACAAAGTGACTATACTGGAAATGATGAGATAAATGGTGTCAGCATAGAAAAATCCGATGAGAAAAAAGTTTTAGAGAGTGAGAAGTTATTAGGGAATGAAAGGTTAGAGGAAGGGCGAGAAGAAGATAGAGAATACTTAGGGAAAGAGGAGAAAAGTGATTCAAGAAAACAAGAACAGCTTAGTCTTTTTACGGAGGAGGAAAAAAAGCAACAAAAGAAGAAATATAAAATTATTGGCTCTCTCTTTGATACTTATTGGCTATTAGAGGGAGAAGATAAATTATTTATGCTCGACCAACATGCGGCTCATGAGAAGGTGATGTTTGAGAAATTGATGGAGCAAAAAAAGCAGCAGAAGATATATGAGCAGCAGTTAAATCCTCCGATTGTCGTCTCGCTCACGCTGAATGAACAGGAAATGATACAAAAATATGAGAGACAGTTTAAGGAACTTGGATTTACGATAGAGGAATTTGGAAGTAATGAGTATTGTATCCGAACAGTTCCCGCCAATTTATATGGTCTGGGGGAGAGAGAGGTCTTGGTAGAGATGATAGACCAGCTTTGTGAGGATGGAATTTTATTGGAGCCAGATAAGATTTTTTATAAAATTGCGACGATGGCGTGCAAGGCGGCGGTAAAGGGAAATCAAAAATTATCTCTGCAAGAAGCCCAGGCTTTAGTGGAGCAGTTGATGAGTCTGGAAAATCCGTATACTTGTCCGCATGGACGTCCCGTATTTATCTCAATGTCCAAGACGGAGATTGAAAAAATGTTTAAGAGGATTCAGTCCTAGTAAGGAGATGGGGTTTATGGAGAAAAAATCACTGATTGTTTTAACTGGCCCTACGGCGGTCGGAAAGACAGAATTATCGATAGAATTGGCGAAAAAGATAAATGGAGAAATTATTAGTGCGGATTCTATGCAGATTTATAAATATATGGATATTGGAACTGCAAAGATAAAAAAAGAAGAGATGAGGGGTGTGAGACATTATTTGGTGGATGAGCTAGAGCCGACAGATGAGTTTCATATCGTTAAATTTCAGGAGATGGCAAAGGCGGCGATGGAGGAAATCTGGAGCAGAGGAAAGATTCCAATTCTAGTCGGAGGAACGGGATTTTATATTCAATCGATTGTCTATGATATTGATTTTTCGACTGAGGGGGAAAAAGACGGGTATCGCCAGCAGCTAGAGCAATTGGCAAAAGAAAAAGGTGCTATCTGGCTTCACACAGAACTGGAAAAGGTAGACCCCGTCTCAGCTGAAAAAATTCATCCAAATAATATAAAAAAGGTGATTCGAGCTTTGGAATATTATAAGGAAAACCAAGCTCCAATCTCAGCTCATAATAAGGAGCAGATGCAAAAGGAATCTCCATATCATTTTGCGTATTTTGTTTTAAATCGAGATAGGAAGGTCTTGTATGAGAGAATTGATAAGAGGGTAGACCTTATGATACAGGAGGGATTAGTGGAGGAAGTCAGAGGCTTAAAAGAGAGAGGATATACGAAAGAGCTTGTGTCCATGCAGGGACTTGGATATAAGGAGATTTTAGATTATCTGGACGGAGAATATAGCTTAGAAGACGCCATTTACCGCCTAAAGAGGGATACGAGACATTTCGCAAAGAGGCAGCTTACCTGGTTCCGAAGAGAGAGGGAGACGATTTTTGTCGAGAAGGAAAAGTTTGCATCTGACGAGGAGATTCTATCTTTTATGATGAAAAAATTAAGAGAGAAAGAGATAATACCTATAAATAAATAGAAAGAACGAGGAAAAAGAAAATGTATGATATAGAAGAACAGTATGAGGCGATGGGAATCTCGAGAGAGGTATATCAGTTTTGTACAAAAATTGAGAGTGAATTAAGACAAAGATTTCATGTAATCGATGAGATTGCAGAGTATAATCAGTTAAAAGTGATTGGTGCGATGCAAAAAAATCGCCTTGCGGAGGAGCATTTTGCGGGGACAACGGGATATGGATATAATGATAGCGGAAGAGAAGTGTTGGAAAAAATTTATGCCGATGTTTTTCACACCGAGGACGCCCTTGTAAGACCACAGATTACTTGTGGAACTCACGCCCTTGCGTTGGCGCTTTTTTCCAATTTAAGACCAGGAGATATTTTGCTCTCCCCAGTCGGAAAACCGTATGATACTTTGGAGGAGGTAATCGGAATTCGTGACTCTAAAGGCTCTTTAAAGGAGTATGGAATTGGCTATAGGCAGATAGATTTAATCGACGACAGAGAATTTGACTATGAAAATATTGAAAAAGCATTGCAAGATACGAATATTAAGCTTGTCACAATTCAAAGGTCAAAGGGATATGCCACAAGACCTACGTTTTCTGTAGAGCAGATAGGAGAATTGATTCAGTTTATAAAAAAGAGAAGACCAGAAGTTATCTGTATGGTAGATAATTGCTATGGAGAGTTTACTGGCAAGCTAGAGCCGACGGATTTGGGGGCAGATATGATTGTCGGTTCTCTTATTAAAAATCCAGGTGGCGGTCTTGCACCGATAGGTGGATATATTTGTGGAAAGAAAGAATGTGTGGAGAATGCGGCGTACCGTCTCACTTCACCGGGGCTTGGCAAGGAGGTTGGAGCTACGCTTGGAGTGACAAAGCAGTTTATTCAGGGACTTTTCTTTGCTCCTACTGTGACAGCAAGTGCCCTAAAGGGCGCAATTTTTGCGGCGAATATTTATGAGAAATTAGGTTTTCGTGTTATTCCAAACGCGGTGGAGGAGAGATATGATATTATTCAGGCAGTAGAATTTGGAAAACCAGAGTATGTCATTGCTTTTTGTGAGGGAATTCAAAAGGCGGCGCCGGTAGATAGCTATGTTGTGCCTGTTCCATGGGATATGCCAGGCTACGATAGTGAGGTCATTATGGCGGCGGGGGCATTTATGTCAGGCTCCTCGATTGAGCTCAGTGCGGACGCACCGATTCGACCACCGTATGCAGTATATTTTCAGGGAGGTCTCACCTATCCACATGCCAAGTATGGAATTATGATGTCTCTTCAGAGAATTTGTGAGAAGACTGGTCTAAAACTTCCACAAGATGAGGAAAGATAATATTTTTTGTGAAATCTTGTGTACAAAAAAAATGAAATATGATAACATAAATATGGTTTCTTTTAAAATGATAGGAATGGGAGAATAGATTGGAGGTCTATGGAAGAAAAAATTTACCGAAGAATGAAAGATTTGCCAAAGAATGAGAGACCGTATGAGAAATGTCAGATTCATGGGGTGGATTCTCTCACTGACGCGGAATTATTGGCTGTGATTATTCGCACAGGCACGAGAAATTGTCAGTCAGTGGAGCTGGCAAGGCAAGTACTTTCTATTTCTGGACAGTATGAGGGAATTCTCTCGATTCATCATGTGACAATGGAGAATTTACTAGAATTAAAAGGAATTGGGCAGGTTAAGGCGACACAGATTTTATGTGTGGCGGAGCTTGCAAAAAGACTCGCAAAGGCCAGCGTGGATACGAGGCAGCAGTTTCACTCTCCAAAGGAGGTGGCGAATGCCTATATGGAATCTATGAGACATTTGGAGAAAGAAGAAGTAAGACTTCTATTGTTTGATGGAAAGCACCGTCTTATAAAGGAATCGACTATCTCTGTGGGAACAGTGAATGCGTCGATTTGCAACTCAAGAGAGATTTTTATTGAGGCGTTGAATGCGAAGGCTGTCCATATGATTTTATTACATAATCATCCGTCGGGAGACCCGACTCCGAGCGGAGAAGATTTGAGGATAACAAAAAAGCTTCAAGAGGGAGCCGATATGATAGGGATTTCACTCTCAGACCATATTATTATAGGGGAACATTGCTATACTAGTTTTAAGGAAAAAGGATTAATATAAGGAAGGGAAATATTATGCAAGAAAGGGTTTATGGAGTTGATCTTGGCACCAATGTAGTTAAAATCTACTTAAAGGGAAGTCAATCTGTCGTGCAGCAAAAAAATATGATTGCGATGGAAGGCAAAGATAAGATTATTGCGTACGGGGAACGTGCGTACGAGATGTACGAGAAAACTCCAAAGAAAATAAACGTAATACAGCCAGTGAAAAATGGAGTTATCGCTGACAGTATTTCGATGGAAGACATTTTAAATTTGATGATTGCAGAGTACGATAAGAAAGTATCTGCTTTTAGCATGATGAGAAAGGAAGTTTTAATCGCAATTCCGTCTAGTATTTCAGAGGTGGAAAAGAGAGCTTTTTATGATTTATTGTATAATTGCGGTATAAAGGCCAAGAATATAAAGATGATAGAAAAGCCAGTCGCAGGGGCTGTCGGAGCCGGTGTCGATATACTAGAGCCAAAGGGAACGATGATTGTGGATGTCGGGGCAGATACAACGGAGATTTCTATTTTATCTCTCGGAGGAATTGTGACGAGCACGGTTTTAAAAATAGGAGGCAATAAATTTGACGAGGCCATTGTGCAGTATCTCCGAAAAGAAAATCAGCTATTATGTGGGAAAAAAACAGCAGAGAAAATTAAGATAGAGCTTGGGAATGCGTTTATGTCTGATGACGAGACGATGATGGATGTAGTCGGAAGGGATGTTATGACAGGGCTTCCAAAGAAGATGACGATTTCTTCCCAGACTGTATATAACGCAATTCGTGAGTATTTAAGCACAATTATGGATACGATTAAGTTTATGCTTGAGCAGACACCGCCTGAGTTATCCGCAGATATTATCAATGACGGTATTTATTTTATCGGTGGAGGCTCAAAGCTTACGAATCTCAATTTGCTGGCACAGCTGGATACAGGGCTTACGATTAATACGATGGAAGAGCCGGAGAAAGCGGTGGCGCTCGGACTTGGAAAAATTATGGAAGACGCTAAGTTAAAAGAATTAATTTTGCCGTTTGATGATATAAATTGATGAGCTAATATAAGGGAGGCAAAAGATGAATCGAAGAAATCATTTTAAACCATCGAAGAAGCTATGTCTTATTATTGGAACAGTACTTTGTGTTAGTTTATTTGCATTAAGTTCAAAATCGGATGGAGCAGTAAAACCGCTGAGAAATTCCGTTTCTTCGACTATGACTCCAGTACAGACTGGTGTGAATCAGATAGGAAATTGGTTTATAGACCATATTTCCTTTCTCTCTAATATTGCAAATATAAAAAAAGAGAATGACGAGCTAAGAGAAAAAGTGGAGCAATTGGACGCTAAGGTGAGTCAGATGGAGAAAGAAGAGACGGAGCTAAAACGTCTTAGAGAGCTTTTGAAGATGAGCGAGGAGTACAGTGAGTATCCATCCGTCGGTGCCAATGTCATCGGAAGAGGACCTGGAAACTGGTTTCACACTCTTGTCATTGACAAGGGGGAAGAAGACGGAATAGAGGAGGGAATGAATGTTCTCTCGGGAGATGGTCTTGTTGGAATTGTTACCGGGGTTCAGAGTAAGAGCGCACAGGTTATGGCAATTATTAATGATGAGAGTAATGTCAGTGCTATGGCGCTAAAGACAGGCGATATTTGTATGGTGAGTGGAAATGAGGAGACAATAGAACAAGGATATATTAGAATTGGAGAACTCGATAAGAATGCAAAGGTAAAAGAGGGAGACAAGATTGTAACCTCGAATATAAGTTCTAAGTATTTGCCGGGATTGACGATAGGAACCATTAAGGAAATCCAATTAGATGACTCAAAACTGTCTAAGACTGCAAAGCTTGAGCCAGTTGTAGATTTTAAGAGTTTACAGGAAGTACTGATTATAAAGAAGACAAAATCTGAGTTAAATTCAGAGGGGGGCTCAAAAGAGAGCAGTTCTAAGACAAGTAGCTCAAAAAGCAGTTCAAAGACAGGGAGCTCGACAAGCAGTTCAAAAGGAAGTAGTTCCACAAAGAGCAGTAGCAGCTCAAACAAAACTGAGACCCAAAATACGAATACAACAGAGAAAAAGGGAGAGTAAGTATGAAAGATGAGGCAAAAAAGATAGGTATCATAGGAGTATTGATTATTATTAGCTTTCTGCTTCAGACGTCTATATTTCCGTTTTTTCCTTTCTTTGGAGCGGTTCCCAATATTATTCTTTTATTGGTCGTCTCAATTGCTGTCATAAATGGAAGTATACCAGCCATGCTTGCAGGGTTCCTATGTGGACTTCTCATAGACCTTATGTACGGAGGAGCATTGGGAGTCTATGCTTTTTTCTATATGTTTTTGGGATATATAAATGGATATTTTCATGTACTATTTTTTGCGGAGGCAAGTTTTTTGCCTCTCATCCTCGTATTTGTGAATGATTGCATTTATCATATTTTGACATATTTGATATTTTTCCTGCCGCAAAGAAAATGGAATTTTTTCTTCTATTTAAGAAAAAATATTTTACCAGAATTAATTTATACAGTGATAATTTCACTTATTATGTACCAGATAGTTTTTAGAATTTATCAATGGATAACGAGAAAAAAGAAGAAGAGGAGGTCACCGCATGTTTTCAAAGTTTAGAAAATCCGTAAGCAATTTATTAGAAAATAGGATGGCAGTTTTAACTTTTGCATGTGCACTTCTTTTTTTGGCACTTATCTATCGTTTGTTTGTTTTGCAGATTGTAGAGGGGGAATTTCATGCTTCACAGTTTACGAATAAGACAAAAAAAGAGATTGTAGTAAATGGAACGCGAGGAAGTATATACGACGCTAACGGAAAGACCCTCGCCTATGATAAATTATCTTATACGGTGTATTTTGAGAATACCGATAAGTTTGCAGAGTTGGCAGAGCAAAATAATACCTCGGAGAACGAGGAGAAGAATAAGGTCATTTATCGCTTGATAAAAAAGTTAGAGAAGAATAAAGACGAGATTATAACAGAACTTCCTATCGAGATGAAGGATGACGGAACACTTAAGTTCACAGTGAGCGGCTCGAGAAAAAAGCAATTTTTAAAAGAGGTATATGGATTATCGGATTATGAAAGTCTAAGTGGCTCGGATAAAAAGAAGGCAGATAAATTATTAAAGAGCAGTGCGCAGGATGTATTTCAATTTTTAAGAACTGGGGAGGGAGGATATAATAGTTATTCGGGAATGTTCCAAATTAGCGAAGATTACTCCAAAAAAGAGGCATTAAAGATTATGAATATTCGCTATATGCTTTATCTAAACCGTTTTTCCCAGTCCAATCCGATAAAGATAGCATCCAATATCAGTGAGGAATCTTTAGTAGAAATTCAGGAAGATGAGACAAATTTTACAGGAATTAGTATTAAAACGGATTCGATTAGAGTATATAATGATAGTAAGTATTTTTCTCATATTATAGGATATACTGGCGCTATCTCTGATTCTGAGCTTGAGGAGGAGAATGAAAAGGAGACAGTCTACGATGCCAATGACACAATCGGAAAGACTGGCTTAGAAAAGTCTATGGAATCTTATTTAAGAGGAACAAAGGGAAAGCAAGAGGCCTATATTGACAGCATGGGAAAAGTGCTTCAAGTAACACAAAAGACAAAGGCAGAGGCGGGAAATGATATTTACTTGACGATTGACGCTGATTTACAAAAATACTGTTATGATACGCTAGAGCGCAGATTGGCTGGAATTATACTCGAGAAGTTGACAGAGAGAACAAGGGCAGATTTAGATGCAAGTGGAGATATTATGATTTCTATTGAGGATGTATATAATGCCTTTTTTGAGAATAATGTACTAGATATCGATGAGATTTCCTCCAAGAAAGCGTCCAAGACGGAGAAAGAAGTGGCGGCTTTGTTAGAAGATAAGAAATCTCGAGTAATATCCTTTATTACGAACCAGTTGCAAAATGATAGCACAGTTCAAGGAGAGCTTGAGGGTTCTAAGAAAGAATATATGCAGTATGTATATGATTTCTTGGCGGAAGACGGAATTATCGATAAAACATTAATTGATACAGAGGATGAAAATTACAAGAAATGGCGCGAGGAGAGGAAATCTTTACAGTATTTTTTGAAATATGCGATTAATAAAGAGTGGATTGATATCTCCGCTTTGGATTTAGATGGCAATTATTATAGTACAAATGAGATATATGAGGCGTTAGTAGATTATATAAGAGAAGAATTAAAAGATAGGACAGACTTTGACAAACTTTTATATAAGGCTATGATACAATCAAGTGAGTTATCAGGGAGAAAAATCTGTTCCTTGCTATTGGAGCAGGGAGTTGTAGAGAGAGATAGTGATTATGAGGATTTAGAGTCAGGCTCTATCGGGGCGTACAGCTATATCTCAGAGAAGATTAAAAAAATGGAGATAAAGCCAGACCAGCTTGCCTTAGACCCATGTTCGGGTTCTGTCGTAGTGACAGATACAGATACTGGAAATGTACTGGCATTGGTAACATATCCAAGTTATAATAATAATAAGCTGGCAAACCATATTGATTCAAAATATTATGAATCTTTACTTGAAAATCAGACAAAACCATTGTATAATAGAGCAACTCAAGAGAAAAAAGCACCTGGCTCTACGTTTAAGCTGCTCACTAGTATCGCAGCGCTGCAAGAGAATATCATTAACGGGAAGACAAAGTTTGAGACGAAGGGTATTTTTAAGAAAGTAACTCCGTACTCAAAATGCTGGATTTATCCAGAAAATCACGGGACAATCAATGTCTCTAAGGCAATCGGAGTTTCCTGTAACTATTTCTTTTATAATGTAGGCTATAAAATGTCTACACAAGATGGAAAGTATCAGCCGAAAAAGGGAGTAAATTTACTTCACAAATATGCGGCGATGTTTGGATTTGATGAAAACTCAGGAATAGAAATTCCAGAGGCGACTCCAAATATAGCGACTGAAGACCCAATTCGTGCGGCCATTGGACAAAGTAATAATGCCTTTACAGCGACACAGATTTCTAGATATGTGACAGCTGTCGCCAATAAAGGTGATTTATATAGTCTGACCTTGATAGATAAGATAAAGGATAATAAAGGCGAGACTATTCAGAAAAATAACAAAGAGGAGAGAAAGACAGAATTAGATATTAAAGATTCAGCTTGGAATTTAGTTCACAATGGCATGTATCAAGTGACACATTCAGAGGATAGCTCCGTTCATAATTTATATGGAAATTTCAAGATAAAGGTATCGGGAAAAACTGGTACGGCACAGGAGGATAAAAAGAGAGCAAATCACTCACTCTTTGTGTCTTTTGCTCCATCGAATAAGCCGGAAGTATCGATTACAACAGTGATACCATACGGTTATACATCTTCTTATGCGGCAGAGACAACAAAAGACTTTTATAAATATTATTTTAATTTGCTTACTTCAAAAGAAAAGAAGAGTAAAAATGCGTTATCACCAACGAGCGGCACGATATCTGCCGATTAAGACTCAAAAATTTCATAGTAGTAAGAGGTGAAGTCATGGGTAGTCCGGTTATTATTAAGGGGAACAAATATGGATTTGTACTTGTACTGGATGAACAATTAGATTTTATTTTACTAAGAAGAGAAATTGCGGCAAAGTTCAGAGAGTCCAATCGATTTTTTAACGCAAGTAGTCAGGTTACGATTCAATTTGAGGGTCGGAAACTATCGAATGAGGAAAAAGGGTTAGTCATAGAGACAATAAAGGAGACGACGAATCTAAATATCTCCTATATTGTGGAGGATGAAAAAAAACAGGAGACCTATTTGAGTACTCAGATAAAAGAGACAAAAAAAGAAATACAAAAAGTATCTTCTATGGAATTGCCTGCCTGGAAGAACCATTTTTATCGGGGCAATTTGACGGCAGGACAATCCATAGAGGTGAAGGGGAATATCACCTTATTAGGGGATATCAAAAAGGGGGCATCTGTGAGCGCAAGGGGGAATATTCTTGTTATTGGACAAGTAGAGGGGGTAGTCTTTGCGGGCTATCCAAATCATAGTCAATGTTTTGTTATGGCGCTTAATTTAAATCCCTCGCAGCTTCGCATAGGGAAGATACATTTATATGAAAAAAAGAGAAAAATTCCGAAGAAGGCACCAAGCGATGACAATCAAATAAAACCACAATTTGCTTTTGTAGAGAAAGGCTCTATTCGCATGGAGTTATTAGAAAAGACATCCAGATATCATATATAAGAGAGGACAAAGTTATTTCTTATAAGTTTATGAGCGAGGAAGAGTTGCAAATCGTAAAATAAGAATTTTATAGTAGAAAGGCAGTATTGGAGGAATAAAAATGAGTGAGGTCATTGTAATTACATCTGGTAAGGGTGGCGTTGGAAAGACAACTACTACAGCCAATATAGGGGCTGGACTTGCAAAAATGGGAAAAAAGGTTGTTTTAGTCGATACAGATATCGGGCTTCGCAATTTGGATGTAGTCATGGGATTGGAAAATCGCATCGTCTATAATTTGGTAGATGTCGTGGAGAGCAATTGCCGTATGAGACAGGCGCTGATAAAGGATAAGAGATATCCAAATCTCTCCCTCATGCCGTCTGCTCAGACGAGGGATAAGACCGCAGTTACCCCGGAGCAGATGAAGAAATTAATCGAGGAGCTGAAAGAGGAATTTGAATATATTATACTGGATTGTCCAGCGGGAATCGAGAGAGGATTTCAAAATGCGATCGCTGGAGCCACATCCGCCATTATCGTCACGACACCGGAAGTTTCGGCCATCCGAGATGCGGACCGAATTATCGGCCTGTTGGAGGCAAGTGAGATAAAGGATATATCCCTTATTGTAAATAAAATTCGAGTGAATATGGTAAAAAGAGGAGATATGATGTCGGTGGAGGATGTTCTTGATATTTTGGCGATAGATTTATTGGGAATTGTTCCAGATGACGAGAATATTGTAGTTGCGTCCAACGAAGGTGAGCCGCTAGTTGGTTCCTACTCAAAGGCTGGGACAGCCTATATGAATATATGTGGAAGAATTTTAGGAGAGGATATTCCATTTCTGGATTTAGAGAGGGAAAATCTTTTGTACCGAGTGAGAAGACTTTTCAAAAAAGAGTATTAGAAGGACATTGCGATATGAGGAAAAATAATAGTAAAATCCAAAAGAATTTAAGAAGATATATCGATGTCAAAAGATATAATTGGGAAAATTATAATTTGTTTTTAGCCATCATTGTATTTGCCATATGTTGTTTTGGGGTGATATGTATTCACTGTGCAGACAGCAGCTTTACCGGAAAGCAGATTTTAGGATTAATTGTGGGAACGATTTTGATGATTATCCTTTCTTTTATCGATTACCATAAAATATGTGACTGGTACTGGGCAATCTACGGATTATTAAATCTTTTATTAGTGATGGTATTGATCATTGGAAAGGAAGTAAATGGCTCCAAGAGATGGATAGATTTAAAGGTGATTACCTTTCAGCCGTCTGAGTTTGCCAAAATATTAATTATTTTATTCGTGGCGTCTTATATAGATGCCCACCGAAGAGAGATTGGCGAGCTATCTATGTGGATAAAATTATTTTTGTTTTGCGCTGTCCCAATCATACTTATTGTGACAGAACCAGATTTGTCCACAACGATTGATATTGTTTGTATTTTGACGGCTATGATATTTGTGGGAGGAATTAGTCTGAAGTTTATTCGCAATACATTGCTTATTATTATTCCAGTTATGGGAGCGGCCTTTTGGTATATACAAACTCCAGGGCAGAAATTATTAAAGCCGTATCAGCTGACGAGGGTGATGACATTTTTACATCCGCAAAATTATGTAGATAGCTCTGGTTATCAGCAAAATAATTCGATTATGGCGATTGGTTCTGGAAGATTATTTGGAAAAGGTTTATTTGGCAGCTCTGATATAAAGGGAAGCAGTACCGGGTTGATTTCCGAGCAGCAGACAGATTTTATTTTCTCAGTGGTGGGAGAATCCGTAGGTTTTATTGGCAGTGTTATTGTTATTGCATTTTTAGCCTTAATAGTGTTACAATGTATAGTAGTGGCAAGAAGAGCGAGAGATATCTCTGGGAAATTGATTGCGACAGGGATGGCTGCGCTTGTATGTTTTCAGTCGTTTATTAATATCGGTGTTGCCACTGCGTTATTGCCAAATACGGGGCTGCCGTTGCCGTTTTTGAGCTACGGGTTGACCTCGTTAATCAGTAACATGATGGGGATAGGTGTAGTGTTAAATATTAGTTTGCAAAGAAGACGTTAGGAGGAAGAAAATGACAATAGGTTTAATCGCACACGATGCAAAGAAGAAATTAATGCAAAATTTTTGTATTGCGTACAGGGGTATTTTGAATAAGCACACACTTTGTGCTACTGCAACGACAGGAAGATTAATTGAGGAAGTAACCAATTTAGATGTACATAAATACTTGGCTGGTCATCTAGGTGGACAGCAGCAGCTTGCATCTGAAATTGAAAATAACTTGATTGATATGGTAATTTTCTTAAGAGACCCTCAGAAACCAAAAAAACATGAGCCAGATATTTTTAATATTCTTCGTCTATGTGATGTTCACAATATTCCAGTTGCGACAAACTTAGCAACAGCGGAGCTACTTGTGAAGGCGTTAGATAGAGGAGATTTGGGCTGGAGAGAGATGTATAAATAAGGAATTTTAACATGAAGAAAAAGATAGTATATTTAATGATGGGAGTATTATTATCCTCGTTTTCTCTGACGGGATGTGATTCCTCTTTATCGTCTTTATCCTCAGTGACCTCTTTTTTTACGTATGATGATGCGTATGAGACTGTGTATGAGGAAGATGATTCATTACAATACGGAAGTAAAGTAAACGGTATGGCGAAGGACTTAGTCGTAATATCGAAGGACGAGCAGACAGATAAAAAATACAAAAGAAAAGACTTGCACGGAGCCCTCTGTATCGATTTAGATACAGAGGAGGTCTTGCAAAAATATAAAGCATTTAAAAAGGTATATCCAGCAAGTATTACAAAAGTCATGACAGCGATAGTCGTCTTAGAGAATGCAGATTTGGACGATGTCGTGACCGTAGATGAGAATATTTCATTTAAGGAAGATGACGCGGTAAAGCTTGGATTAAAGAAGGGGTATAAGGCGACGGTGGACCAATTGCTTAACGCTTTGTTGGTACACTCGACCAATGATGCGGCGATTGTTTTGGCAAAACATGTGGCGGGCTCCGAGGAGGCGTTTGTCGATATGATGAATGAGGAGGCAAAAAAGCTTGGGGCGACAGGGACACATTTTTCTAATTCTCATGGTTTACATGAAAAAGACCATTATACAACCCCGTATGACCTTTATCTGATTTTTAGAAAGGCATGTACTTATGATAAGTTTATAGAGGTAGTCAGTCAATCGGAATGTGAGTTTGTCTATGAGGATGCAGACGGAGACGAGAGGGTATTGGATATGGAAAGCTCCAATCAATATCTGACGGGAGAGAGAGAGCTTCCAGAAGGAGTTAAGATGATTGGAGGAAAGACAGGTACGACAGATGCGGCAGGCTCTTGTCTTATTGTCCTCACGAAGAATGAAGATGAGGATGAACTGATAACTGTCGTGCTCGGTGCAGACGATAAAGATGACCTATACCGTGATATGTCAGAATTAATATCAAAAACGAGCAAAAAATAGTTGTTATTTTAGTCAAAATACACTATAATAATAAAGTAAGAGGTGACCTCTCAGATAGCGAGGAGGATGGCTCCTTGAAGCTAAGAGGAGAACTGGAAATCCCCGTTTTTACCTGGGGATGTCAAGACCGATATGACATATGAGAACAATAAGGAGGACAACTGTATGGTAGAGATTATTTCAGGAGTAAAAGGAAAGGGAAAAACAAAAATTTTAATTCAGAAGGTAAACGATGATATTAAGTTGACACATGGTACAATCGTTTATCTTGATAAAAACAATAAGCATATGTATGAATTGAGTAATCGTATTCGTCTTATTGTTGTTCCAGATTATAAGATTTCAAATTGTGATATGTTCCTCGGATTCATAGCAGGAATTGTATCTCAGGATCACGATTTAGATAAGATTTATTTAGATAGTTTCCTGACGATTGCTAAGATTGACGGTAATTTAGAGCCAACAATCAAGAAATTACAGGAAATTTCTGAGGAGTTCCAAGTAGATTTTGTTATCAGTGCATCCATTGATAAAGAAGATTTGCCAGAGGATCTTCAATCTCTCGTATCAGTTTCTTTATAGTTAAGAATAGCGGTATGTGAAGTTGCGTTTTTGTACAGAACGCTTTTCGGACAAATGAATAGAAAAAGAAAAAGACTGTTTCAAAAGAGGAGAACTTTTGAGACAGTCTTTTCCTTTTCACAGAACTTACACAGTTTATTCTTGAAAAATTTTGAAATTCCCTATACAATAGAATGCGATATGATTAGGAAAGGGGATTTCAGTCTAGGAGAGAGAAATGAGTGAATTATATAGGACTTACTCAAGCTATTTGAGAGAGAAATACGGAGAAAAAGTATATAAACTACCAGTTAAGATACCAGTCAGCTGTCCAAATAGAGTGGATGGGAGGGGCTGTAGCTTTTGCTCGGAGGTTGGAACCGGATTTGAGGGAGTTTCCAGTGAGACCTCTGTCAGGGAGCAGCTAAGCCAGACGAGAGAGAAGATAGAGAAAAAATATCACGCCAAAAAGTTTATCGCCTATTTTCAAAATTTTACGAATACATTTTTGCCCTTGGAGCAGTTTAAAAAATACGTGGAGGAAGCGGCGAGATTTGAGGATATTGTGGAGATTAGCATATCGACTAGACCAGATTGTATTCAAAAAGATTATCTGGAAGTTTTAAAAAAAATACAACAGCAGTATGGAATTTGTATTACAATAGAGCTTGGATTGCAGACAGTCAATTATCACAGCTTGGAGAAGATAAATCGGGGACATGGGCTGGCAGAGTTTATCGATGCCGTGCTTTTTATTTCTTCTTATCAGTTTCCAGTCTGTGTACATATGATTTTGAATCTTCCGTGGGATACGATGGAGGATGCGAGGGAGGGAGCAAAGATTTTATCGGCTCTCCCGATTCATATTGTAAAATTACACTCTCTTTATATTCCGAAAAAAACAGTATTGTACGAACAATATGAAAATGGTACAATAACTTTATGTAGTAAGGAGGAATACATAGATAGAGTCATACAATTTTTGACCTTACTGCGTCCAGATATTGTTGTTGAGAGATTATTTAGCAGAGTGCCGAGTGAGTATGCAGTATTTTCAAACTGGGATACAAGCTGGTGGAAGTTGAGAGAGCAACTAGAACAAAAAATGCGAGAAGAGGATTTATATCAGGGGAAAGAGTTTCATTATTTATATGGCGCAGCATTAAAAAAACTGGAGGATGGTAAAAATGCCAGGGAAATCTAAGATAATTAAGTTGAAATCAAGGAGAAAATTCTCTGTTAATATCGGAGTGATTATATTTCTCATGATTTTTATCTACGTAGTGGCAAATGTTTTTATTTATTTGAGAAAAGATACGCTGACGATATATAGAGTTCCTGAAAGTGAAATCAGTGAGAAGTTTTCGGGAAAGGCAATCGCAATTCGAGAGGAGAGCTTGGTAGAGTCAGAGTATGATGGATATATCAGTTATTATGTGGGAGCAGGAGAGAGAATAAAAAGCGGAGGTCTTGTGTACAGTGCCGACGAGACTGGAAAAGTAAATGAATATGTAAAAGAAATGGTAGATGAGGAAGATGCGCTTAACCAGCTGGAGTATTCTAAGATGGAAGATGAGATTTATCAGTATAAAAAAGAAGCGACGGATACGACGTTCGATGATATTTATCTTCTAAAATACGATTTGGAAAACACAGCGAGTGAGATTGGAAGCAGTATTTTAAAGGAGAATATGGATGAGCTCCAGCAAAAACTTGGAGCGAAATGTTTCCAGAAGGGGTATAGTAAGTCGAGTGGCATAGTAACTTTTATAAGAGATGGATATGAGTATATGACAGCAAAGCTGATTAATGAAAAAAGCTTTGACCTTGGTGAGTATGAACAGACAGAGTTAAAGACAGACAAGAAGGTAAAGAAAGGGGATTATATCTATCGAATTGTAAAGAATAATGAGTGGCAGCTTGTACTTCCGCTCTCCACAGAAAACTATGAGAAGATGAAAGAGAATAAGACGTTTAATTTATTGATTAAGAAGGATAATTTACTGATTCCGTCTCAGAAAACGAGTTTTATGGAGAAAAATGGAAAGGCATATCTTGTTATTTCTTTAAGCTCGTATATGGTGCGCTATGTCAATGACCGATTTTTAGATGTAGAGATACAATTAAATTCGCAGGAGGGACTAAAGATTCCAAATACTGCATTAGTGGAGAAAGAATATTATCGAGTTCCTCTTAAGTATAAACAGAGCACGAGTACAAGCTCCTCAAAGTTTTTAGCTAATTCAGCGGATGGAAAGTCAAAGAAGCAGGAGATTACGTTAAGTATAGGAACAGAGGATGAGGATTACTGCTATATTCCAGCGGATGAAGTAAAACAAGGCACGATTTTGGCGCTTGCAGATGGGGATGATACGTATCTGTTAGAGAAGAAGACGAAGTTAAAGGGAGTATACTGTGTCAATAGGGGCTATGCTAATTTTAAGCCTGTCACAATTAAGAAAGAAAATACAGAATACTGTATTGTGGACAATAATATGACAGGAAGCATCTCGGCTTATGACCGTATTGTTTTAAATTCAGATACAATCGAGGAAAATCAGCTTATTTATTAAGGAGGCAATATGCATGTTAAAAGAAAATTTAAAAAAAGTAGAGGAGAATATACAAAAAGCCTGTGATAGAGCGGGGAGAAAGAGAGAAGAGGTGACTTTAATTGCTGTGAGCAAGACAAAGCCTATTGAAGATATCGAAGAAATTTTGGAAGAAAATGTCATTGATTTTGGAGAAAATAAGGTTCAAGAGCTCTGTGATAAGTACGAAAAAATTTCTCGCCCAGTAAATTGGCATTTGATTGGACATTTGCAGACAAATAAGGTAAAATATGTGGTGGATAAAGTCGCCTTAATTCACTCTGTGGATTCCTATAAGCTAGCTGAGCAAATTAATAAAGAGGCAAAAAAGAAAAATACAGTAGTTCCAATTTTATTGCAGGTTAATATAGCGAGAGAAGATACGAAATTTGGACTCGAAAAAGAAGAAGTACTTCCATTGATAGAAAAGATAAAGGATATGGAAGGAATTCAGATAAGAGGTCTTATGACAATAGCACCTTTTGTGACAAATCCAGAGGAAAATAGAGTACATTTTAAAAATTTATACCAATTATATGTTGACATAAAGCAAAAAAGCATTAATAATGTAATTATGGACACTTTATCAATGGGAATGACGGGAGATTATCAAGTAGCCATTGAGGAGGGTGCGACGATGATTCGTGTTGGAACAGGAATTTTTGGCGAGAGAAATTATAAGATTTAGCGGAGGATAGATATGAGTAAAGTAACAGATAAGCTACTAAATTTTATGAAGCTTAATGATGAAGAAGAGTATGAAGAAGAGTTTTTTGACGGCGAGGAAGAAGAGGAGGAAGAACCTGATGTGACAGAGGAGGAACCTGACACAGAGGAGGAACCGAAGATGAGAAACTTCTTTGCAAGAAGAGCAGAGGAAAAGCAAGTACAAGAGGAAGAGGAAGAGGAGAAAGCCGTGCCGGTTCGGGAGACAGTGAGAAGAACGAATATCACTTCTTATAAAACGAATCGTGATGTGCCTTCCGTAGATAGAGGTGGCGAGATGGTAAAAGTAGTTAGAGCACAGGAATTTGAAGAAGTAAGAGCGATGATTGATTTATTAAAGGAGAATAAAATCGTAGTCGTGAATTTAGAGGGATTGAATGTGGACGTTGCGCAGAGAATTATAGACTGCATCAGTGGTGCAAGCTATGCGCTCGACGGCAAATTAGAAGGTGTGAACGATAATATTTTCATTTTAGCTCCAAAGGATGTCGAGATTACAGGCGATTTGAAAAATAGATTGGCAAACGGCAGTATCTCCCCAAAGTTTGATAGATATTAATGATGAAATCAAAAGAGAATTTTTTAAGTCATATAAAAGAACTGGCTATAAAATCCTATGAAGAAAATCGATATATGTTTACATATTTTCTTGATTTAGAAGAGCAGGATATTTTGGAACAAAACATGCCTGCTCTTAGTTTTATAGACAAGAAATTATGGGGAGGATATGCTTTTGCTGAGAGAAAGATAGCGATTTTTGGTTCGGAAGAACAGTTTGGCTATAAAGTATCGCCTCCGATTGTTTTACTTCGGATTGAGCCGCTAAACCTAAAATTTGCCGAAAAACTTAGCCATAGGGATTTCTTGGGTTCTCTGCTCGGGCTTGGAATAGAGCGAAAGATAATAGGGGATATCTTAGTTGAGGAAAATACCGCCTATGTGTATGTGCATGAGTCGATGGCCTCATTTATCGAGCAGGAACTGTATCAGGTAAAACATACGAATATCAGCGTCCATTTGGAGGAGGATGAGATAGAGAGAAAACCCTCATTTCTCGATGTCAGTGGTTTTGTGTCCTCTTTCCGGCTGGACGCATTATTGAGTTTGGCTTTCCGAATGTCCAGAAAAGAGAGCAGTGACTATATTAAAATGAAAAAAGTATATAAAAATAGTAAGCTTTGTATCAGTCCTGCGACCGTTCTTTGTGAGGGCGATATCATATCCGTTCGCGGTTATGGAAAGTTTATTTTTTTTGAGAGGGGAAATACTTCTAAAAAGGGAAGACATTATGTTTTGTTGAAGAAATATAATTAACGATTAAAGGAATGGTAGATGATTATGATAGAGAAGAAATTAATTGTTCATGAGAATGGGAATCCGATTTATCCTATTATTTTGACCAATTCATTTGATGGATTGGAGCTGGCATTAAGAGATTTTCATCTGGAAGATAGAAGAGTTTGCATCGTATCTGAGACGAGGGTGGCAGTGCATTATGAGCCTATTTTGAGGGATAAATTTGAAAAATTAGCGAAAGAGACTCACTCCTTTGTCTTTGAGGCAGGAGAGCAGAGTAAAAATTTAAGCACAGTAAATAAACTGTATGAGTTTTTGATTGTCCATAAGTTTGACAGGAAGGATTTGCTTATTGCACTCGGAGGAGGCGTTGTCGGGGATCTGACAGGATTTGCGGCGGCAACTTATCTAAGAGGGATTGAGTTTATTCAGGTTCCGACTAGTTTATTATCTCAGGTAGACAGCAGTATCGGTGGAAAGACTGGAGTCGACTATCTCTCCTACAAAAATATGGTCGGGGCTTTTCATCAACCAAAACTTGTCTATATTAATATCAAGACATTAAATACATTATCAAAGAGAGAGTATTATTCTGGTCTTGGAGAGATTATTAAGCATGGATTGATTAAAGATGAGTCGTACTATCGATGGTTACTCACAAAAAAAGAAGAGATTAAGGCGTTAGATGAACAGACATTGATTGATATGATTTATCGAAGCTGCGATATTAAGAGAGGCGTCGTGGAGAGAGACCCAAAAGAGCACGGAGAGAGAGCATTATTGAATTTTGGACATACGATAGGACATGCGGTGGAGAAATTAATGAATTTTTCTTATCTTCACGGAGAATGTGTCGGACTTGGTATATTAGTTGCCTGCAATATATCACTGCAAAGAAAGAATATGACAAAAGAGCAGTATGATGAGCTAAAAGAGTGGTTAGATTATTTTGAATTTCCAGCCTTTCCAAGAGAGTTCTCAGCGAAGGAGATTATTGACACGACAAAACTAGATAAAAAGATGGAACACGGCATTATTAAATTCATTTTACTCAATAAAATAGGAGAGGCATGCATCAAAAAAGATGTGACAGAAGAGGAAATGGAAAATGCAATTTTGATGCAGCAAAAAGAGATATGAAAAAATATCGAATCATTTCCATGCTCAGTTTTTTTCTCCTTGTAATCTTTGACCAATGGACAAAGCATCTTGCGAGCTTATACCTAAAAGGTAAGGAGCCCTTTGTTCTCATCGAAGATGTGTTTGAACTTCACTATCTTGAAAACCGCGGGGCGGCATTTGGAATGTTGCAGGGAAGACAGATATTTTTACTTTTGCTCACGATTGTATTTTTGATTATTATATGTTATATATTTTATAAAATGCCGAGTGAGAAAAAGTATATTCCTCTTTATATCGTCGGCGTGATGATATGCTCAGGCGCAATTGGAAATATGATTGACAGAGTGAGACAGCAGTATGTGGTAGATTTTTTATATTTTAAATGGATTAACTTTCCTATTTTTAATGTGGCAGACTGCTATGTGACCATTGCAGCTTTTTTGCTTTTCTTTCTCGTTTTATTTTATTATAAAGATGAGGATTTTGAGTTTTTGCGATGAAAGTGAGGAAGTTATGATACCATATCAGTTTGTATTCGAGGATGAGGAGAGTATAAGAGTAGATAAGTTTTTATCGGAGGAGATGTCTGATTTATCTCGCTCTTATATCCAAAAGCTAATAAAAGAAGGAAATGCCTTTGTAAATAAAAGACAAGTAAAAGCGAATTATAAGCTGTCGGCGGGAGAGGAGGTTGTATTTTGGCTTCCTCCGCTAAAGGAGCTTGAGATAAAGCCAGAGAAGATGGAGCTTGATATTTTGTACGAGGATGAGGATATCATTTTGGTTAATAAGCCCAAAGATATGGTGGTACATCCTTGCGCTGGACGCTATGAGCATACTTTGGTCAATGGACTTTTGTACCACTGCAAAGACCAGCTCTCTGGTATTAACGGTGTGATGCGTCCTGGGATTGTGCATCGAATAGACAAAGACACAACAGGAGTACTAGTCGTCTGTAAGAATGACAGGGCACATCGCTCCTTAGCTGAGCAGCTAAAAGAGCATAGTATTACGAGAAAATATCGGGCGATTGTGATGGGAAACTTGAAGGAGGATGGCGTCGTCGATAAGCCGATTGGGAGAAGTAAGAAGGATAGAAAAAAGATGGCTATAGTCCAAGATGGGAAGCGGGCAGTGACATATTATCATATTTTGGAGCAATTGAAAAAGCAGATGACATATATAGAATGCCAGCTTGAGACGGGAAGAACACATCAGATACGTGTGCATATGGCGAGTATCCATCATCCGCTTCTTGGAGATAAGATTTACGGTCCAAGTTCCCAGCCGTACTCTCTTGAGGGACAATGCCTACATGCGGGGGTACTAGGATTTATTCATCCGACAAAGAAGGAGTATATGGAATTTGAGGCTCCGCTTCCGGAATATTTTTCAGATTTATTGGAGAAGTTAAAGTTAGCGTGAAAATGGTAAAATTTATTCTTTACATTTAAATGGGAGTATGCTATACTCAAGAACAGTGAGTAAAAAACCATCACCAAGAGAGTGGAAACTCCAACCTATTTCCTAGTGATTGGAAAGCTCAGCTATTTTGATTTTAATTATTAATTAGGAGGAAAAGACATGATTTCAGCAGAACAAAAAGTAGAGATTATGAAAGAATACGGTAGAACAGAGGGAGATACAGGTTCACCGGAGGTTCAGATTGCATTATTGACAGCTAGAATTAGAGACCTTCAGGATCATTTCCAGATGCATCCAAAGGATTACCATTCAAGAAGAGGTCTTTTAAAGATGGTTGGTCAAAGAAGAAGATTACTTGCTTACTTAAAGAAGATTGACATTACAAGATACAGAGCATTAATCGAGAAATTAGGATTAAGAAAATAATAAAAGGTCTTGCGGATAGGAAGCGGTATCTGAAAAGATAGAAGAGATAGAGGGTCTAAAACGATTGTTTTAGGCTCTTTCTTTTTTTCATAGTTTATGATACACTGATTAAAAGTCGATTGCTATAGTTTGGTATCTTTGCAATCGTCATCTGCATAAAAGATAAAGTTTAGGAGGAAAGAAAATGAGTCAGTATAAAATTAATACAAAATGCATTCAGTCAGGTTATGACCCAAAGAACGGCGAGCCTAGAGTCGTGCCAATTGCGCAGAGTACAACATATCGATATACATCTGGCGAGCAGGTTGGAAAATTATTTGACCTTGAGGAGGAAGGTTTTTTTTATACAAGATTAGCTAATCCGACGGTAGATGCAGTCGAGAAGAAAATCGCAGACTTAGAGGGAGGCGTGGGAGCATTATGTACCTCCGCTGGACAGGCGGCATCGATGCTTGCTGTCTTGAATATATGTGAGAGCGGTGACCATATCGTTGTAAGTAATGCCATCTACGGAGGAACGGTGAATTTATTTGCCGTCACATTTAAAAAGCTCGGTATCGAGGTTACTTTTGTCCCTACAGATATCAAGAGAGATGAGCTTGACAAGAAGTTTCAAGAGAATACAAGAGCTGTATTTATCGAGAGTTTATCGAATCCGGCTTTGGAGATTCCAGATATCGAGATGTATGCGGACGCTGCCCATGCGCACGGTGTTCCATTGATTGTCGATAATACTTTTGCAACTCCAATCAATTGTCGTCCGTTTGAGCATGGAGCGAATATTGTCGTGCATTCCACATCAAAATATATGGATGGACATGCGGTTGCTCTTGGCGGTGTTATCGTGGATGGCGGAAATTTTGACTGGAATAATGGAAAGTTCCCGGGACTTAGCACACCAGATGAATCCTATCACGGAATTATCTACACAGAGACATTTGGAGCGGCTGCCTATATTACAAAGGCGAGAGTTCAGCTTATGAGAGATATGGGAACAACTCCAAGTCCGAATAATGCATTTTTATTAAATTTAGGCTTAGAGACTCTCGCTCTTCGTATGGAGCGTCACTGCGAGAATGCGACAAAGGTGGCTGAGTACTTAAAACAGAATGACAAAATCACTTGGGTAAATTATCCATCGATGGAGGGCAATAAATATTACGAGATGGCGAAGAAATATATGCCAAATGGAACATGTGGAGTCATTTCTTTCGGTGTGAAGGGCGGCAGAGAGGCTGCTATGAAGTTTATGGATAATTTAAAATTAGCTGCCATTGTTGTCCATGTCGCAGATGCAAGAACAGGAGTTCTCCATCCAGCTAGCACAACGCATAGACAGCTGACGGATGAGCAGCTTGTCGAGGCAGGAATTGGACCAGAATTAATCCGTTTCAGTGTCGGTTTGGAGGATGTGGATGATATTATCGCAGATATCGATCAGGCGTTAGAGGCATTATAAGATGAGAGTTGTAATTCAAAGAGTAATAAGAGGCTCTGTGACTATCGAGGGAGAAACGGTGGGAGCAATCAAGAAGGGCTATGTCATTTTACTCGGAGTTTGTGACGAGGACGACGAGGCGGAAGTAGAACGCTTCGTCGATAAGGTATTTGGACTTCGCATCTTTGAAGATGAGAACGGCAAGACGAATAAATCGATAGAAGATATCGACGGAGAGGTTTTAGTTGTGTCTCAGTTTACCCTTTATGCGGATTGCAGAAAGGGAAGAAGACCAAGCTTTACAAAGGCTGGAGCTCCAGAACATGCGAAGGCTCTCTATGAGTATTTTCTTGAAAAATGCCAAGAGAGAGCCAAAAAAGTGGCGCACGGCGAGTTTGGAGCAGATATGAAGGTGGAGATTATCAACGACGGACCTTTTACGATTGTTCTAGATAGCAGTGATTTTTCACAGGGATTAAAAAAATAAAGCTGGGACATACTATAGAGAGAATGCTAGAAAAGGAGTCCTATAGTATGTCAAATAATTTGGAAAAACAAGAAATACAGGGAGAACAGATAAAAGAATATGGCCAGGCGTTGCTTGAGGGCAGGAGACGGATTCAGTTAATGACAGTTATCGGCGAGATTGAGGGACATGAAAATCTCTCATCTAACAGCAAGACGACAAAGTATGAGCATCTTTTGCCAAAGCTCGCCCTGATTGAGAATGATACCAATATAGATGGTCTATTATTAATTGTCAATTCAATCGGCGGAGATTGTTCTGCTGGATTGGCTCTCGCAGAGATGATAGCTTCTCTTAGTAAACCGACGGTCTCTCTCGTTATCGGAGATAGCCACTCGATTGCTCTGCCACTCGCTGTCTCGACCGATTATTCTTATATTGTTCCGACTGCGACTGTAATTATTCATCCGGTTCGCATGAATGGGATGGTAATTGGGGCACAACCGACATATAATTATTTTAAGATGATTCAAGATAGAATTGTCGGTTTTTTATCTGACCATGCGGTCAATATTAATGCTGTGAGAATCGAGGAGCTTATGATGGAGACGGGGATGCTCACAAGAGATGTGGGAACCGTTCTCGTAGGCGAGGAGGCTGTCAGAGCAGGAATTTTGAATGAAGTCGGCGGAATAAAGGAGGCGCTTCATAAGCTTTATGAGTTGATAGGGTCAGAGGAATAAGAAAAACGAAAGAAGATGGGTATGCGAATGCCTGTCTTTTTTTCATAAAAATTTAGGTTGCATGTCGAGAGTAACTTATAGTACAATAAAAACAGTATGTTTAAAAAGGAGTAATGCTATGGCTACAACAACGAGAAAAAAAACAACGAGAAATACTCGAAGTACTCGAAAAACTCCTCCAAAGACGACAAAAAGTCGAGAAGAGAATCCGCTGACGGCAGAAATTAAGTTTATTATCTGTGTCGGAGTATTTATTATTTTAATGCTTAGTAATTTTCATCTCGGCGGTAGGCTTGGAGAGTGGGTTAGTTCTTTTTTCTTTGGAATTTTTGGAGCTGTCCAATATTTTGTGCCAGTTCTTGGAATTGCAATATCAGGACTTTTAATTTCAAATAGATGTAGTGCGATTTCTATTCGCAAATCCGTATCTTTATTTGTCTTATTTTCCATGCTTGCGACATTGGCACAGATTTGCGTGGATGCCGATGAGAAGTTGGAACTTGGAATTTTAGGGTATTATCGATATGCCTCCGAGAATCACTCGGGTGGAGGTTTAATTGGAGGGCTGATATCGTACTGTCTCGTAAATTCAGTCGGTAAGATTGTCGCTGTAATTATTGTTATTTTAGTTATCTTGATTTGTATTATTTTTATTACAGAGCGCTCTCTTCTACAGGGAGTTCAGATGCTAAAAGAGGAGTTTTCTATGGCAGATATAGAAGTGAGAGAGCCAGTTAAGAGAAAAACAGAGAAAAAGAAAACAAAGACGACAAAAAAAGTGGCAGCAGAGGAAAAGGAAAATACCAAAAAGGAGAGTGCTCTTGTTCAAAAGACAAATGAGTTGAAAAACTTTTTACTGTATGGAAAAGACGGGGAGAGAGAAAAAGAAGAAAATTCTGATAATTCCATCTTTCCAATGAAAGGAAAAGGTGATATAGTAGAAAAACAAGACCCTGTTTTTCATTTTCATACTGATTTAAATTCAGACTATGAGCAGCTGAATTTTGATTTTGATGAGATGATGGCAAATAGTCTTGGAACGAAAAAAGAGATAGAAGAAGAGATAAGACCAGAAAATGCAAAGAAAAAAACCGCATCCAAAAGGAGAAAGAAAACGGAGGAGACAGAAACTGTGGAGGATGTCTCAAAGGAGATACAAGATAGGGAAGAGGAAGAGAAAAAGACTTATGTATTTCCACCGATTTCTCTTCTGGATGGGGGTAAAAAAAGAGGTGTTAAGAAAACAGAAAAAGAACAAAGAGAGACGGCTGCAAAGCTCCAGCAGACATTGGAGGATTTCGGGGTTAATGTCACGATGACCGATGTGAGCTGTGGACCAGCTGTCACCAGGTATGAGATGCAGCCTGAGACCGGAGTGAAGGTGAGCAAGATTTTAGGGTTGACAGACGATATTAAGCTGAATCTTGCAGCGTCAGATATCCGAATTGAGGCGCCAATTCCAGGAAAGGCGGCGATTGGAATTGAAGTCCCAAATAAAGAAAATACAGTGGTAAAATGCAGAGATATTATTGAGAGCGAGGCTTTTGTAAAGTTTCCATCCAAACTTGCCTTTGCAGTGGGAAAGGATATCTCAGGAAAACCTGTTATTGCGGATATCGCAAAGATGCCACATTTGCTTATCGCTGGAGCGACAGGCTCAGGAAAGTCTGTCTGTATCAATACGCTGATTATCAGTTTATTGTATAAAGCCACGCCAGATGAGGTGAAGTTGATTATGATTGACCCGAAGGTGGTGGAGCTTAGTACTTATAACGGGATTCCTCATTTGCTCATTCCAGTTGTCACAGACCCAAAGAAGGCGTCGAGTGCGTTAAATTGGGCGGTTATGGAGATGACGGACCGATATAAAAAGTTCGCAGAATATGGAGTGAGAAATCTAGAAGGCTATAACCAAAAAGTAGAAGAGATAGAAAAGCAGAGCAAGGAAAAGGCAAAAGATTTAGAAAAAATGGCGCAGATTGTCATTATTATCGACGAGTTGGCGGATTTAATGATGGTAGCTCCGGGAGAGGTTGAGGATGCGATTGTCCGATTATCTCAGCTTGCGAGAGCGGCGGGAATTCACCTTGTCATTGCGACGCAGAGACCGTCGGTTAATGTCATCACGGGATTAATTAAGGCAAATGTGCCGTCTAGAATTGCATTTGCAGTATCATCAGGAGTGGATTCGAGAACGATTATTGATATGAATGGTGCCGAGAAGCTTCTTGGAAAGGGTGATATGCTCTTTTATCCGTCGGGATATCAAAAACCAGCCAGAGTGCAGGGAGCTATGGTATCTGACGAGGAAGTCAATGAGGTTGTAGAGTTTTTGAAAAATCAGCTCGAGCAAAAAGAAAAAGAGTCTGAGAATAATGAGATATTGGAACAGATAGAAAAATCGGCCAATATGGCAAAGGAGAATGAGGACAGGGATGAGTATTTCATAGATGCGGCCAAGTTTATTGTAGAGAAGGATAAGGCGTCGATTGGAATGCTGCAAAGAATGTTCAAAATCGGCTTTAACCGGGCGGCGAGAATTATGGACCAGCTTGCACAAGCTGGCGTTGTCGGACCAGAGGAGGGGACAAAGCCGAGAAAGGTATTAATGTCGCAAGAGGAACTAGAAAAATACATAGAAAATCATAATGAAAAGGAGAGAAGCATATGAAATCTGATATTCAAATCGCACAGGAAGCACCAAAACGTCCAATTACAGAAGTTGCAGCTTCAATTGGAATCAAAGAAGATGATTTAGAGCTTTATGGAAAATATAAGGCAAAATTATCGGACGAGTTTTTAAAATCCATTGAGGATAAGAAGGATGGAAAGCTTGTGCTTGTGACAGCGATTAATCCAACTCCTGCGGGAGAGGGCAAGACAACGACTAGTATTGGACTTGCACAGGCTTTAAATAAGCTAGATAAGAAGACAATTGTCACACTCCGAGAGCCATCACTTGGACCTTGTTTTGGTATTAAGGGAGGAGCAGCAGGAGGAGGATATGCGCAGGTTGTCCCTATGGAGGATTTGAATCTTCATTTTACAGGAGATTTCCACGCGATTACTTCCGCCAATAACCTTTTGGCTGCCCTGCTCGATAATCATATTCAGCAGGGAAATGAGCTTGGCATTGATACGAGACAGATTGTCTGGAAGCGCTGTCTTGATATGAATGACAGAGTTCTTCGCCAGATTGTAGTTGGACTTGGCGGCAAGATGGACGGAGTGACAAGACAAGATAGTTTTGTCATCACGGTTGCGTCTGAGATTATGGCAATCCTATGCCTTGCATCTGATATGACAGATTTAAAAGAGAGACTTGGAAGAATTGTCGTCGCTTATACTTACGACGGAAAGCCAGTAACAGCAAAGGACTTAAAAGCAGTCGGTTCTATGGCGGCTCTCTTAAAGGATGCTCTAAAGCCAAACTTAATTCAGACATTAGAGCATACACCAGCGTTTGTCCACGGTGGACCATTTGCCAATATTGCACATGGATGTAATAGTGTGAGAGCGACAAAGGCATCCCTAAAGCTCGCCGATATTGTTGTTACAGAGGCAGGTTTTGGCGCAGACTTGGGAGCAGAGAAGTTTTTAGATATCAAATGTCGTATGGCGGGGTTAAAGCCAGATGCAGTTGTGCTCGTGGCGACTGTGCGTGCCCTAAAATATAACGGCGGTGTAAAAAAAGCAGATTTGGGCGAGGAAAATATCGACGCACTGAGCAAGGGTATCGAGAATCTGGAAAAACATATCGAGAACCTCAAAAAATATAAAGTGCCAGTTGTTGTGACATTAAACCGCTTTGTGAGCGATACGGATGCTGAGCTTGAGTTTGTAAGACATTTCTGCGAGGACAGAGAATGTGAGTTTGCGCTCTCAGAAGTATGGGAAAAAGGCGGAGAGGGCGGAATTGACCTCGCCAACGCTGTTATCCGTACTTTGGAGACAAAAGAAAGTAATTTTGAAGTCTTATATGACGAGAATGACTCGATTGAGAATAAGATTCACACAATTGCGACAGAGATTTACGGCGCAGACGGTGTAAATTATACGGCATTGGCAAAGAAGCAGATGAAGCAGCTCACAGACTTAGGATTTGATAAGCTTCCAATCTGTATGGCGAAGAATCAGTATTCTTTATCTGACGATGCCACAAAGCTTGGAAGACCAAGAGATTTTGAGATTACTATCCGAGAGATGTACGTATCTGCCGGCGCTGGATTTATTGTGGCGCTCACAGGAAGCATTATGACAATGCCTGGACTTCCAAAACAGCCAGCCGCATTTAATATTGATGTGGATGAGAATGGAGTTATTACAGGATTATTTTAGAAAACAGTGATTTGTTTGCAGTTGGCTACTTGATATGAAGTAGCCAACTAAGTACTAGATAAAGGAGTAAAAATGGCGACTTTAATAGATGGAAAGAAAGTTTCTGCCACCTTAAAAGAGGAATTAAAAGAGCAGGTGGCGAAGTTAAAAGAACAGGGAATTACGGTAACCTTGGCAGTCATTCAAGTAGGGGAGGATAAGGCATCCTCTGTGTATGTAGGAAATAAGAAAAAGGCATGTGCCTATATTGGAATTGAGTCCCTATCTTATCATCTGCCTGAGACAGTGAAGGAGGAGGAATTACTCGACCTGATTCAAAAATTAAATGAGGATGAGGCAGTCAATGGAATTTTAGTACAGCTTCCTCTTCCAAAGCATATCGATGAGGATAAGATAATTAAGGCGATTTCACCAAAAAAAGATGTGGATGGATTTCATCCTCAGAGTGTCGGAGCTTTGAGTATCGGACAAGAGGGATTTGTATCTTGCACTCCAGCTGGAATCATCGAATTACTAAAGAGATATGAGATTGAGATTTCTGGAAAGGAATGTGTTGTAATCGGAAGAAGCAATATTGTCGGAAAGCCGATGGCACTTTTATTGCTTCGAGAGAATGGAACGGTTACAGTTTGTCACTCAAAGACAAAGGATTTAAGAGAAGTGGCAAAGAGAGCCGATATTTTAATAGTGGCAATCGGAAAACCAAAATTTATTGATAGCTCCTATATCAAAGACGGGGCTGTTGTCATCGATGTCGGAATTCACAGAAATGAAAAGAATAAGCTCTGTGGAGATGTAGATTTTGAGTCGGCAAAGGAGAAGGCTTCCTATATCACTCCAGTGCCAGGCGGTGTCGGACCGATGACAATCGCAATGCTGATGAATAATTGTGTTCAGGCAGCCTTGATGGAGCAGAGGGAGAAAAATAAATGTCTATGAAACTATCGTTTATTTCCCTTGGCTGTGACAAAAACCTCGTAGACAGTGAGAAAATGCTCACATTAGTGAGCAATGCTGGATATGAGGTTGTGGCTGAGGGGGAGGATGCAGATATTATTGTCATTAATACATGCTGTTTTATCCATGATGCGAAGGAAGAGAGTATTGAGACAATCTTGGAAGTGGCAGAGCGAAAGAAAGAGGGCTCTATTCAGGGAATTATCGTGACTGGATGTCTGGCCGAGCGCTATAAAGAGGAGATTCAAGAAGAGATAGAAGAGGTGGACAGTGTCCTTGGAACGGCAAGCTACGCAGAGATTGTGAGGGCGATAACGGCGATTGAGCAGAAGAAAAAATACAATAAATTCACGGATTTGAAAGCTCCTCTCGAGAGAGAGAGCCTAAAGAGAATCTCGACATCGGGCAGTTACTTGGCTTATCTTAAGATAGCCGAGGGATGCAATAAGGGATGCTCTTACTGTATTATTCCAAAAGTCCGAGGACCGTTTCGTAGTTTTACGATGGAGCAGCTTTTGGAGGAGGCAAATGATTTGGCTTCTCAGGGAGCGAAGGAGTTAATTCTTGTAGCTCAGGAGACAACTCTCTACGGTGTGGACCTGTACGGAGAAAAAAAGCTCCCAGAATTGCTCAGACGACTCTGCAAGGTGGAGGGAATCGAGTGGATTCGTCTCTTATATGCGTATCCAGAGGAGATTACCGAGGAGTTAATTCAAGTGATGAAGGAAGAGGAAAAGATTTGTTCTTATATTGATATGCCGATTCAACATGCGAGTGACGCTGTACTTAAGAGAATGGGTAGAAGGACGAGTCAGGAGGAGCTTCGAGAAAAGATAGCTCTTCTTCGCAGGGAGATTCCAGATATTGCAATTCGGACAACTTTAATTTCTGGATTTCCGGGAGAGACAGAGGAAGACCAGGAAATTCAGCTTAATTTTGTAAATGAGATGGAGTTTGACCGTCTGGGCGTCTTCCCTTACTCGAGAGAAGAGGGAACGAGAGCCGATAAGATGGATGGTCAGGTGGACGAGGAGACAAAATTAAGAAGACGAGATGAGATTATGGCATTGCAGCAGGAGATTTCTTACGAGAAAAATGAGTCCCTCGTCGGAAAAACGATAAAAGTATTAGTAGAAGGTTACTTATACGAGGAAGAAATTTACGTAGGAAGAAGTGAGAAGGACGCTCCGAAGGTGGATGGATGTGTATTTTTCACTTCAGAGAAGGAAGTAATCTCGGGGGATTTTGTCTTTGTAAAAATTACAGAATCCAACGAGTATGATTTGATAGGAGATGTTGTATATGGAGATGAACTTACCAAATAAATTGACGATACTAAGAGTATTGATGATTCCATTTTTTGTATTTTTTATGTTAATTGAGCCAGGTACAGTGCCACATTCAAACTGGATTGCTTTAGTTCTTTTTGCATTGGCGAGTTTTACGGATTATCTGGACGGTCATATTGCGAGAAAGCATAATCTTGTTACGAATTTTGGAAAATTCATGGACCCTTTGGCTGATAAGCTGCTCGTATGTTCTGCGTTTATCTGTCTTGTAGACCAGGGACGTCTGGAAGCTTGGATTGCGATTATTATTATTGCGCGAGAGTTTATTATCAGTGGTTTTCGGCTTGTCGCTTCCGATAACGGAATTGTCATCGCTGCAAGCTACTGGGGAAAGGCAAAGACGGTTTCTCAGATGTTTATGATTATGCTCTTGATTTTACAACTACCTGGAACAGTAGTGCCAATTTTAGAAAATATTTTAAAATATGTAGCATTGATTTTGACGATTGTATCGCTTGTTGATTATATCGCTAAAAATATCAATGTCCTAAAGGAAAGTGGAAGATAAGAAGTAAAAAACAGGGAAAGGAATAAGAGAAATATCGACCGTACGGTTTATATTTTCACCAGAATATGATTTCTGGTTTAGGACGAAAAGATGAATGTAGAGCTTATTTCTGTTGGAACAGAGTTTTTGATTGGTAAGTCAATTAATACAAATACATTTTATTTGGCGGAGCGTCTTTCTTCACTTGGATATCAGGTGAATGAGCAGATTGTAGTGGGAGATGAGATTAGTCAGATTCAGCGAGCTCTAAAGGGTTCTATCGAGCGCTCCGATATTGTTTTTGTCATGGGTGGTCTTGGTGCGATGAAAGACGATGTCACGAAAAAGGCAGTTGTCGAGGCTCTAGATATTCCACTTGTAGAAAATCCAATAGTAAAAAATCAGATTAAAAATCGATTTGAGGATATATCGAAAGTTTCTCAAAATATTTGGAGACAGGCGATGACTCCAAAGGGAGCAGTACTTTTAGAGAATAAGCAAGATATTATCCCTGGTTTTATTATATCTTTTGAGGGAAAAAAGATTATCTTGCTTCCAGGAAATCCAAAACAGTTAAAACAGATAGTGGACCAAAAAGTAATGCTCTATCTAAAGGATTGGCAGCCTAGCATTATCTGCTCTGAGATTATAAAAATTATGGGAGTGACCGAACAAGATGTCATGGAGAAGCTTGGGAACTTGATGGAGAGTGAGAACCCTAAAATTACAACCTACTCTCACACGGGGGAAGTTCATCTTCGTATTATCGCTAAGACCGATTCAAAGAAAGACGGGAAAAAGCTTGTCGCTCCGATTTTGGAGGAGATAAAAAACTGTTTTGGAAATCTAGTCTACTCGACAAAGGAAGAGGAGACACTTGAGGAGAATGTCGTATCTCTCTTAAAGAAATATAATATTACTGTATCTACGGCTGAGTCTTGTACCGGCGGATGTCTGGCAGGAAGGCTTGTAAATATATCTGGTGTATCCAATGTCTTTGGACAGGGCTTCATTACTTACTCGAATAAGGCGAAGAAAAAACTAATCGGAGTAAGCAAAAATACATTGAAAAAGCACGGCGCTGTATCCAAACAGACTGCGAAGGAGATGGCAGAGGGAGTCTCTGTCACGACAGGTTCCGATGTGGGAATCGGTATTACAGGCATTGCAGGTCCGGAGGGCGGCACAGACGAGAAGCCAGTGGGTCTTGTCTATATTGGATGCTATGTGAAAGAGAAGGCAATTGCGAGAGAGTATCATTTTGTTGGAGATAGAAACGATATCAGAGAACAGTCTGTTATGGCGGCACTCGCACTTCTTAGGACAACGATTTTGGATAATTATAAATAGGTTTAAAAGAGTCATTATCTTCGAGAATAAGAAGATAGTGACTTTTTTTATGAAATTATACTAGGGTCAAAAGGTTGGAAATTCGATACAAGCTTGTTTGTGAGAATATTTAGAAAATAGACATAGAATTATAAACATTTTTTCAAGAAACCGCATGAACACTTGATTTCAGAGCTTAAAAAATCTAAAAATCAAAGATTTTACGACAGATTTACGACAAAATTTTCAAAAACATAAAAAGACAGGGTGGAAAGTCCAAAATATAGATTCTCTATCCCTGTCTTTTTTGTTTGCTATTTCATATATGTCAGCAAAGGCATGTTCCCATTTTGGGAATCTGCTATATCAATTATTTGCTATCTAACATTTGCTCGGTCAAGATGCATCCCTATTTTGGGACTCCATTATGTTTGCTCGGTCAAGTACTTTTTGAAATTCTTTTAGGGCTTGTTTATGCAAAGCAATGGTATAGTGGCAACAATATCCTATTTCACTCCCTATCATCTCATAAGCCTTATGTTCTATGTATCGCTTATAGAGGATAGCAGAGAGCCTTTTGTCTGGCATCTTTTTGAGCTGGTCTATCACTTCTAATTTTAGTTTTCCAGTCTCTTCTATCTCTTCATCTATCTTTCTCTCTTTTTCCTTTATGCGCTCGGATAAGGTATCAAGAGCTTTTCCAGTGCCACCAGAGGTATTATGTAGTATCTCTTCTAGGTATTCCTTGCAGGCTGTTAGGTTGTGGATGGTGGCGTCTTTACTTTTTACTTGCTGTAAATATTCTTTGGCTGTCACGGCTTTTACCCTCCTAGATATGGTTTTGTTTGGAGATTAGTATACATGATTTTGGGAGTGTTGGGAACAGCCTTATTTGAAACTTGTATGACATCCTTTCTTTTAACGAACTGGTATTCACAACACTAGTTCGATTTTTTAGTTTCTTGTGAAATACTAAGTTTTACTAACCTCTAGTTTTTCAATTTCTTCAATTTCTTCTCAAATGTTGGATTTTGTAAGGTTCTCACATCCCTATTCTCAAGTACCGAAATGGTAGCAGGACAAAAAGAAGAGGAAGAGGACAAGGGGGTAACGAATTGTTATCGAGTTTGGGACAGCTAAGTTTCTGCTGCCAAATTAAGATATCTGTAGAGTTCTGTATAAGCTTTATATTTGCTCTTATTTGGCTTTTAGGTGGTGAATGGAGTATTCCAGCCGTTACAAGAAAAAGCAATCTAAAGGCAAATTTAGGGTGTCTGAGAACAACAAAAAAGAGTACCAAAACAGGGGGATAACGTTTGGTACTCTAATGATATATTGACATATGGGGAAGTGTTGAATCACTTTCTTTATTATCTCACATTTGTTTGGAAAAAGCAAGGAAAAATGAACACCAGTTCTTTAAAAATATGCTATTCTATCATTTCAAGTGTACTAAATATGTCAAAATGTGACATGTTTATGCCATATGAAATAATGCTCTATGGTGAATGGTACGGAATGATAAAGAATGATAAAGCATTTTCCCTCTTGCAATACTTGGCTTAATGTGCTATAGTAGGGGTATAAAAATAACCGCCGCTATGTGGTAGATAGTGACGGTTAAAGGAAAACCAGAAGATAGATGAAGCCTATCCGCTCTGGTATTAAGTTAACAGTTACAAAATGCAAGCTGCCTACTCGAGCCAAGAGACAAGGCGGCTTGCTTATTTTCTATAATTCAAAATTGCTACAATGAGCAAAGCTACGCTCACAATTAAGCTTAACTCTTCGTATGTAGTCATAAGCCTCACCCTTTCTACGGAATAGAACGGATGACTGCACGCCTTTCTGATTTTCCTGTGTAAAGTATAGCATAATGAAACTCTATGAGCAACCATAAAACATGATAAAGTATCATGAGTGAATTTTTTGGTTGCAATATTTATCTTAATGTGCTATATTAAAGACAGAAAAAGGGAAAGCCAAAGCGACTTACCCTTATAAATAATAAGTGACTATTTTTTTATATAGTCGCCATTATGTGGTAGTGATGGCGACTACTTTTTCCCCTTGAATATCTGATAACACAGACCTACAAGGGAAATAAGAACTATGGTAAATTCAAACAAATCTGAATATGTAACCATAAGAACCCCTCCTTTCGTAAGATTGGAGGGATTTTTCTTTCTCCCTCCGTAAAAAGAGGGCAAGTCGCCTTGGCTTGGCTTTCCCAAATACCATTATACCACAAGTTTTCACTAGTTTCAGCTTATTTTTCAATACGCAAAATATTCCCTATTTTCTTTGTATATCGCCGTGAATGAGTGTACTAACACAAGAATCTACGCAATATTTTACTTGTTTTGGTAGCAGAAGACAAAAAAACTGTATAACAACGAACACTTTAACGAACTGGTATTCGGAACATCAGTTCTTTTTGCGTTCTTAAATTTTTCATTTTCTTGAAAACCATAACATTTGATAACAAATCTAGTATTTTCTAGTAGTTTTCATTTGGCAGCAGGAGAAATAATTTTTTCTGAAACTGAGGTTTTCTGAGGTTTTTAAGTTCTTGCGCTGGCGCAATCTTGAGTATTCTTGAGTGAAGAAAAAGGGTATGCGCATTATTCACCCCCTTACTAATTTCCTCTGAAACTGGAGTATTCTGGAGCAATACAGCCGTTACAGATAAAAAGTTATATTTTCTCATTTTATCATCCGAAAAAATCTCATTTTTCTACTTTTTGCGAAAAATACCAGCCCCTCAACAGTTCCCCATTGATTCCGTTTATTGATAAGGTGGGGGGAGTAGTGTTCCCTGCTGCCATTTAGACAAAAAAGAAAAGCCCTCTAAGCAAATAGAGGA
The DNA here is from genome assembly GCA_030841965.1 of Blautia sp. Taxonomy (GTDB): domain Bacteria; phylum Bacillota; class Clostridia; order Lachnospirales; family Lachnospiraceae; genus JAUUSJ01. Next base: position 64,501 of record JAUUSJ010000004.1, read on the forward strand.
CTCTTCATGGTAGAAAAATATTATTTGAAAATCGCAAAAGAAAAAAAGACGAAAAAATTTTCATCTTGATAATACCATATGGAAAAGGAATTTGCAATATTTTCCTTGTTTTTATCTTATATAGCCGTGGATGAGGGTACAAAGAAAAGAAAAAGCGCAAAATTTTCCTTATTTTCTTGCAAAACTTAGGAAAATATGATATAGTGATGAAGATAAAAGATACGATTTCCAAATCAAAAAGAGAGCTAACAACTTGTATTGGTTGTGTAGGCTCTCTTTTTTGTGTGTAATATTAAATAGTTACTAAGTTCACAGTACTTTTATGCCTGTGTTAAATTTTCATTTTTGCCTTTCATTAAGGCTTTTCATTTGCTAGTAGTTTATATATTTACTACCCTAAAAAGCGAAAACAAATTTTAATGTATGTATGTATTTGGTAAGCCAAATTCACTTTTACAATATTTTTATCTTGGATAATATAAAATTATGTTCATTTATTGTCGTTTTTTTTAATTGCAAAAGTAGGCTTGTTATGATATACTCTATAAAAATTGAATAAGGAGGTAATACTATGATAGATTATAAAAAAAGTATAATCAAACTGCTTGATAGATTGAATGAAACGCAGTTAAAAAGATTTTATAAGCTTCTAAAATCTTCATTGTAGCACTTACATAAATTAGTGCAAAACCGTTACTGTTGCCGCAGTAGCGGTTTTTTTTGTTTGGTGTATATATCCTTATTATTATAAAAGTTTATCATTATTTATCATTGCTTATCGCTTTTCACAATCATAACAAATAAATATCATTTTGTCTAGTCATAAAATATATAAAATATTGCTAATGTTTAGTGAAAAAAGTGTTGTTATAGTGACATATAGCGAAAAAAATATTAAACATATGGAAAATATTTATATTATCTTTAATTTTAGTTCAGCAATAAATCTAGTGCTTTCCATTGTTCCAGTGTTAAATTTGATAATTTTTGGAGCACTCTTTTCTGTGGTGTGTTTTCTTCTTTCATTGCATAACTAACTAACAAAATCAATTTGTCATCATCCGATAGTTTAGTGAACATTTCACCTTCACCAGTCCGAAGCCACATTTCATTTACATTAAACTCTTTGCACATTAAAATTAAAGTAGATTCGCTAGGAGTTATTTTCCCAACTTCATATGATGCTATAGTTTGACGTTTTACTCTTAGCCTATCTGCAAAATTTTGTTGCGTTAATCCTAATTCTTTTCTTAGTTGTTTTATTCTCTTATTCATTAATTCACCACCTTTCAATATTATGCTAACAAAAAAAAGCAATTTAGTCAACAAAAAACTATTGACAAAAGCAATTAAAATGCTTATAATAGCAATATAATCAACAACAAACAATGACAACATAGAAAGGAAAATAAATAATGCGAAAGAGTTTAATAACAAAAGTAAATCCTAATAATACAGTACTGATTACATATTCACAGGCAATAGAAAGGTATAACTTAGGCAGGAATAAAGTTTATGACCTTGCAAAAGAAGCAGATGCAATCATTAAGATTGGCAAGTCTGCAAGAATTGATATGAAGAAAATGGACGAATTCGTTTTGTCCTTTAAGGGGTGATGGCTGTGACATATGATGAAGTGTTAGCGAGATTTCAAGATGTGAAAAGAAGAGGAGACACGGCAAAAGCCAAATGCCCTTGTCATGCGGATGAGAAAGCATCTCTTTCTATCACAAAAGAAAACAATAAAATATTGCTTCATTGCCACGCTGGTTGTGAAACTGCTGCCATTGTGGAAGCGGTAGGGCTTTCCATGCAAGACTTATATTCAGAGCCATTACAGACATCCAAGCCTGCATGGGTGAGACATGTAGAAAGGGTTAAAAATTCCACTCTTGAAGCTAGATATGACTACATAGATAGTAAGGGCGAATATAGCTACTCGAAACTTCGCTTTCGTGGGAAATTACTTTGCTATGGTACATATGACTTTACAGCTGAAAGAATGTATTTAAGAGCCACAAAAAAGAAAGCAGACACGCTTTATTTTGGTAATGGCTCAGTAAAAAGTCTAAAACAGGCGATTGAGGAAGGAAAGACAATTTATATTACAGAGGGGGAAAAAGATACCCTCTCATGTCAAAAGAACGGCTTAATTGCTGTCACATACGGAGGGGCTTCAGATTGGAAAAGAGAAAAAGCAATATTTTTTACAGATGCCATTGTAGTAATTCTAAGAGACAACGACACAGCAGGCAAGGAAACGGCATTAAAGATTTACAAGGATTTAAAAGACGTAACCAAAAAAATCAGTATCAAGAATCCTATGCCAACCAAAGCAAAGGGGGATATTTCAGATTTCTTTGCTGAGGGTGGAACCGTTGATAAGTTGGAATTTCTTCCAGAAGAAGAACAACCAAAAGAGGAGATAGAAAAAGCTTTACTATTGGAGAGATTCCATAGAATGAATGATAGAACAGGAAAACCAATAGAAATCATAGACATGTATATATCGGATTATATTATTGAACATTATCATCTTATGATTTTACTTGGAAAGCCATATATCTATGAAAATGGAGTATATAGGGAAGATAAAGACGGTATTAAGATAAAAAGCATCATAAAAGGGTTGATATTTTCCGATATAGTAAACCATATACGAATTACGAGAGTATATAAACTAATCATTGAGGATATTAGAATCCAAGCAGACCTTGACGACATTAACCAATATCCAAATTATTGGATTAACTTTAAAAATGGGATGTTAGACGTAAAAACAGGAGAGATACACCCACACAGCCCAAAATATAAGAGCGTCAATCAGATACCGCATAATTACATAGCTGGACTTAACATTAAAGATTCTGTATTCCATCAATTTTTACTTAGCAGAATACCAGACGAAGAAAACAGAAAGATGCTTTATGAATACATGGGGTATTGTCTGCTGCCAACCGTGCTATTTAGAGAATTTATGATATTGGTTGGGAAAGGGAATGCAGGGAAAAGCGTAATCCTTACACAGTTAGAAAGAATCCTGGGGAAAGAAAATGTATCTGCCATTTCTATGCAAAAATTAGCCGATAATCGTTTTGCATCCTCCAAGCTTTTAAATAAGCAATGCAATATATTTGCTGACCTTCCAGACGGTGCAATCAATGATACATCAACCATTAAGCAATTAACAGGGGATGACTTAATCGGTGCAGAATATAAGCATGGTGATTTCTTTGAATTTAGAAACCGTGCAAAGCTTATTTTTTCTTGCAACGCCATTCCTTCCGTTTTGAATGACAGAAGTGACGCCTTTTATAGCAGACTTTTAATCATTCGTTTTTATGAGGAGGGGGAATATATTCCAGACTTAAAAAAGAGACTGGTAGAGGAAAAAGAAGTGGAAATATTAATTTCTTATCTGGTGCAAAAGTGCAAAGATGCCCTTTTACGTGCAAAGTTATATCAAGCAAGTGTAAATTCAAATGAAGTTTTGCACTTACAAAAAGAATCGGATACCGTGACAGCATTCTTAGATGAATGTACAGAGCCAAATAAAAAAAGTCGTGAAACACGCCCCAATATTTTCTCTACATATGTAGATTTTTGCAGACAAGAAGAGCGTCAACCACTAGGAAAAATCGCATTTTTTAAAGCTTTAAGAACAAAAGGTTACAGAGAAACGGCGATAGATGGCTACAGATGTTTTCAAGGATTTGAAATCAAATGGACACCCATTAATAACTCCCCTTTTGATAAATAAGTGCAAATAATCCTTCTTAGGTGCAAAGTGAGTGCAAGTTTAAATGAAGTTTTGCACCAACAAAAACTTAGTATTTATGCGATTTAGAACGTCATAAAGTGCAAAAAGTGCAATTTTATAGAATTATTTATAACGTATAGAAAAAATAAAAAATATAGGGGATATATATAATAAAAATAATTTATATATACGTGTATATATATAATAGCGAAAAAAACTTGCACTTTTTGCACTTGTAAGAGTCTAAACCGCATAAATACTAAGTTTTTAGTGGTGCAAAATACATTTCACAAATGCTTTTGAAAATGCACTTCGAGAAAAAATGCACTTACTAATCAAAACAGGATAACCAATACAAAAAAGATAGCTATAGATTGCTTTTTCTGGTAACGGCTTTTTAAGAAAAGTGAAAAAACTTTGCACTTTTTGCACCCTATAGGGGCAAAAGGGGAAA
>JAUUSJ010000157.1 GCA_030841965.1 Blautia sp.
AAGATTTTTACCATATTTTGCATCAGAATTTCCCACTCGTTTCGCAATTACCTAAGATAATTTTAGAACTGTGACTATGACTTCTTTATAATATTTCGGTTGTTTTAGATAGTTTTAGAACTGTGACTGTAACTTTTTTATACCATTTCGGTTATTTTAGATGATTTTAGAATTATGACTGTAACTTTTTTATAATATTTCGGTTATTTTAGATGGTTTTAGAATTATGACTGTAACTTCTTTATAATATTTCGGTTATTCTTTCGTTTTTTTTAATTGGAACCGTAATTCGCATGAATATTTACGGTTTATTTAAACATTTTGACTTTCTCAACTGTAGCAATAGCTAAATTCTTACAGTCATTGAAGATTATTTTCATTTCTCAACTGCAACAATAGCTAAATTCTTACGGTCATTGAAGATTATTTTCATTTTCCAACTGTAATAGTAACTAGATTCTTATACTATATCTTCCCAGTTATTCTAACCTATTTTAATATTCAACCACAAAATCTCTTCAAATCCCTGTATATCTGACACTTTTAATACAATATCACTTTTTTGATTTTACAACCACTTGATTCTCTTGTTGCTAACAAATATAATAATTTATATAGAAATTTTCTCATAATATTTCACACTAAAATATCTGAATTCAAAATCCAAATACATATTATCATATAGTTTTATCTTTCGCAATTCAATTCAAACTTTTTTCACGAAATGATTTAATAAAAAACTCCCCAAAACTAAAATCCCAAGGAGAATGTAAATCGTATTAAATTATAAAGAAAACCCTTGAAAGCTCAACACTTTCAAGGGTTTTATCCTCTTCTCTATTCGGTTTAAAACTAACGTTTTGAGAACTGTGGTGCACGACGAGCTGCTTTTAAGCCGTACTTCTTTCTCTCTTTCATTCTTGGGTCTCTTGTTAAGAATCCAGCTTTCTTGAGAATTGGTCTGTATTCAGCGTCTGCCTGTAATAAAGCTCTGGAAATACCATGTCTGATAGCTCCAGCCTGGCCTGTGAATCCACCACCACAAACGTTAACTGTGATATCAAACTTATCTGTTGTAGATGTAGCCTCTAATGGCTGACGAACGATAACCTTTAAAGTCTCAAGTCCGAAATAATCATCCATATCTCTTTTATTAATAACAACTTTTCCTGTACCAGGTGTTAAATAAACTCTAGCAACACTGCTTTTTCTTCTACCTGTTCCGTAAAATCTTGTTGTAGCCACTTATTTGTCCTCCTTTTTATTATTTCAATTCCAATGTCTTAGGCTGCTGAGCTGCATGATTATGCTCTGGACCAGCGTAAACGTGAAGTTTCTTAATCATAGATCTTCCTAAAGGACCTTTTGGAAGCATACCTTTGACTGCAAGCTCTAAAACCTGCTCTGGTTTCTTCTCTAATTTCTCTTTTAATGTCATCTCTTTCATGCCACCGATATAGCCTGAATGATGATAATAAATCTTCTGGTTTAATTTCTTACCTGTTACTTTGATTTTATCTGCATTGATAATAATTACGTTATCACCGCAGTCGATATGAGGTGTAAAGATTGGTTTATTCTTTCCTCTTAAAATGCTTGCAACCTGTGATGCTAAACGTCCTAATGTACATCCTGTAGCATCAACAACATACCACTCTCTAGTAATTGTAGATGGACTAGCCATAAAACTTTTCATGAGTTTTCCTCCTTAATCTGAATTAGTAGGGTTGGTTTTTCATAAATTCCTACATTGTATCTCGCAAATTCCTTGCGTCATCATTATAATCACTAAGCGGAACTAGGTTCCTTTTCTGGATTGGAGAAGCTATGATACGCCTCTCTTATATTATATATTTGAAATACCGTATCCGGGGCTTTGGTTAGGTATTTTTTTACACGCTGAAAACAATTATATAGCAAAATTTCTGGTCTGTCAATAAAATTTCTTCTTTTTTTCTACTTTTTTGAGTCTAAAACTACGAATAGGAAGCATTCCTCGTTTCACATAAAAATCAAAAACACGGAAAAAAGGCTACCGCATTAGCTACTTAGAATTTCTATCCATTGACAGCAGCTTTTAAAACCACCGTGAAATATCATTCCAAAATGCTCTGCGACAGCCTTTATTTCATAAAACTATTCGTTCATAAGATTTAGTGGTGGAAGAGACGGATTCCTGTAAAGGACATCACAATTCCATATTTATTACAAACCTCGATAACATTATCATCGCGGATAGAACCTCCCGGCTGAGCGATATACTCGACACCGCTTCTATGAGCTCGCTCCACATTATCTCCGAATGGGAAGAATGCGTCGGAACCGAGAGATACTCCTGTTAATTTATCTAGCCAAGCTCTCTTTTCCTCTCTTGTGAATACAGGAGGTTTCTCCTTGAAAATATTCTCCCATGCTCCGTCAGCCAGGACATCCATATAGTCCTCACCGATATAGAGGTCGATTGCATTATCTCTGTCGGCACGGCGAATCTTATCTACGAATGGAAGACTTAAGACCTGTGGAGATTGACGAAGCCACCAGTTATCTGCCTTTGTTCCAGCAAGTCTTGTACAGTGAATTCTTGACTGCTGTCCAGCACCGATTCCGATTGCCTGTCCGTCTTTGACATAACATACGGAATTGGACTGTGTATATTTTAAAGTAATCATAGAAATCGCAAGGTCAATCTTTGCCTGCTCTGGAAGCTCCTTTGCGTCAGTCACGATATTGGAGAAGAAATCCTCGTCAATCTTTAGCTCATTTCTACCCTGCTCAAATGTAATTCCGTAGACTTCTTTATGCTCAATTGGAGCTGGTACATAGTCTGGGTCAATCTGAATAATATTATAATTGCCATTTTTCTTGGATTTTAAAATCTCTAGGGCATCATCATCATATCCTGGGGCAATGACACCGTCAGATACCTCTCTCTTAATTAACTTTGCCGTACAGGCGTCACATACATCAGAGAGAGCAATAAAATCACCAAAAGAAGACATACGGTCTGCTCCTCTCGCTCTCGCATATGCAGATGCAAGTGGTGTTAACTCTCCTAAATCATCCACCCAGTAGATTTTGGCGAGTGTATCACTAAGAGGCTGACCAACTGCTGCCCCCGCTGGAGATACATGCTTAAAAGATGTCGCTGCTGGAAGTCCAGTCGCCTGCTTTAATTCTCTGACAAGCTGCCATCCGTTAAACGCATCCAAGAAATTAATATATCCTGGTCTTCCACATAATACCTGAATTGGAAGCTCGCTTCCATCTGCCATGTAGATTTTAGATGGCTTTTGATTTGGGTTACATCCATATTTCAATTCTAATTCTTTCATTCTAATTTGGGCTCAGACACTCGTGACTTTCGTCATAAGAGAAGAGCCTTCCTCCTTTCGCTCAAATAAACTATATACGCTACTTTATCGTTCGTCTATTTGTTTTTATTCACAATTTTTGTCTCATATGCTCCTGTTGCAATATCAATATAGCGAACAAATAAAGATACTTTATTATCCTCATTTAGGCTATCCCATAAAGTCTCTGTAAATGCATCGATATCGTCTGGAATTGCAATTAATTTTGGCTCTCCCTCAAAGCTTGGAAGTGGATTTCCATCATGCATATATGTATGAATGAAATGTCCCTCTCCTGCCTTTGCATTTTCATAGGCAAATGTATAGCGGTTGCAACTGGAAGGGTCTCCGTTATTGCTCTTTAAGATAGACATAGCATAGCTATACTTTCCATTTTCCAGATGCATAATACCAGAAATACGAGGTGTATAATTTGGTCCGTCCGGCTCAAACTCTCTGCTTCTTAGAGATTGCTCAAAAGTGAGCTGTTTGTCCATTCCCTCATAAATAGTATCTGTCTGGTCTCCGTTTGTCACGATTGTTTTATTGCCAAGCACACGAACTGGCGCATAGATAATTAAGCTTGGATCTGTCAATTTAGATGGATCAAATGCCTGAGTGCGAATTCCCTCTCCATCTTCTACAAAAATACGATTACGGCTATTCTCGCTTCTACCCATAATAAAATAAGCTGTCACTGCTTTTGTTCCGTCAGCACTTCTTCCGATAATAATACCACGTCCAGGATAGGAATTTTCTTGTAATTCTTTTTGAATTGATAACATCTGCATAAATGATTCTCCTTCTACAATAGTTCTCAGTGACATGCCTCCATCCTTGGGAGACTCTCGCTGAAAAAGGTTAAATTTTCATTTCCACTTATACATATACCAAAAAAAGCAGAGAAAATCAACCCAAAACTACCATATATAGAGAAAATTCGCAAACTATCTCACTATTCCTAGTCTATCTGCTCTATCGGCGTGATAAGAGTTTCCTCCTCATCAAATACCATCTCGGCTGGCTCATCTAACGCCTCTAAACCTTCGTATTTTCCAGCCTTGACATCTTCATAGTACGCCTCTGAGAGCATGATTTCATCTACATGTAGAGTATTTTTAATACGAATCATACGTATATTTTCCCTGTCAATCTGATTCGCAGTTCGGATACATGCCTGAATTGCTTTTTTATCCGATACCATAACAGGAGGCATTTTGCCAGAACGAATGACTGTACTTGTCATACAGTTCATATAAATCGCATTAAAATCAATCTGGTCAAAAATTCGTCTCGTAATAAAATCCGCCAATCCCATACCATTTGCATTTCCGTGGGAACATTCCGTCAAATTTAAAAAGCAAGTACGCTTTACCTTCACTCCACCCTTGGCATAGTCAGTTGACCATGTCCCTGAGATATTCGGGTCGACTCCAGTACCACTATAATTTTTCCCGACCGAATCCACAACTAGTACATCTGTCTCGCCGACTAGGAGACTTGGCATATATAAAAAGGATTCCTTGAGTAACTCTGGCTCTCTATCCATAATCTCCTCTGTCAAAATCGCCTCGATTTTTCTTGTCTCATCATAGGCATTTTCCATACATGGAATTGCAAAGAGAATATTGGATTTTTCCAGAACAACCTTTGCATTCGCCGGAATGTTTCTAGCAATATTTTCCATTCCATCGCTATGTACACTCTCCGCTCCCTTTTGCTTTCCCATACCGACTACCATCATTTTGCATACGCCACTCTCATATCTTCCTCGAAATGCATTATGCGGTTTAATGCGACAGGAGACAATAATTCCATCTGCCTCATGCGCAAATTTATCTTGATAGACAGGCTTTCCATACTCGGAATATCCGAGTAAAACCGTCTCCATCGAAGATTGAATCGGGCATCCCATCGTCTCCTCTGTAATCCCAAAGCCAGCTAATAATTCCTTCTGACTTTTGGCCATCGCTCCCCCGTGGCTTCCCATCGCAGGGAAGATAAATGGTTTTGCTCCCCTCTCCTTACAAAAATCTACTATCGCCTTTGTGATAATATCTACATTTGCGATTCCTCGACTTCCCGCTGTGATAGCAATCGACATCCCTGGCTGAATCTTTTTTGCTATCTCTGGTCTTGATAGTTCTTCCCTTACCACTCTTGGAATATCTTCCACTTCTATTCTATCTTTTGGAAATTTCTGCACTGCTCGAAACATTTTTGGGATTTTGATATCCTCTAACATCTGGGATACCGTCCCGTCCTTTTCTACCATTTTCATCCTTCTCATTCCCTTCCCATTACAGTCTTTGTCACTATCACATCACTACCTAAATTCGCCACATTTTTTATGATAACCTCTCCCTCATAGACAGGGGCAACCCTTTTTATCTTTTTGATTTCCTCCATGACAGTAAAAATCTTCGCCTTTGGAATCGGAGCATTTAATCGAACACTGGCAAGAGGAAGCTCCCCTCCCTCCACCAAAATCGATGTGGCAATATTTCTCATTGGATTGACTAATTCCTGCTTTACATAGGCTGCCCCCTTTGGACATTTATTTCCCTCTATGGAATATCTCTCCACGAGTTCTTCTTTCTCCTGTAGAGATTCTATCGCCTCTAACGCCTCCAGCTCTCCATCCACTTGAATTTCGCAACCTTGTGGACACATAATACAAGTAAATTCTCTTAGCATACGACTCTCACCTCCAAATCTTCCGTTTCCGTCAATTGTTCCTTCTTTAATTTTATCTGAATCATCTCCGCTGGAAGTGCCTTTGCCTCCCTCTTTGACTTTATCAAATTTTCTCCCTGCCAAATCTCAATCTTACAATCTCTCACTGGCTTTCTGACACGAAAAGATACTGTCATATCCTCTTTTCCGCTTATGTACGCAGGCACAAGCTGACCAACCATCTCATCTCCGACTACTTTCAAACTACTCTCACATAACCCATTCTCTTTTAAATATTTCACGACTCCATCTGCCATCTGCTCCGCCTCCATGGATACAAAATCAACTAGGTCATGGACATGTAATACATTTCCAGCGGCGAAAATTCCAGGAACCGTCGTCTGATATCTCTCGTCAACTGCAGCGCCCTTTGTTCCATCATCTTGCTTTGCACCTGCCATCCAAGTCAATTCATTTTCTGGAATTAACCCGACCGACAAAATCAGAGTATCGCAGGCGTATTCCTTCTCTGTTCCCTTTATCGGCTGCAAATTCTCATCCACCTTTGATATCACAACGCTCTCTAATCTCTGCGTCCCCTTAATTTCCGTCACAGAATGACTTAAATAAAGAGGGATACCATAATCATTTAGACATTGTTCAATATTTCTCGGAAGCCCGCTCGCATAAGGTAAAATCTCAAATACCCCAAGCACCTTCGCTCCCTCCAATGTCATACGTCTCGCCATAATCATGCCGATATCTCCAGAACCCAGGATAATAACCTTTCGCCCTACCATACGATTTTTCAGATTAATATAGGATTGTGCCACACCCGCCGTGTAAACCCCGGCTGGTCTTGTTCCTGGAATGCTAATTGCTCCTCTCGTCTTTTCCCTACATCCCATCGCAAGGACAACCGCTCTCGCTTGAATTTCCAAAAATCCATCCAAAGATGCGGCATACACTTTCTTATCCTCTGTAATCTTAAGCACCGTCGTCTCTGTCTTATATGGAATTTGAAGCTCCTTCACCTTCCTCACAAATCTCGAGGCGTACTCAGGACCGCTTAATGTCTCTTTAAAACGTGTCAAACCAAACCCGTCGTGAATACATTGTCTCAAAATTCCGCCGAGAGATTTCTCACGCTCCAAAATCAAAATATCTCTCACGCCCTTTTCATAAAGCTCAATCGCAGCCGCAAGTCCCGCCGGACCTCCTCCAATAATGACCACATCTATCTTCTTCATCTTCATCCACCATTCCTTTCCTCATGGTCAGTCAAATAATCTTAAATCTTTATCTCTCACACTCATCTCTCACTTTTCCTGTAAACATATAGGAATCTCGTTTAGAATAGCGAACCTGCTCTGGCTCTACTCCCAATTCCTGTTCTATCATCTCTGTAATACGAGTCTCACAGTATCCGCCCTGACATCTCCCCATCGTAGCTCTCGTCCTATTTTTAATCCCTGTGACCGTGCATACACCTAAAGGATTATGAATCGCCTCCAAAATCTCCGCCTTTGTCACGGTCTCACATCGACATACAATCTCTCCATACAGTGTATTTTCCTCTATCGCTCTTTTTTGCTCCTCATCCGTCATCTCATAAAATCTCTTCTTTACTGCGCGAACTGGGCAAAAATCTGGATTCTTCTTAGGGTTTTCTCTCTCCACAAGCTTCGCTACCGCACGCCTTGCAAGAGGAAGAGCACAGGTCACACCAGGAGACTCAATTCCGACTAAATTTACCGTATTCGGACTTTTCTTCTCATCCGCCTCCAATAAAAAATCTAATATTTCTCCCGTCTCCTTATCATAACGTTTCCAGCGAATCCCCGAGAAATTTCGGATAAAATACTCTCTCTTCATCTGTTTAAACATCTTTTGACCGTCCTCAAACAGCCCGTCCATATGCTCCTTTGTCACAGTATAATCCTCAAGTCCATCTGTCAGATAAGAGTCTGGACCAACTAATACATTTCCGTCAATCGTCGGCGTGGCATGCGTCATAAATCCACCCTTCTCATTTGGCGCTGGATACACTGGAATCGATAAATATTTTCCCGCCTTCTTATCTAGTACATAATACTCTCCCTTAAATCCCTTCGTCGGATAATCCTCATATCCAAGCATCTTTGAGATAGCAGAGGCATACATTCCAGCACAGTTAATCACCCATTTTGTCTGAAAACTGTCAATCTCTGTCTTTATCATCCAATAGGAGTTATCGTCCAAGCTTTGCTTTGACTCTTGTCGATGAATCCCGACGACTCTCTGTCCAAAGAAAAACTCCACTCCGTTTTGACAGGCGTTCTCGGCAAGTCCAATGGTATACTGCATAGGGTCTAGAATACCCGAAGATGGAACATACATCGCAAACTCTCCCCCAGCATTCGCATCGATTCGCTCAATCTCCTCCTTGTCAATCATTCTCATCCCCTTGACGCCGTTTTTCTCTCCGTTTGCTTTAAATTTTAAAATATTTTTCCTGTCACGTTCTGTAAATCCTATGACTAGTTTTCCCGTTCTCTTAAATGGAACTCCAAGTTCCCTCGCCACCTGGTCAAACTCCTGATTTCCCTCAACTGCACATTCCGCTTTTAGGCTTCCTGGTTTATAAGTAAAGCCAGCATGGAGCATTCCTGTGTTTCTACTACTATTTCCGCAGGCAACATCTAGTTCCTTTTCTAAAACACAGGTTTTTAGTTTGTAGCGGGATAACTCTCTTGCCACCGCACAGCCTATGACTCCAGCTCCTATAATAATTACATCGTACTGTTTCATAGCTATCTTTCTCCTTCTCTTTTTTGTTGTATTTTTTATAAGTTTATTGTATAATTGTTGTAAATATTAGTCAAATTTAAATAATTAACATATATGTTAGTTTTTCTAATGTAGAATGTTGGTTTATTTTGAGGAGAAATGATTTTTGGATGAAGGGAGACGACAAAGATGCCGAAAATTTTTGTGGGGATGGCATTAATACCTTTATGCATGGAGAAATGGTTTTTGGATGAAGAGAGACGCCAAAAGAGCCGGGAGATATATGTGCCGCAAACACGTTCGTTCCCACGATTTTTCGACATACGCTGATTTTTGCCGCCTC
>JAUUSJ010000158.1 GCA_030841965.1 Blautia sp.
AAGATTTTTACCATATTTTGCATCAGAATTTCCCACTCGTTTCGCAATTACCTATCTCGTTTATGATTTTTAGAGTGAATGCTCTTGAGTGAAAATCTGTTGGCATTTTCTTTGAGTTTTTTGAATCATTTGTGGTGGATTACTCGTTCCCAAAAGAGAATGGAGTGTTATACAGAAAAGAAAAAATCTTCCGTCCATATATGGGACGAAAGATTCCGCGTTGCCACCCAAATTGTCATAATTATATTATGACCGCTTGTAGTATGATAATGGATACCAACCATCTAACTTTCATTAGCAACTCAGAAAATGGATTGATTCCCCGACAAATCAATTCACACCACCCATTGACTCTCTGTATTGTCTAAAGCAAATCTTTGTTTTCTTCACCGTTCTTTTGCATCATCTCTATTTTATTTGTTATGGATATGATAATACATACTTGTATCAAAATCTATCTACAATTATAATCTATTGAGCATAAAAAATCAATATAAAACAAATATATGATGAGGACTTTTTATGGTATAGTGGGGATAGATTTTGAGATAAGTGGATTGATGGTAGTAAGGGGAGAAGGTGCCGAGCAGAGATGCTGAGCAGAGACGCTGAACAGAGACACTGAACAGAGCGCTGAACAGAGACGCTGAGCGAGCAAGGAGATATCTGCTCCGTAAACACGTTCGTTCCCACGGTTTTTCGACATACGCTGATTTTTGCCGCTTCCCGCAAACTCGCGCCTACGGCGCTCAAACAGTGCTCCAGCGGCAAAGCTAAGTATATCGAAAAACCGCTCCACTCTCTATCGTTTTCGGAGCAGATATCTCCTTGCTCGCTCAGCTGTGTATTGGCAATTACCTTAATTATCTTAATTTCCTTGTTAACGCCTTTGACACTCCAATGTTAACTACTCTGATATTTCAACGGCTCAAGCACGCCTTGTTCTTACATACGTTCACTTCTGAATATGATCGAAAGCATATAAAACGAATGAATTTTTATAAAAATTTCACTGCCAAAAATATCTTTGTGTTTATTAGCGATAGCATAGGGCTCGTTTCAAAACCTATTTATATTATAACAGACATGTATATTTTTGCTTATACTTGAATGGATTGTAACATATCTAGTAATCTCTCTAACTCCTCTTTTGAATAATATTCTATCTCAATTTTACCTTTATTATTCTTCTTATTTTTAATGGAGACTTTGCTTCCTAGGATATTTTTTACTTTTTCTTCCATGTCTCGATATAGGAAAGAGTAATCGTCTTTTTTCTCTACTTTTTCTTTTTTCTCTCTCAACATGGATTTAATGAGAGCTTCAGCCTCTCGCACGCTTAAGTTTTCATCTAATATTTTTGTGGCTACTTCATATTGCATGTCTCCATTTTCTAATGCCAAGAGACATCTCGCATGACCACTTGTAATCATTTCTTCTACTAACATTTCTTGTACACGTTTATCAAGTTTTAATAAGCGAAGAGAGTTTGTGATAGCTACTCGACTCTTTGATACCTTTGCAGCTACTTCGTCTTGTTTTAAATGAAATTCTTGGATTAATCTCTGATAGGCAAATGCCTCGTCAATTGGGTTTAAGTCTTCTCTCTGAATATTTTCAATTAGGGATATTTCCAAGACCTCTTGATTTCCAAAATCTTTTATTACAACAGGTACTTCCGTCAATCCTGCCATCCTTGCGGCTCTCCATCTGCGCTCACCTGCGATAATTTCATAATAATCATCTTTTTTCATAACAACAAGTGGCTGGATAATACCGTACTGACGAATGGATTCTGCCAGTTCTTCTAAAGCATCCTCATCAAATTGTTTTCTCGGTTGTTCACGGTTTGGTTCAATATCTAATATGTTTAATGTTTTTTCTACCTCGACTTCCTTTACAACTTCTACCTCTTTCACTACTTCTTTTATAATTTCAACAGGTTTGCTGTCTTCTTTTTTTCTTCCATCCTGTTTTTCTGGAATTAACGCATTCAACCCTCTTCCCAATCCTGTTTTTCTAGTCGCCATATATATCCCTCCATACCTTACTCTTTATTATTATAAATTACTTCATCTGCTAACATTCGGTAACTCTCTGCACCTGTAGATTTATTTGCGTATAATGTAATAGGCAATCCAAAACTTGGTGCCTCAGCTAACCGAACATTTCTCGGAATAATCGTTTTATAGATTCTATGCTCCAAATTATCTTTTACATTCTCCACAACCTGCAAAGATAAATTCGTTCTAGCATCGTACATCGTAAACACGACACCTTCTATGTATAAATCTGGATTTAAGCTTTCCTGAATCAATTCAATCGTATAAATTAACTGAGATAAACCGTCAATAGCATAAAACTCACATTGGATAGGAACCAATACAGAATTAGCCGCTGTCATAGAATTTACGGTCAACATTCCCAAGGCTGGAGGACAGTCGATGATAATAAAATCATAATTTTCTCTAATTGGCTCTAATTTCTTTTTCAAAATAAACTGCATATCCTCCACTGAAATCAACTCAATCTCCGCTCCAGCCAAATCTCGATTCGCTGGAAGCATAGAAAGATTTTGAAAAATTTCATGAACAATACAATCATTAATATCTTCCTCATCTCTCAAGACTTCATACACTGTATTTTCCAAATCATTTTTATCTAATCCTAGCCCACTTGTCGTATTTCCCTGTGGGTCCATATCAATTATCAAAACTTTCTTTCCTTTTTCCGCCAAACACGCTGCTAAATTAATCGCTGTTGTAGTTTTTCCAACTCCACCTTTTTGATTAGCAACTGCTATAATTCTACTCATTTAATTTTCTCTCCTTTCAAATTTTGTTTTCTTTTTTCTCCAACTTACTTATCATTATAACATACCTACCACTTTTTTCTATACATAAATTTTTAAAATAATAAACAAAAAATTATGTTTCACGTGAAACATTTTATAATAAATAAGCCAGAAAACCCATGTGTCTTTAGGCCGTGGGATGAATGGCATTACCCCCGACGAAGTACATGAAAAACATTGTATTTCAACAAAACACATGATATAATGCAAACATGTAAGCACATCATATTCGTACTTTGACAAGTTAAAATAGATGGTTGTACTGTCTAATCGTACCGTACGTAAAATTTTAAACGTCAGTTAGCCTTCTGCAAAAAGTGTAGTCATACCGCTTACAGCAAAAAGTAACGTTGTGAGCCTTACGGCTCTATACACTAGTGGCGAAGTGGACACGCCAATAAGAATAAGGATTGCATAAGTAATCAAACTTCTTAAATAGGTGCGTAAGCACCTTAGAAGCCCATTCCCTTTAGGTGATGGGTGGTTCACATATTATTCTCTCTATATAATTGCTCTCCTAATCCTTTGCCTTAATTTTCTGTTCTGATAATTGATGATATGAAATTTTTATTAGTTGGATGTATTGGGGTATGGTGGGGGGAGAGAGACGCGAAGAGAGACCGTAGATATGTCCTCGAAAAACACGTTCGTTCCCACGGTTTTTCGACATACGCTGATTTTTGCCGCTTCCCGCAAACTCGCGCTTTCAGCGCTCAAACAGTGCTCCAGCGACAAAGCTAAGTATATCGAAAAACCGCTCCACTCTCTATCGTTTTTAGAGGACATATCTACGGTCTCTCTTCGCTGTGTACTGGCAAAACAATTTAAAATTCTTTTTTATGAAAATGACTACTACTGCATAGTTCAATGTGACTTTCATGATTTTTATTTACAAAAATTTTACGCTATCTATATCGTTTTCCTCTTAGCTTCTTTATATCTGTAAAAATATTTCTTCTATTTCTACTCAATTATATATTTTCACTTTAGTACATATATCCTTCTATAGAATGTTTCACGTGAAACATTTTAATCATCCTTTACTTCTTTTCCCTGATTTTCTCTTCTTATAATTTATCTCATCGCATTATCCTCCAACTTTTTCTGCTTTTCTTCTCATGTTTCACGTGAAACATCTTAATCATCCTTCACTCCTTTACCCTGATTTCCTCTTCTTATAATTTATCTCATCACATTATCCCTCAACTCTTTCTGTTTTTCTCCTGATGTTTCACGTGAAACATTTAAATCATCCTTTACTCCTTTACCCTGATTCTTTCTTCTTGTAATTTATCTCATCACATTATCCTCCAACTTTTTCTGCTTTTCTTCTGATGTTTCACGTGAAACATAAATTCTCAATATTTCCATTCTTTCTAAGACTACTATATGACCAGGTCTTCACATTATTTATTACTATCTAATTTTTCTCTAAATAAACAATTACTACAAATTATATCATCATAGACCAAATATAAATATGAAATAAATATCTAAATATCATGATGTTGGGGTCGAAAAGTCTTTTGCCCCTTTGATACCAGATTGCTCCGCACAATGCGCTCCCACAATCCTCCTCATCATCATTTTTATCCATACATTATCATCGTTATCATTATCCCCACACTATAGAAAAAATAAAAAACCGCCATAGACTCGCAACTAATATTCCAAGTCTACAACGGTCATTCATCAACCAATCTTCTTCAAATAATTTCACTTCACAAAATCAGCCAATACACAGCTCGAAGGCAGGGGAAAGATATATTCCCTAAAAACGATAGAGAGTGGAGCAGTTTTTCGTTGCGCTTAGCTTTGCCGCTGGAGCACTGTTTGAGCGCCGAAGGTGCGAGTTTGCGGGAAGCGGCAAAAATCAGCGCGCGACGATAAAACTGTGGGAACGAACGTGTTTTTAGGGAATATATCTTTCCCCTGCCTTCGAGCGTCTCATCATCTACTATCCCTTCCCCCTCTCTCTTTTTTACCTAATGAAATTGAACTTTACATCTGCTCCGGACACCCAATTCCCAACAAATCTAACGAATCCTTCAAAACTCGTTTCGTAATCTCAACGACCTTCAATCTCGCATTTTTAATCTCCACATCATCAACATTAATCTGGCAATCATGATAAAACTTATTAAACGCCTGTGCCACCGCAACCGCATACCTAGCAACTACAAATGGCTCCAATTTATCCGCCGCATCCTTAATCACCTGTGGAAAACGATTAATCTCCTTAACTAAATTCATACTAGCCTCATCCGTCAAAACCGAGTACTGAATCTCATCTTCTACCTTCTCAACTCCCGATTTTCTAAGCACACTTGCCGCACGAGCATAAGTATACTGAACATATGGCCCAGTCTCTCCATCGAAATTCAAAATCTTATCCCAATTAAATATAACATCTTTAATTCTCTGATTATACAAATCATTAAATATAATCGCTCCGATACCAACAATCTTCGCAACCTCTTCTCTATCCTCAAGATTCGGATTTTTCTCTGCGATAATCTCTTTTACTTTCTCTATCGATTCATGCAAAATCTCCTCTGCATAAATAACATTTCCACTTCTCGTAGATAATTTTCCTCCCTCTAAGCTAACCAATCCATATGGAACATGCACCAAATCTTTTGCCCAATCATATCCCATCATCTCAATTACCTTAAACCACTGAGCAAAATGTAATTTCTGCTCTAATCCAGTGACATAAATACATTTTGAAAAATCATAAGTTTTCTTTCGATACAATGCCGCCGAGATATCACGTGTCGCATATAGAGAACTTCCATCTTTTTTCGTGATAAGGCAAGGAGGCATATTATATTCCTCGAGATTCACAATCTGAGCTCCATCACTCACTGTGATAAGCCCTTTCTCTCTCAATTCCTCAATAACTGCATCCATTTTATCATTATAAAAACTCTCTCCCGCATAAGAATCAAACTCAATTCCAAGCATATCATAGACACGTAAAAATTCTTTTAAACTAATCTCACGGAACCATTTCCAAATAGACAATGCTTCCTCATCTCCATGCTCCATCTTTGTAAACCAAGCACGAGCCTCATCATTTAGAGAATCATCCTTCTGTGCCTCTTCATGGAATTTCACATAAATTCTCATAAGAGCTGCAACTCCCTCTTTTTCTACCTCTTCCTTATTGCCCCAATTTTTATACGCAACAATTAATTTTCCAAACTGAGTTCCCCAGTCTCCCAAATGGTTAATTCTCTCCACTTTATAGCCAAGCTTTGTCAAAATTTTATAGAGAGAATTTCCAATAATCGTCGTTCTCAAATGTCCGACATGGAAATTCTTTGCCACATTTGGAGAAGAATAATCGATACAGATTGTCTTTCCCTCTCCCTCTGTGCCAGCTCCATAGTTCTCATCGGAAGCCTTATTTAGAATCTGTCTCACATACATTTCCTTATTCACAAAGAAATTGACATATCCACCCGCATTCTCTACTCTCTCTAAAAAGTCCTGCTCTCCAATCTTCTCTTTTATATCTTGTGCAATCATATTTGGCGCTTTTCTAAAAATCTTAGCCAATCGAAAACAAGGAAATGCGAAATCTCCCATATCTGCTTTCGGTGGAATTTCTAATAAATTTTCCACTTCCTCTGTTGATAACTCTGCTACCTTACTAGCAATTAACTCACTAATCTTCTCTTTCATAAATCATTAGGCATGTCAAACTATGATTATACAATAAAAATATATCCCTATTTCTACTTCTAATCAAATAACTACGCCCTCCTCCTTCCTATTTTTAAACTAAAAATGAATCTATCCACATTTTTTCAAAAAATCCAAAATCTATCCACAATATTTATAGTAATTGTGGATAACTTTTTAAGATTCTATTGAAAATGTGCAATGATCTATTTTTTCTTTATTTGCCAGAATATCCACCTCTACTCGAAGCATTTTCTTATTCTTCACCTCTATTAAAAATACATTCGCATTCATTTTACCCACAGACAACTCTATCAGATTTTGAAGAAGCTCCACAATATACTCATTTAAAGAAATATCAGTCTCAACCTCACTATCTTCTATATCGTAAAGTATCTCCACTTTTTCATATTTTTTCTGAATAAACTGCTTCAAACTCTCCAATGTCTTCGCCAACACAGGACTTATCAATATATCTGGTTCTGAAATTCCTATCTCTTGCTCTAATGAACTTACTCCACACTCTCTATGGTCTTGAACTTTTTGGATTCCTTCAAGTTTTTCAATCTCTTGAGACTCTGGATTTTCTTGGTTATCCTGTATTT
The DNA here is from genome assembly GCA_030841965.1 of Blautia sp. Taxonomy (GTDB): domain Bacteria; phylum Bacillota; class Clostridia; order Lachnospirales; family Lachnospiraceae; genus JAUUSJ01. Next base: position 7,150 of record JAUUSJ010000158.1, read on the forward strand.
TCCGAGTTTCTTTCTTCTCCTGAACTTCCTGACTTTCGTATCTCTCCTGCTTCTGTTCCTTCTTTTTCATAAAATCCTCTAAGGAATCCAAGTATCTTTGAATCTCATCAGACTCGAACTCTATCGTCTCCATCTGCTTATCCAAATCTTCGATTCGATAATTCAGATTCTTCATCTTTCTATCTTGAAAATTCTCACTCTGAGATGGATAAAAAATCGTATTCAACGGAGAAAACATTTTCCTTCGCTCACCACTCTCATCTGTCTGAAATAAAATCTTTCTCTTTTTATTTTTCTCAGTTTCAAGTTTCTCCCTCTCATCTAGCAAATCTTTCTTCTTCTTATTTTTTTCTTCTATCTCTCTCGATAAAAATATTTTTAATCCACCATATATTTCTTCTCTATCTAATACTTCCATGTATTCACCCACCTTTCCTAATGTTATGATGTTGGGGTCAAAAGGTCTTTTGACCCTAGTATCATGTTATTCACCAAATAATATATGACAAAAATCACATATCTTCTTTTCCACCATCAACCTAATACTCAAAAGCTTCTGTCCTCTGATACTCCAACAATCAAAGCACATTGGTTTCTCCATTACCCAAACTTCCAAATACACTCGGAAGCATACAAAAGTAAACAACCTCTCAGAGATTTCATAATCTCTTTCTCTCTAACCATAAACCAGAGATTTAAAAGCTCCCATAAATTATCTTACACGAAAATTTTGCCAATGAAAAGATGTTTTGTGAAAATATCATTTTTTATTTGTAAGTTACGGCATTTTGCCTTATAATAAATATAATCATTAATTTTAGAAAGGAGCAATTCCATGTCAAAAACAAAAAAAATAGCAACCTTCTCTCTGTTTGTTTCCACTGCCGCCCTACCTATGCTTATTATTAATAAATATATTGATACATCATCCACTCGCCGTGATTTACTGTACTCTGACAATGAAAATTTTTATAATTGGAGATTTGGACGTATTTTTTATACAAAGCAGGGAACTGGCTCTCCAATTTTACTTATTCACGATACCACACATTTCAACTCGGAAACAGAGTTTAAAAAGACAAAAAAACAACTCTCTAAACATCATACCGTATATAGCATAGATTTACTCGGATGTGGTCGCTCAGATAAACCTAATATCACCTACACCAGCTATCTATATGTACAACTATTAAACGATTTTGTAAAACAAGTTATCAAATCGCCTACAGATATCATAGCCTCTGGTCTATCTGGAAGCATCGCTATTATGGCATGTTATACTGAGAATAATTTATACAAAAAACTACTACTCATTAACCCACCAAACTTCCAGACCCTAAACAAAATACCAAACACAGCACTAAAAGCATATAAAAAATTCATCGACTTCCCACTTATCGGAAGCTTCTCATACTATATGCAAAACACCATTAATCGAGTAAAATTAACCGTCAAAAACCAATTTTATAATCCAAATCAGGTTTCCGATATATATTTACTCACATGCTATGAAGCCGCACATACACAAGGAATCCACTCAAAATACATCTATTCCAGTGTATACTCCAGATATATAAACAATAATATTAGCCACGCCCTCCGCAGCCTAAATAACAGTATCTATATCATCATGGGAGAAACCGAGCCAAACAGTCACCAGACTATCTCTCAATATCTCACACAAAACTGTGCCATTGAGACCTCTATCCTCCCCGCAACCAAACATTATCCACATCTAGAAGACCCAAAAAGCTTTCTAGAAATTTGTGATATCTTCTTTTAAAGTCTAAACATAACAACAATACTGATTCTTTATCAGTATTTTACCAATACACAGCCAAGAGAGTCCGTAGATATGTCCTCAAAAAACGATAGAGAGTGGAGCGGTTTTTCGATATACTTAGCT
>JAUUSJ010000159.1 GCA_030841965.1 Blautia sp.
GCAAAGCTAAGTATATCGAAAAACCGCTCCACTCTCTATCGTTTTCGGAGGACATCTCTCTTTGCTCTCTTCGCTGTGTATTGGCGAAACGTTCTCGATTCGCTTGTTCATACTTTTATTATTTACTATTGGTTTATACCTATACTATTGTTCTGTAGCTATACTATGATGTTGGAAATAAAAGACCTTTTGACTCCTTTGATACTGGATTGCTCCGCACAATGTTCTCCCACAATCTTCATGATATTGACCTATATAATTTTCTTATTACTCTATTGTTCTTTTCTTCATTTAGGATTATATCAAAATTATATTGGTAAAGAAATTATCGAAAAATATGAAATTCCAATTAAATATAGTATCGATTTTATTCAAAAATCTCTATAATTTTATTTGAAAAACCGAAAAATCTATTTTCCAATCGTCCTATAAACTGAAAAATTAGCTTTAAGCACAAAATGAAAAACAACTGAACTGAAAAAATAAAATGATAAAAGAAATAATCGAAGTAAAAATATCTTTTACAAAGATAAGCTATAAAATATACAAAATATAAATGTACGATACTCTATAAGTCAACATTTACATTCCTAACCAAATTTACGTCTATGATATCTCATCTAAATTAGCCAGTACACAGCCGAGAGAGCAAGGAGAGATATGCCCCGAAAACGATAGAGAGTGGAGCGATTTTTCGATATGCTTAGCTTTGCCGCTGGAGCACTGTTTGAGCACCAACGGTGCGAGTTTGCGGGAGGCGGCAAAAATCAGCGCATGTCGAAAAATCGTGGGAACGAACGTGTTTGCGGGACATATCTCTCCTTGCTCTCTCGGCGTCTCCTCCCACCACTTATTCCCTCCTCCCCTCAAAAAAAAGAGAAGACCCCACCAATTCGGAATCCTCTCTTTCTTTCATTTATTATCTAGAGTTCATAGATTCTCTAATCGATTCATTCTAAAAACTCCTATATATCTGAGCACCAACCTCAGGAAAAGGATTTACTCATCCTCGTCTTCTTCCTCGAATTCGTCGTCCTCCTCGAACATATCATCATCCTCATCGATATCGTCCTCGTCATCCTCATCGAACTCAAGCTCCTCATCTGCCTCAATCTCTTCTAACTCATCCAAGTCTTCCTCGTCAAAGCTAAAATCTTCCTCAAGGTCAATCTCCTCGACTTTCTCATCCTTATCCGTACTCAACTTAACGTCTCGATATGTTTTCATACCAGTTCCCGCTGGAATCAGCTTACCGATAAGAACGTTCTCCTTCAATCCATTCAGTGGGTCGGTCTTACCCTTGATAGCCGCATCTGTAAGCACCTTCGTCGTCTCCTGGAAAGATGCCGCCGACAAGAAGGAATTCGTCGCAAGAGATGCCTTTGTGATACCAAGCATTACCTGCTTTCCTACCGCTGGCTCTTTTCCCTCTGCGATTAACTCTTCATTTGTCTTATTAAGCTCTAATATATCAACTAATGTTCCTGGCAGATAATTACTATCTCCATTCTCCTCGATACGAATCTTCTTAAGCATCTGACGAACGATAACCTCGACATGCTTATCGTTGATATCTACACCTTGGAGACGGTAAACTCTTTGAACCTCTCGAATCATATAGTCTTGAACCGCTCTCACGCCTTTAATCTTCAAGATATCATGTGGATTTACAGAACCCTCTGTAAGCTCATCGCCTGCCTCGAGCTCCTGTCCCTCCAAAACTTTAATTCGAGAACCATAAGGAATAAGATAGGTCTTAGAGTCTGTATCATTGACAACGACAATCTCTCGTTTTTTCTTCGTATCCTTAATCTGAACTCTACCTGGAATCTCGGAGATAATGGCAAGTCCTTTTGGTTTTCTCGCCTCAAATAACTCCTCGACACGAGGAAGACCCTGTGTGATATCGTCACCGGCTACACCACCAGCGTGGAAGGTACGCATCGTAAGCTGTGTACCAGGCTCACCGATAGACTGAGCAGCGATAATACCGACAGCCTCACCAACCTGTACCGCCTGACCTGTGGCAAGGTTCGCACCGTAACATTTTGCACATGCGCCTACCATCGACTTACAAGTAAGCATCGTACGAATCTTAACCTTCGTATATCCAGCCTCCATAACCTTAGCGGCGAGAAGTGGTGTGATAAGAGTATTGCAAGGAACAATAACCTCTCCTGTCTCCTTATTAATCAAATCCTCCGCTGCGAAACGTCCTGTAATACGCTCCTGCAAGCTCTCGATAACTTCCTTTCCATCCATGAATGCCTCTACGTACATTCCTGGAACTTCTCCTGTTCCCTCGCAGCAGTCTGTCTCACGGATAATTAAGTCCTGAGATACGTCGACAAGACGTCTTGTCAAGTATCCTGAATCGGCTGTACGAAGAGCAGTATCGGAAAGACCTTTTCTAGCACCGTGAGCGGAGATGAAATATTCCAAAACGTCAAGACCCTCACGGAAATTGGATTTGATTGGGAGCTCGATTGTACGACCTGATGTATCGGCCATCAAACCACGCATACCTGCAAGCTGCTTAATCTGCTGGTTAGAACCACGGGCTCCAGAGTCAGCCATCATAAAGATATTATTGTAGGCATCCAATCCATCCAAAAGCTTCTTTGTCAATACATCATCCGCCTGGAACCATGTGCTGACAACAGCTTTATAACGCTCCTCGTCTGTCATAAGACCACGACGATACTGTTTTGTAATGAGATTTACCTGCTTTTCTGCATCTGACAAAATCTGCTTCTTCTCCTTAGGAACGGTCATATCTGAGATAGATACCGTGAGCGCTCCTCTTGTAGAGAACTTATATCCGAGTGCCTTAATATCATCGAGTACTTCCGCCGTCTTTGTTGCTCCATAAATATTAATGCATTTATCCAAGATTTGTTTTAACTGTTTTTTCTTAACAAGGAAATCAATCTCTAATTTTAAGAAATTTTCTTCCTTAGAACGGTCTACAAATCCCAAATCCTGCATAATAATTTCATTAAAGAGAAGACGTCCCATTGTACAGTCGATAATACCTGTCACCTTTGTTCCATCAGGTTTCTCTTTCGTCACACGAACTTTAATTCTCGCATGTAATGTAATAACTTTATTCTCATAAGCCAAGAAAGCTTCATTTTTGGACTTAAAGAACTTACCTTCACCCTTATCTCCTGGCTTTTCCAGAGTTAGATAGTAGATACCAAGTACCATATCCTGTGAAGGAACGGCAACTGGCGCACCGTCAGATGGTTTTAGTAAGTTATTCGGAGAGAGAAGTAAAAATCTACACTCTGCCTGTGCTTCCTCGGAGAGTGGCAGATGGACAGCCATCTGGTCACCGTCGAAATCGGCGTTATAGGCAGTACATACAAGTGGATGAAGCTTAATCGCCTTACCCTCTACCAAGATTGGCTCAAACGCCTGAATTCCAAGTCTGTGAAGAGTAGGAGCACGGTTTAGCATAACTGGATGTTCTTTGATAACCTCCTCAAGCACATCCCAAACCTCTCTTTGAAGCTTCTCTACCATCTTCTTCGCGGATTTGATATTATGGGCCAACTCTCTTGCGACAAGCTCTTTCATTACGAAAGGCTTAAACAACTCAATCGCCATCTCTTTTGGAAGACCGCATTGATAAATCTTTAATTCTGGACCTACTACGATAACAGAACGTCCTGAATAGTCAACACGCTTTCCAAGTAAGTTCTGTCTGAAACGACCTTGCTTACCTTTTAACATATCGGATAGAGATTTTAATGCACGGTTTCCAGGACCTGTTACTGGTCTTCCTCTACGACCGTTATCAATCAGGGCATCGACAGCCTCCTGAAGCATTCTCTTTTCATTTCTGACAATAATGCTAGGAGCACCGAGCTCTAATAATCTCTTTAAACGATTATTTCTATTAATAATTCTTCTGTATAAATCATTTAAGTCAGATGTGGCGAAACGTCCACCGTCTAACTGAACCATAGGACGAATATCTGGTGGAATAACTGGCACAACATCAAGAATCATCCACTCTGGTTTATTTTCTGAGTGGCGGAATGCCTCCACTACCTCTAAACGCTTGATAATTCTCGCTCTCTTTTGTCCAGAAGCTCCTTTTCCCTTTCCAGAATCCTTCTCGGATTCGCCCTTTAATTCTTTTTTCAGCTGTGCGGATTCTGCGTCCAAATCAATCGCCTGAAGCAATTCCTTGATTGCCTCCGCACCCATACCAACACGGAATCGATTGCCAAACTTCTCATAGGCCTCTCTGTATTCCTTCTCTGTCAAAACCTGTTTATAGTTAAGGTCTGTATCTCCCTCATCTAATACGATATAAGAGGCAAAATATAATACCTTCTCTAGGACTCTCGGAGAGATATCAAGGATTAATCCCATACGACTTGGAATTCCCTTAAAATACCAAATATGAGAGACAGGAGCTGCAAGCTCAATATGACCCATTCTCTCTCTTCTTACATTGGCCTTTGTAACTTCTACACCACAGCGGTCACATACAACACCTTTATAGCGGATTTTTTTGTATTTTCCACAGTGGCATTCCCAGTCCTTACTAGGTCCAAAAATTCTCTCACAAAATAAACCATCTTTCTCAGGCTTTAATGTTCTATAGTTAATTGTCTCTGGTTTTTTTACCTCTCCTCTAGACCACTCTCTAATCTTTTCTGGGGAAGCTAAACCAATTTTAATTTCATCAAAATTCATAGGTTGATCCACTTGTTGTTGATTGTTCATCTCTGACATTCAAGTTACTCCTTCCATAGCTCCACATTTTCTTGGTTCACAGCTAAGCAGATAGACGAATGCGCTGACATAAACAGCACACTAGAAAATCCAGCTTATTTTCTCTATATGGTAGACAAGAACAATCTTCTCATCTGATTGTTCCTGTCTTATCGCCAATTAGTACATATCAGAATCTTCTGTGTCTGGGACAAACGTCTGATTAAAATCAGCGTCATCTCCCTCTTCCAAATTTCCCTCTCTAAAACCACTCTTTTCTAAGGAACCTTCCTCATACTGACCAAAAATCATATCTCCCTCAATCATAGGAGTCAAATCTTCGTTCACTGTCTCTGAGCCCTCACGAATTTCAACCTCTTTTGTTCCACCGTCTGGTGTTCTCTTAAGCACACGAACATCAAGCGCCAAGGACTGGAATTCCTTTAATAATACCTTGAATGATTCTGGAATACCTGGCTCTGGGATATTATCTCCCTTGATGATAGCCTCGTATGTCTTCACACGACCAACAACATCATCCGATTTCACAGTCAAGATTTCCTGTAATGTATAGGATGCACCGTACGCCTCAAGTGCCCAAACCTCCATCTCACCGAATCTTTGTCCGCCAAACTGTGCTTTTCCACCGAGTGGCTGCTGTGTTACTAAGGAATAAGGACCTGTAGAACGAGCATGAATCTTATCATCTACTAAATGGTGAAGTTTCAAATAATGCATGAAACCGATGGTTACTGGACTATCAAACTCCTCTCCGGTTCTTCCGTCTCGAAGCTGCACTTTACCAGTACGGTCGATTGGAACTCCCTTCCACTCTTCTCTATGGTCTCTATTCTCATAGAGGTAATCCATAATATCATCATTTACTTTATCTTTCCACTTATCACTAAACTCTTCCCAGGAAGTATTGGCATAGTCGTTTGCCATCTCCAACGTATCCATAATTGCGTACTCATCCGCACCGTTAAATACTGGAGTAGAAACCTTAAGGCCAAGTACATTCGCCGCGAGACTTAAGTGAATCTCAAGCACCTGTCCGATATTCATACGGGAAGGCACACCAAGTGGATTCAAAACAATATCAAGTGGACGACCGTTTGGAAGGAAAGGCATATCCTCTACTGGAAGAATTCGAGAGATAACACCCTTATTACCGTGACGACCAGCCATCTTATCGCCAACCGAAATCTTTCTCTTTTGCGCAATATAGACGCGAACTGTCTTATTGACACCTGGAGAAAGCTCATCGCCATTTTCTCTTGTGAAAATCTTTGTATCCATAACGACACCGTAAGCGCCATGTGGAACACGAAGGGAAGTATCTCTTACCTCTCTCGCCTTCTCACCAAAAATAGCTCGAAGTAACTTCTCTTCCGCTGTCACTTCTGTCTCTCCCTTAGGAGTTACTTTACCAACTAAGATATCTCCCGCATGTACCTCGGCACCGATACGGATGATACCATTCTCATCTAAGTCTTTTAAGACATCCTCGCTAAGTCCAGCCAAATCTCTTGTGATTTCCTCCTGACCAAGCTTTGTGTCTCTCGCCTCAACCTCATATTCTTCAATATGCACGGAAGTATATACATCCTCCTGCACAAGACGCTCGCTAAGTAATACGGCATCCTCGTAGTTATAACCTTCCCATGTCATAAAGCCGATAAGAGGGTTCTTACCAAGTGCCATCTCTCCACCGGATGTGGAAGCACCATCGGCTAAGATATCTCCCGCTTTGACTCTATCTCCGACATTCACGATAGGTCTTTGGTTCATACAGTTACCCTGATTACTTCTCGCAAACTTAATTACATGATATACATCTTTTTGACCGTTTGGTCTTCTCACAACAATCTCTCTACTTGTGGACCTCTCTACAGTACCCTCATTCTTTGCCACGATACAAACACCTGAGTCGACTGCTGCCTTTTCCTCCATTCCCGTACCTACGACTGGAGACTCTGTCTTTAACAGAGGAACCGCCTGACGCTGCATGTTAGAACCCATAAGAGCACGGTTCGCATCGTCATTCTCAAGGAAAGGAATCATACTCGTCGCAACCGAAAATACCATCTTAGGAGATACGTCCATCAAGTCAATTCTCTTCTTTGGAAACTCAGATGTCTCCTCTCTATAACGACCAGAGACATTGTCATGTACAAAATGACCTTCCTCATCCAAAACCTCATTGGCCTGCGCTACTGTATAATTATCTTCCTCATCTGCCGTCAAATATACAACTTCATCTGTTACAACTGGATTCTCTGGGTCTGTCTTATCTACCTTACGGTAAGGAGCCTCGATAAATCCATACTGATTAATTCTGGCATAAGTTGCCAAGGAGTTAATCAGACCGATGTTTGGACCCTCGGGAGTCTCGATAGGACACATTCTTCCGTAATGAGAGTAATGTACGTCACGAACCTCAAATCCCGCACGGTCTCTTGACAAACCACCAGGTCCGAGTGCGGATAAACGTCTCTTATGCGTCAACTCAGACAGAGGGTTATTCTGGTCCATAAACTGTGATAACTGGGAACTTCCAAAGAATTCCTTCACAGCGGCAGTCACTGGCTTAATATTAATCAATGATTGTGGAGATACTGTCTCTATATCCTGAACTGTCATACGCTCTCTCACGACTCTCTCAAGTCTGGAAAGACCGATACGATACTGATTCTGTAATAACTCTCCAACCGCACGGATACGACGATTACCTAAGTGGTCAATATCGTCTTTATTGCCTAATCCGTACTCTAGGTGCATATTATAGTTGATAGAAGCTAAAATATCTTCTTTTGTTATATGCTTTGGAATCAACTCGCTTAAATTTTTGCGAATCTCTCCCTTAATCTCTTCTATATCAGTATATTCTTCTAAAATGGAAGCCAAAACTGGGTAATAAACAGGTTCCGTCACTCCCACTTCTTTTGGATCTATATCAATAAACGCGGTGATGTCTACCATCATATTAGAAAGAACTTTTACGTTAGCCTCTTCTGTCTGAATAAATACATGAGGAATCGCTGCATTTTGAATCTTGTCTGCCAATTCCTTATCGACAACTGTTCCTGCCTCTGCGATAATCTCTCCTGTAGTCTGGTCAATTACATCCTCAGCTAATGGATGTCCTGCGATTCTATTTTTAAATGCGAGTTTTTTATTAAATTTATATCTACCTACTTTTGCAAGGTCATATCTTCTTGCATCAAAAAACATACCATTAATTAAGCTCTCTGCGCTATCTACAGAAAGTGGCTCACCTGGTCTAATCTTCTTATATAACTCTAAAAGACCTGTCTGATAATCCTCGGAAGGGTCCTTCTCTATACTTGCCAAAATCTTAGGCTCTTCTCCAAATAATTCTTTAATCTCTGCATTTGTTCCAATTCCAAGTGCACGAATTAAGACCGTAATTGGTACTTTTCTTGTTCTATCTACACGCACATAAAAAACATCATTAGAATCTGTCTCATACTCTAACCATGCTCCTCTGTTTGGAATGACCGTAGCAGAATACAATTCTTTACCTATCTTATCATGTCCGATTCCGTAGTAAATACCAGGAGAACGAACTAACTGACTGACGATGACACGCTCAGCTCCATTGATAACGAAGGTTCCAGTCTCTGTCATTAATGGCAAATCTCCCATATAAACTTGGTGCTGATTAATCTCGCCTGTCTCTTTTTTGTGAAGTCTTACCTTTACCTCTAAAGGTGCTGCATAAGTAGCATCTCTCTCTTTACATTCTTCAATCGAGTACTTTACTTTATCTCTGCAGAGAACGAAATCCACAAATTCTAAGCTTAACTGACCGTTATAATCAGCTATCGGAGAAATGTCTGCAAAAACTTCCTTCAACCCTTCATCCAAGAACCATTGATAGGAATTTTTTTGAACTTCAATCAAATTTGGCATATCAAGCACATCTTTTTGTCTTGCGTAGCTCATTCTTATGCCTTTTCCTGATTCCATCAGACGTATTCTGTTCTTTTCCATCGACGTTTTCACCCCTTGAAATAATATTCTATTGATTTTCTTGATTTCTATCTTGTTTTATGTTCTAGGGCACATAAACCCATAATGATACATTTTCATATAATATCATACCGTGTCAAGTATGTCAACTATTTTTCTTTCGATTCATGGCGTAAAATTTTTGTAAAAATAGATAATTGTTGTAGTGGGGGCAGACGCTTATGGGAGTGGGAGCAGACGCTAAGAGAGTCCGTCGAGATATCCTCTAAAAACACGTTCGTTCCCACGGTTTTTCGACATACGCTGATTTTTG
>JAUUSJ010000346.1 GCA_030841965.1 Blautia sp.
GTTTTTCGACATACGCTGATTTTTGCCGCCTCCCGCAAACTCGCGCCTACGGCACGGGGGCAGTGCTCCAGCGGCAAAGCTAAGTATATCGAAAAACCGCTCCACTCTCTATCGTTTTTAGAGAACATATCTCCGGTCTCTCTTCGCTGTGTATTGGCGAAGCACTAGAGGGTGCTGAAAAAATATTTGCTAGCGTCAATTTCGACTGTAATAATCGTACTTGCGAAGCACTAGAATGCACTGAAAAAACATTTAAATAGAAGCTTGATTTTTGGGAGAGTCATACGAAAAATGAAAAGGAAAGCTGGGGGATGCAAGCTTTGATGAGCATTTATGAGAGAAAGTTTCCTAAATTGTATGAATTAAATAAAAATATCGATAATTTTCCAAGTTTATTAGAAAATATCGCTAAAATATATCAATATACAGATAGATAAATTATGCAAAAAGGCAATAAATTGAGAAAAAATAAGGAGAAATATGTAAAATTACTTGCATAAATGACTAGAATGATGTTATAATTTAATATATATTTTATAAGATATTCTGTGGGAGAGGACAGGATATCTTAAATGAAAACGGAGGAGGTTTCAACATGCAAATTACAGACGTACGTATCCGAAAAGTTACGAAAGAAAGCAAAATGAAAGCAGTAGTGTCTATTACATTGGACAATGAATTTGTAGTTCATGATATTAAAGTGATAGAAGGTGAAAAAGGATTATTTATTGCAATGCCTAGTCGCAAAGCCACAGATGGAGAATACAGAGATATTGCGCATCCAATTAATTCCGAGACGAGGGATCGGATTCAGAGAACAATTTTAGAAAAATATGAAGCAGCAGTTTTAGAGAATGCTTCGGAGGAAGAGTAAGAGTTAAGTAGGAATTTATATATTTTATCATAAAAATTAGCCAACCCTCTGACTTTTAGAGGATGAGCAGTATTTAATGGAAAGGAGAGGACAAAGGGGTTCTCTTCTTTCATTTTACAAAGATGTGCGAAAAGCCCACTCTTTTAAGTATGGGATGAATAACACAGAAATATTGAATTTTTTGGTCTATCTGTAAATAGGTTTTGATACGAGCCCCATACTATCGTTAATTCGCTCATTAGAGTGATTGATAGTGAAATTCTTAATGAAACAAATCGGTCTCATATGCTTTCGAGTATGTTTGGAAATTTGTGTAATTAAGAACCCAATGTGCTTTAGTCGTTGGAGTATCAGAATATTATAAACTTTTTATAAGTAAAAAGGCGAGTAACTCACATCGAAACTATGTAGTAATCGTCCTTATAAAAAGAATTTTATTGTGTCTTTTCAGCACATTATAGTATTTCGCTATTTGGTATTCACAGCTTATGTCCATTGTCTCGGTGTTTTTTCAACACATTCTAGTGTTTTGCCAGTACGATTATTGTAGGCGAGAATTGACGCTGGCAAATGTTTTTTCAACACATTATAGTATTTCGCCAATACACAGCGAAGAGAGGCCGGAGATATGTCCTCTAAAAACGATAGAGAGTGGAGCGGTTTTTCGATATACTT
>JAUUSJ010000347.1 GCA_030841965.1 Blautia sp.
TGAACCGACCCCCAAAAGTTAGACCAAAAATCTAACTATTGGGAGGTCGGTTTTTTCATGGCAAAATATAGTTTTGAATTTAAAATGGAGGTTGTGCAGGCATATCTAAATGCTGAAGGTGGGTATAGATATTTAGCAAGTAAATATAACATTCCTGCAAAGAGGAGAATTGAAGAATGGGTACACGCATACAGAGAATTTGGTGAAGAAGGGTTAATGCGTTCGAGACAAAATAAGAAATATACTTTTCAATTTAAGCTTTCTATGGTAGAATTGTATCTATCAAGTGAGGTCTCATATCAGGAATTAGCACTATCACAAGGAATTAGTAATCCATCATTGATTGTAAAATGGGTCAATGATTTCAGAATTGCCGGACCTGATGCTTTGAGACCTAAAAAGAAAGGTCGTAAGAAAACATTGGATATAAGAGAATGTAAAAAGCCTTCTAAATATGACGGAGAAAAACCCGTGGATACAAGTGCCGAGCATGTCAAAGAACTTGAAGACGAACTACTTAAACTTAGAATAGAAAATGCATATTTAAAAGAATTGAGGAGACTGCGTTTAGAGGAGGAAACTCTTCTGAAAAAACAGCGAGAATTGTCCACAGTCTCCGAGGACAGTTCAAATTAAAAGACATTCTCGCAGTAGTCGGTTTTCCAAAGGCAACATATATGTATTGGCAAAAACGATTTGACAGAGAAAATCCTGATAAACAGTTGGAGGATGAAATCACTAAAATCCATATAGAAAACAAGGATTACGGTTACAGACGGGTATATAGAGAATTACGAAACAGAAAGATTTTTGTGAATAAAAAGAAAGTTCAAAGAATCATGCAAAAATTATGTTTCCAGGTCACATCATTTACTCGAAAAAGTCGCAGATATAATTCGTACAAAGGCAATGTTGGTAAAATAGCACCAAACAGAATTAACAGGCGATTTAATACATCTGTACCGCATCAAAAGATAACTACTGACACGACCGAATTTAAGTATTATGAGATTGACAACAAAGGCAGAATGGTAATTAAGAAATTGTATTTAGACCCATTTCTTGATATGTTTAATGGTGAAGTGTTAAGCTATGGTATAAGCAAAACTCCATCAGCGGCAAGTGTTTTATCGGCACAGAAACAAGCAATAGAAATAACATCTGATTGCCCATACAGAAGAACATTCCATTCAGACAGAGGTTGGGCATATCAAATGGGTGCATATTCCTCTGTTCTTAAAGAAAACAAAATATTTCAAAGTATGTCTCGGAAAGGAAATTGTTATGATAACTCTGTGATGGAAAATTTCTTTGGAATATTAAAGCAGGAAATTTATTATGGAACTACATATTACAGCTTTGAAGAGCTTAAAGATGCTATTGAAAGATATATAAAATATTACAACGAGAAAAGAATAAAAGAAAAACTTGGGTGGATGAGTCCGGTTGAGTATCGGCTCAACACCTTGGCTGCATAAAAATAGCGTAGCAGTCGTTAAAACTACTACGCTATAAAAAGTCTAACTTTTGGGGGTCACATCA
>JAUUSJ010000160.1 GCA_030841965.1 Blautia sp.
GTGCTCCAGCGGCAAAGCTAAGTATATCGAAAAATCGCTCCACTCTCTATCGTTTCAGATATCTCCTTGCTCTCTCGGCTGGGTATTGGTGAGATATAGTGAAAATGGGTGTGTTAAAAAATGGTTCAAAAAAAGTTTTGAAAAATAGCTTTAAAAATAGTTCAAAAAATAGAGAAAGAGAAATAACTATATAAAAAGTATTTCTCTTTCTCAGATTTTTATACAAGATGTATGCTCTGATTTGGATTTATGGAATTTTTACAAATGGTTTTGTTTGGTATTGAATTCTAAGTTTGTTATAAAATTTATAAATTGTTTTTTAGTCTTGGATTCCAATTTCGCCATAAAATTTTGCGTAGTCAGTTCTCTTGTCTTTTGTGAACTGAATTGCTGTTCTAGGGTGTTGATTGAAGATTCCTGTCAATAAGTATTGTAGGTCATATCCCCATACGACACCTTCTTCTCGAAGTTTTGTGATATGTTTTTCGACAAATTGGAGAACTGGGTATAAATTGTATTTTGGATTGCGTAAAAATCCTAAAAGTTGTTCCATGGAGCAGTTGCCGGCACCACGACCGATTCCAGCGTAGGTTGCGTCGAGCCAGTCGACTCCGTCTCCGACGGCTTCAATGGTATTTGCAAATGCCATCTGTTGGTTATTGTGAGTGTGAATTCCTAGTTTTTTGTTATATTTTGTCGCAAATTCCATATAAATGTCTGTGATACGAGTAATCTGTTCAGGGTAGAGAGAGCCGTAGCTGTCTACGATATAGATAACATCGACAGGGGTTTGGCCGAGTACATCGAGTGCAACTTTAAGGTCACTTTCCTGAGCGGTGGAGATGGCCATGATATTACAGCTTACCTCGTAGCCCTTGTCTTTGATATGTTCTATCATATGGGCAGCGGTTGGGATTGTATTTAGGTATGTGGCGACACGCACTAGGTCGATAGGGCTTTCCTCTCTTGGGAGAATATCGTTTTTATAATCACATCTTCCGACATCTGCCATAACTGCGAATTTTAAGTCAGATACGTTATCGCCTAGTACTTCACGGATATCATTGTCTTTGCAGAATTTCCACTTTCCAAACTTTGTCTCGTCAAAGATACTGGCATCTGCTTTGTATCCGAGTTCCATATAATCAACACCAGCTTTTACATTTGCTTTATATAATTCTCTTACAAATTCATCTGTAAAATAAAAATCGTTTACAAGACCTCCATCGCGAAGAGTTGCGTCTACTACTTTAATGTCTGGGCGAAATCCCATTAATTTTGATAATTCTTTCATTGCTTTTACTTCCTTTTCTGATTTTATTTCTTTGTCTTATCCATAGATTAACGAATTTTATGCCATGAGAAATTGAAACAGAATATCGAGTATCATTTTCACTTTAAAGCATTAAATTGTTGAATTCTGTTCTATTATAAAGGATATCTATGGAAAATGCAAGTGAATTTTTCACTAATTTGACTCTTGCAATTTTTGCCTTAATATGCTATATTGAGAATACAAAAAGGGGAAAGCCAAAGCGGTTTACCCTCAATGCGATTTATATTTTAAACCGCCATTACTGGTAATAATGGCGGTTACTTTCTATCCTTGAAGATTGTATAACACAATCCAACAAGGGTGCAAATGAAGATACAAAACTGAATTAATTCACTGTATGTAACGTACATAAGCATCACCCTCCTTTCATAGATTGGAGGGTTTTTTCTTTATCCCTCCGTAAAAAGAGGGCGAACCGCCTTGGCTTGGCTTTCCCATGTAAAGTATAGCATAATGAAGTTCTATGAGCAACCATAAAGCATGATAAAGTATCATGAGTGAGTGAACGATAGCTTGTAAACCCAGTTCTTCTATGATATGATGAAAACAAAAATGTATGATTTTGGAAATCAATTTTGCTCAAATCAAAAATCTATCTTTTAGAGAGGAGTGATGCTATGTCAATGAGAATTTCCATAGGAGCTCAGGATTTTGAATATTTACGTATCAGAGATTGCTTTTATATAGACAAAACCAGTTTTATCAAAGAATGGTGGGAAAACGAAGATATTGTAACATTAATTACTCGTCCACGTCGCTTTGGAAAGACTTTGAATATGAGCATGATGGAAAATTTTTTTTCCAATCAGTATGAGAATCGGGGAGAACTTTTTGAGGGACTGTCTATATGGAAAGAGGAAGAATACAGAAATCTTCAAGGAAGCTATCCAGTCATTTTTCTGAGTTTTGCCAGTATAAAAGGGGGCACATACGAAGACACAATTATATGCATTAGACAGCTGATTGTAGAACTCTATGGAAAATATGAATATCTAAAACAATCTCTAAATGAAAAAGAAATAGAGTTTTACGACAGCATAACCTTAAATATGCCAAACGCAACAATAGTGGCAAGCTTAAGAAAATTATGTTTTTACTTGAGCGAATACTATAAAAAGAAAGTCCTTATTTTTTTAGATGAATATGATACTCCTCTTCAAGAAGCATATATAAATGGATACTGGAACCAGATGTCGTCTTTCATTCGAGCGATGCTGAACTCTACATTTAAGACAAATCCTTATATGGAGCGAGCCATCTTAACTGGAGTTACAAGAGTGAGTAAGGAATCTATTTTTTCGGATTTAAACAATCTGGATATTGTGACAACAACTTGCGATAAATATGCGACAAGCTTTGGATTTACAGAGGAAGAGGTTTTTGGGGCTTTGGAAGATTTCTCCATGTCTGACCAGAAACTGGCAGTAAAGCATTGGTATAATGGCTTTACCTTTGGTTCACATAAAGATATTTATAACCCCTGGTCAATCACTAATTTTCTAGATAAGAAAAAATTTGATACTTATTGGGCGAATACAAGCTCAAACAGTCTGGTCAGCCAGTTAATTCAAAAAGGGAATCCAGGGATTAAAATTATTATGGAGGACCTTTTAGCAGATAAAAATTTAGTTACCAAAATAGACGAGCAGATTATCTTTTCTCAGCTTGAAAATGAGGAGAAATCTATATGGAGTCTTTTTTTGGCGAGTGGATACCTAAAAGTAATCAAGCAATCTATAGACATAGAAACTGCAGAGGTGACTTATGAGCTGGCATTGACTAATATTGAGGTAAAAGCAATGTTCCAGCGAATGATTCAAAATTGGTTTTCCAATTATTCCACTTCCTATAATGATTTTATCAAGGCATTATTCCTAAATGACATCAAATACATGAACCGTTTCATAAATAAGGTGGCTAAGGATACATTTAGCTTTTTTGATACAGGAAAAAAACCTTCTGAGGAAGCGCAGCCTGAGAGGTTTTACCATGGATTTGTACTTGGCTTGATAGTTGATTTGGCTGGAAGATATCATATTACTTCAAACCGAGAGAGTGGATTTGGAAGATATGATGTAGTTTTAGAGCCAATTAAAAATCAGGAGGATTTTGCCTATATTTTTGAATTTAAGGTGCACGATAAGGAGGATGAGGCTAGCTTGGAAGAGACGGTAAAGGAAGCTTTGCGACAGATAGATGAGAAAAATTATGATGCGATTCTCTTGGCAAAGGGCATACCGAAGGAGAAAATACGTCATTATGGTTTCGCATTTGAGGGAAAAAAGGTTTTAATTGGATGAGAAAACGAAAGGATATGTAATTATCAAACTT
Source organism: Blautia sp. (assembly GCA_030841965.1). Classification (GTDB taxonomy): domain Bacteria; phylum Bacillota; class Clostridia; order Lachnospirales; family Lachnospiraceae; genus JAUUSJ01. The sequence continues at coordinate 3,668 of JAUUSJ010000160.1, forward strand.
AGGAGGAAATTGAGATGAAAATAGTAGTTTTAGATGGATATACAGAGAACCCAGGTGATTTAAGCTGGAAGGAAATGGAAAATTTAGGGGAGTTAACGGTTTATGATAGAACTTCCTATGTCGAAAGCCCACTTATCGTTGAGAGAATCGGGGATGCAGAAATCATTGTCATTAATAAGACCCCTATCACCAAAAATATAATAGACGCCTGTCCAAATTTGAAATTCATCGCTGTCTTGGCGACAGGCTATAATGTAGTCGACTATCGTTATGCGAGAGAAAAGGGAATTTTAGTTGCAAATGTGCCAACCTACGGGACACAGATTGTGGGACAGTATGCAGTTGGACTTTTACTGGAAATTTGTTCTCATTACGGACATCACGCAAAGACTGTAGCTGAGGGAAAATGGGAGAAGAATATAGATTTTTGTTACTGGGATTATCCGATGATTGAGCTTTATCAAAAGACAGCGGGAATTATCGGTCTTGGACGTATCGGACAGGCTACGGCGAAGATTTTAAATGCGATGGATATGAGGGTTTTAGCTTACGATACCCACCAAAATGAGGCGGGAAGAAAGCTTGCTGAGTATGTCGAGCTGGATACTTTATTCAAACAGTCCGATGTCATTTTCTTGCACTGTCCATTATTTCCAGAGACAGAGGGAATTATTAACAGAGAAAATATTGCAAAGATGAAAGACGGTGTTATCTTAATTAATAATAGTCGAGGACAGTTGGTCGTAGAGCAGGATTTGGCGGATGCGTTAAACAGCGGAAAGGTGTATGCGGCTGGTCTTGATGTTGTCTCGACAGAGCCGATTAAGGCAGATAATCCACTTTTGAAGGCGAAAAATTGTTTTATCACACCACATATTTCCTGGGCAGCACAGGCAGCGAGACAGAGAATTATGGATATTACAGTGGATAATATTAGAGCATTTTTAGAGGGCAATCCAGTCAATATTGTGAATTATTGATTATTGTACTATGTGCAAAGTATTGAACAAAACAAATAAGTTTGAGGGACAGAAAATGAAAGATATCATAAAGTATAGTGTAGAGCGATATACAGCATCTATGAATATGCCTGAATATATAGAAGGGTATGTTGATGTAGAGACATTTTTAGAAAACTGTAAGAAATGCAAGAACTTTGGAAAAATTTGGTCATGTCCTCCGTATGATTTCGATGTCATGGAGTACTGGAGAAAGTTTTCAAAGATTGAATTTGTGGCGTCAAAAATTATTTTTAGTGAGGAGTATGGCGGTCAGGAATTTTCTAAGAAAGAACTAGATGAGATTTTGAAAAATTCTCTTTTTCTGGAAAAACAAAATTTATCAGATGAACTTTTGGAGAGGGAAGAAGAGATGGAGGGAAGTGTAAGCTTATGTGCAGGTTCTTGTTCTATCTGTGGTGAAATTTGTCCAAGAATGACGGGTGGAGACTGTCTTCATCCAGAGAAGATGAGATATTCTATCGAGTCTCTAGGGGGAAATGTAGGTCTTACGATTAGTAAATTAATGGGACTTGAGCTTGAGTGGATGGAGAAAAATAAGTTGCCACATTATTTTATTTTGGTGAGTGGAATTTTAATTCCGTAAGGCACATCACGAACTATCCCAATCGTTAAACTCAAAATCTAACGATTGGGAGGTCGGTTCAATCTATTTTTGTCCCGTAGAGCTAATTTGCTAAATTTATGAAGTTTCTTTGGAAAATTCCTTTGGCAATTTATTTGTCACAATAAAATAGCTTATAATCAATACGACATCTGCCCCTGTCCAAGCCGAAATCTCTGCAAAAAAGATTCCAATCTGTCCGACAAAGAGTGGCAAAAAGATGGCGACTAAGGTTCGCATTGCAAACTCGACAAAGCCAGAAATCATTGGAAGAACGGTATTTCCAAGTCCCTGGATGGCGGAGCGGACAACATGGAGAATATAGAGGATGGGAAGACAGACGCTCATAATGGAGAGGTATAAGTAGGCGACTTTCATTGTCTCCTCCACAGTTTCTGGAGTGCCTGAGATGAATAATCCTAAAATAAGTTTACCAAATACGAGCATGATGGCTGCAATCACGATAGAAGTGAGCACTGCGATGATAAGAGCGGCTCGCATTCCTTCTTTGATTCGTTTTATCTTTCCAGCTCCGAGATTTTGCCCCATATAAGTTACGACGGAGTATCCATAAGAAATCGCTGCGATTTCCAAAAGACCGTATAATTTATTGGTCGCCGTGAAGCCTGCGATGAAGATAACGCCGAATTGGTTTACGACGGACTGTACAATCATACCGCCGATTGCGATAATTCCATTTTGAAATGCCATCGGGGAGCCAAGGTATAGCAGATGGCTTGTTAATCCCCCCTCCATATGAAAATCGTCTCGCTCAAATTTCAAGATTTCTATTTTGCGGATATGGTAAATACAAAAAAGGCTGGAAATGAATTGAGCAATTAAAGTTGCAATGGCGGCTCCAGCGATACCCCATCCAAATACAAGGACAAAGAGAGAGTCCAGCGCAATATTGCAGACAGAAGCGACAATCATTGCGTAGAGCGGGGTGTTCGCATCTCCGAGTGAGCGAAGGATGCAGGCTAAAAAATTATACAACATAACAATTGGAATTCCCATGAACATAATTCTTGTATAGAGTATTGTGCCGTCGATGATGGAATCTGGCGTCTTAAGAATATGTAGTAAAGGCAGGAGACCAATTTGTCCGATAAGTACAAGGAGTATCGAGGCGAGAAGAGAGAGCAATGTTGCATTGCCAATCGCCTTTTTGAGGGATTTGATATGGTTTGCGCCAAATTGTTGAGCCATCATAATTCCAAATCCTTGGGTAAGCCCCTGTATCATGCCGAGCATCATCCAGTTAAGCCAGTCGGAGGCACCGATTGCGGCGAGCGCAGTTACTCCGAGTTTTTTTCCGACAATCATAGTATCTACGACCGTGTAGAGCTGTTGAAATATATTTCCCGCCGTCATCGACATGGCAAAGGAAAAAATGAGGGAGGCTGGTTTTCCCTCGGTCATTGATTTTACGTGAGAAGCCATAGTCTATTCTTTCCTTTCTGTGAATTTGTATATCTATTACGCATATGAGAGAAAATCCGAAAAAGGATTCTCTGTCTGATAAATCCGTAAGGCTAATCGTATCATGGGAAAAATACTTTTTCAAGTGAATATTTTCTTCGATAGCGTAAAATTTTTGTTAATGGAAAAAGTCGAGCAAGTAGTTCTTTTTTGCTCTCATTTTTATTTGGAAAATTTTAGAGGAATGAGAGAAGGCTATCTGAAAGAGAGAGGTTTGCAAACTTTTTTTCTAAGACATAGTTCTTTGGCTTTTTCAATAGAAAACTTGCATAAATTGAAAAATAATTGAAAATAAACTTCGTGAAAAATGTAGAATTTTGCAGGAAACGAAAAAAAGTATTGCAAAATGAAAAGTATGTTAATATAATGTAATCAACAATTGATGAGTATATAAATAAGTAGAAACAGAGCAGTATAAAGTGGAGGGAAGTGCTCTAATTTAGCTCCTCAGATCACAAAAAGAAATAGCTTGGAAGCATAGAAGATTGCAGGAGATTTCTGACAGAGATTTGAAATGACTTAAATGCCACTAAACCGATGTCAGATGGTTTGGTGGTATTTTTCTGTCAGAAGGGTTTCTAGAGATTTATATATCATCAAAATCAAAAAGCATACCTACAAAAGGGAAGCTTTTCGAGATAGGGAAAAATTTGAATATAGTGCTTGAGGGAGGAAAGACTACATCAAATATTTTCAACGTATCTCGCAATTATAGGAGGGAAAATCATGGAATCATATAATTTTATTTTGTTTGTAGCAATTATTTTATTGTCTACCAAGATTCTCGGTCTGATATCTAAGAGAGTGCATTTGCCTGCAGTTGTAGGTTCTTTATTAGCAGGTGTTATCTTAGGACCATCTTTCTTGAATATTATTTCATTAGAGGGAGACGCTGGTATCTTTATTGAGTATGCAGCAGAGATTGGTGTTATTTTCTTAATGTTCAGTGCTGGTCTTGGAACAGACCTTAGCGAGTTGAAGGAAAATATTGTGGCATCTGCTGTCACAGCGATACTCGGTGTTATCGTGCCATTAATCGGTGGAACTGTAGCATATATCGCTTTCTTTAGTCCAGATTTAAGCAATTATAATGAATTATTAAAGTCATTCTTTGTCGGAGTTGTCTTGACAGCGACATCCGTTAGTATTACGGTCGAGACGCTACGTGAGCTTGGCAAATTAAAAGGAAAAGTCGGAACTACGATTCTTGGAGCTGCCGTTATTGATGATATTTTAGGTATCGTTGTCTTGACTGTAATTATGAGCTTAAAGGACCCAACAGTGAAGCCAGCAACAGTGTTTGGAAAGATAGTTCTTTATTTCATTTTCCTAGCAGTGATTGGATTCCTTGTTATGAAGCTACAGACAGTATTAGAAAGCCAGGGGCAAAGAAGAAGAGTTGCCATCTTCTCCGTCGCATTTGCTTTGATTTTGTCTTATGTATCAGAGGTAGTATTCGGAATTGCGGATATTACAGGAGCTTATTTTGCAGGATTGATGCTTTGTTATACTAGAGTTGAGCCATATATAGATAGAAAAATAGAAATCGAGTCCTATATGTTCTTTTCTCCAATCTTTTTTGCAAGTGTCGGATTAAAAGTACAGGTAAACGGCATGACAGCAGCCGTATGGATTTTCTCTGTAGTACTCTTAATTGTCGCAATTATTACAAAGATTGTAGGATGTGGTTTGGGCGCAAAACTCTGTAAATGCACGAGCAAAGAGGCGCTTCAGATTGGAGTCGGTATGATTTCTCGTGGTGAGGTCGCACTTATCGTTGCACAGAAGGGATATCAGGCAAACTTATTGGATGATTCACTGTTTGCACCAATTGTCATAGTCGTCATTGTGACAACCCTTCTCACACCAATCTTACTCGGTACAGTTATGAATGACAAAGAAGATAAAAAGAAATCCAAAAGTGAGGGAGAAAGCAAACTTCAAAAGGCTTAATGAGTAGGTAGGTATATCTTAATATAGATATTGATATTTATGAAAGTTTATACTAAGAGATAGTGAAAAAGAAATATTTTTCGCTATCTCTGTTTTTTTTGAATTTTGGTTTTTCTGTTTCTTTGTTTTGGGAGCGATTTCTATTTGGGAGAGTAGGTAATTTTGGAGTGGAGAAAGAAGGGAGACGCGAAGAGAGTCCGTGGATATGTCCTCGAAAAACACGTTCGTTCCCACGGTTTTTCGACATACGCTGATT
>JAUUSJ010000161.1 GCA_030841965.1 Blautia sp.
TCGAAAAACCGTGGGAACGAACGTGTTTTTAGAGGACATATCTTCTGCCTCTCTTTGCGTCTGTTTCCACTCTTCACGTCTGTCCCCACCCTTCACGTCTGTCCCCACTCTTCACGTCTGTCCCCACCCTTCACGTCTGTTTCCAATCTTCACATCTATCCCCACCCTTCACGTCTGCCTCCCATTTTCACATCTCCCCCCCATCTCAACCCAACCCCCAACCCCCCTCCCCTTTCAGATTTCTATTGAGAAAAGAAGGAGATATCTTGCAAAAAAAATCATTATAGTGTAGAATAAGTCTTAAAATAATAATGTAAGGAGAAGTGATGATATATGGTAGATAAAAAGAACCCTCACCAAACAATGGGAAAGAAAGAAATTAGCAAACCAGAAGATTTCACAAAGCCAGAAGAACTTTATAATAGACTCATACAGACGATTAAGCAGTATCATCCTTCTACGGATCTTAGTTTAATTGAGAAAGCCTATCATATGGCAAGCGAAGCTCATCAAGGGCAGTTTAGAAAATCAGGAGAACCTTATATTATCCACCCTCTCTGCGTAGCCCTAATCCTTGCAGAATTAGAACTCGACAAAGAGACAATTATCGCCGGCCTTTTACACGATATCGTGGAGGACACAGATATCACTCTGGAAGACGTAACGAGAGAGTTCAGCGCCGAGGTTGCATTATTGGTAGACGGTGTGACAAAATTAGGACAATTATCTTATTCCAAGGATAAGGTAGAAATCCAGGCCGAGAATCTTAGAAAGATGTTCCTCGCAATGGCAAAGGATATCCGAGTCATACTGATTAAACTTGCAGATAGACTTCACAATATGAGAACTATGCAGTATATGAAGCCTGAAAAGCAAAAAGAAAAATCAAGAGAGACGATGGATATTTACGCACCAATTGCACATAGGCTCGGTATCTCAAAAATTAAGATAGAATTGGATGACTTATCTCTGCGCTATTTAAAACCAGAAGTATATCAAGAATTAGAGACAGCGTTAAAATCTCAAAAAGAAGAGAGAGAGGCGTTTATTGCCAGCATCGTAGATGATGTCAGAAAGCATATTGAGGATGCACATATTAAGGCGGAGATAGAAGGGCGTGTAAAGCATTTCTTTAGTATATATAAGAAGATGGTGAATCAAGATAAGACGCTCGACCAGATTTATGATTTATTTGCTGTCCGGATTAAGGTAGATACCGTTATGGACTGTTATGCGGCTCTTGGTGTGATTCATGAGATGTACACCCCAATTCCAGGACGTTTTAAGGATTATATTGCGATGCCAAAGCAAAATATGTACCAGTCTCTTCATACAACCTTGATTGGACCAAACGGACAGCCGTTTGAGATTCAGATTCGTACGTTCGAGATGCATCGAACCGCTGAGTACGGTATCGCAGCTCACTGGAAGTATAAAGAGGGAAAGTCGAACTCCAATGATAAAGAGGAGGAGAAGTTAAGCTGGCTTCGTCAAATTTTAGAGTGGCAGCAGGATATGTCGGATAATCATGAATTTTTGTCACTCTTAAAGACGGACTTAGATTTATTTGCAGAGCAGGTATATTGTTTTACTCCTATGGGAGATGTCAAGACTTTGCCGACAGGCTCGACGCCAGTTGATTTTGCCTACAGTATCCACAGTGCAGTCGGCAATAAGATGGTTGGAGCCAGGGTGAATGGGCGACAAGTTCCGATTGACTATCAGTTGAAGAATGGTGATAGAGTCGAGATTATCACATCGCAAAATTCAAAGGGACCAAGCAGAGACTGGCTTACCTTTGTGCGAAGTTCTAGTGCAAAGACGAAGATTAATCAATGGTTTAAGGCGGAGTACAAAGAGGAGAATATCCAAAAGGGAAAAGAACTCTTGGATAAATATTGTTCCTCAAAGGGGCTTGTGCTTAGCAAGTATTTAAAGCCTGCCTATATGAAGAAGGTGGAAAATCGCTATTCTTGCAGAGACTGGGATACTGTGCTTGCATCTGTGGGACATGGAGGCCTAAAGGAGAGTCAGGTTATCAACCGTCTCGTGGAGGAATATCAAAAGGAAAATCCTGCCGAGATACAAAAGCTACGAGACAAGATGACGCAAGACCAGGAACATAAGCAGCAACTCTCCAAGAAAGCGATGGCGAATACAAGCTCCTCCGGCGGAAGAAGTGATATTATTGTGAAAGGTATGGAGGGAATGCCATGTCGATGTTCCAAATGTTGTAATCCAGTGCCGGGAGATGAGATTATCGGTTTCATTACAAGAGGGCGAGGAGTCTCCATTCACAGAACAGACTGCGACAATATTGTCAAGATGCCAAATTCTGAGAGAGTGAGATTGGCTGAGGCGGAGTGGGCATATCCAGATGAGCCGAAGAAGCAGGAGATGTATGAGGCAGAGATTATTGTCTATACAGAAAATAGAATGGGACTCTTGGTCGATGTCGGTAAAGTCTTTGCCGATGCACAGATTGATATTAATTCTGTTTTGACGAGGAAGAATAAACAAGAGGGAAAAGCGACTCTTGTCTTTACATTTTTTATTACGGGAATGGAACAGCTTAATCGTATTATTGCAAAAATTCGACAGATTGACAGTGTCATTGATATAGAAAGGTCATAAGATAGGAGAGAGAGATGGAAAATAAATTAATATTAATGTCAGCGGAGCTTGGCGATATCGGAACCAACTGCTATATTATCGCAAATCAGGAGACGAAGAAGGCGGCAGTGGTGGACCCAGCGGGCGACGTGGATATTATTTTGCAGATGTTAAAGGAAAAGGAATTAAAGCTTGATATGATTTTATTGACGCACGGTCATGCCGACCATATTGGAGCTTTGGATGATTTGAGAAAAGAGGTCAGCATGGATTTGCCAGTGCTCGCCTCTCAGATTGAGCAGGAGGTGTTGATGGTTCCAGAGTATAATCTGACGCCGATGTTTGGAAGGTCTTATACAACACATGCAAATGTATTATTTAAGCAGCCAAAGCAAGAGTATGAGGTGCTTGGACATCGTGTTATCTTTTATTTAACTCCAGGTCATACGAAGGGAAGCTGTTGTTATTATTTTCCGACATATGGATGGCTCTTTACGGGAGATACCCTCTTTGCAGGAAGTATAGGAAGGACAGATTTTCCGACCGGAAGTATGAGAGAGATTTTAAAATCTGTGAATGATATTTTAATGGACTTTCCAGACGCCACGATTGTTTTGCCGGGACATGGACCATCCTCCACAATCGGAGAAGAGAGAAGAACAAATCCATATGTGAAGAGATAGAGAGAAGACTTATGATATATATAAAGCAAAACACGACGGAATATGATTATGATGTGAGAGCGATAATACTTGCCTTTTTTGAGCGAGAAAAGATTGTGGATATTGCCAATCAAAAAGTGGAGGAGTCAGATTCCTCCCTTGTTTGCTTTACTATGGAGTTGGATTTTGGAAAAGAGAGGGCAATTGGTCGCATTTTCGAGCAGGAGGAAGAAAAAGCAAGTTTAGAGCTTAGAATGGAAGACTGGGAGTATAGTTTAAAGCGCAAAAAAATAGACGGATTTTTGTATGATTTATTGAGTCAATACACAAATCGGACGCTCCCATGGGGGATGCTGACAGGAATTCGTCCGACAAAGATTCTCTATCAGATGATAGAACAGGGTAAGACAGATGAGGAAATGATAGAGTATTTTCAGTCCACTTATCGCACAACAAAGCAAAAGGCGAGACTTTGTCGGGATGTGGCGAAGAAGGAGTATGAGATTTTGAGCAAGATTTCATACGAGGATGAGTACAGTATGTATATTGGCATTCCATTTTGTCCATCGACCTGCCTTTACTGTTCTTTTACCTCTTTTCCGATTGGAATATATCAAAAAAAGGTGGAGGCATATCTTCTCGCGCTCTGCAAAGAGATGGATTATGTGGCGACTACTTATGCCAATAAGAGGCTTACGACAGTTTATATCGGCGGTGGAACTCCGACTGCCCTATCGGCAGAGGAATTGGAGTTTTTGCTCACAAAGATAGAGGAGAAGTTTGATTTATCTCATTTAAAGGAGTATACCGTTGAGGCGGGAAGACCAGACAGTATCACAAGAGAAAAACTTAAGGTGCTATATTCTCATCCAGTCACAAGGATTAGTATTAATCCACAGACGATGAACGATGAGACGTTGAAGATTATCGGCAGAAATCACACGACAAAGCAGACGATTTCGGCTTATGAGATGGCGAGAGAAATCGGCTTTGACAATATAAATATGGATATTATTACGGGACTTCCAGGTGAGGGAATCGAGGAACTAACCCACACCTTATCGCATATAAAGAGATTAAGACCAGACAGCCTGACGGTACATTCTCTCGCAATTAAGCGTGCCGCAAGGCTAAATCAAAATATGGAGCGATATGCGAGTATGGTAAAGGGAAGCACAAATGAGATGCTTCTTTTGGTTGAGGATACGGCGAGAGAGATGGGATTATTTCCATATTATATGTATCGACAGAAGAATATTCCAGGAAATCTGGAAAACGTAGGTTACTCTATACCTGGAAAGGAGAGCTTATATAATATTTTGATGATGGAAGAAAAGCAAGATATTATCGCATTGGGTGCGGGGGCTTCAACGAAATATGTATATCCGAGAGAGAATAGAATCGAGAGAGTGGAAAATGTAAAGGATATAGAACATTATATAGAGCGAATTGAGGAGATGATCGTACGGAAACGAAAGAAAGAAAAGAACAATTAATGCGAGAATCTATCGCTTCGCTTGGGGCGAAGGTGAAGATAAATTTAGATGAGAAAGATAATATCTTTGTCTCTGCGGGGTCGAAAAACTGTCTAAAGATGTACGATGCTCATAGCGTGGAAACTCCGATAGAGGCAGATTTAAAAGAGGCTATCTCACATGGAATTATCGTGAGTGATTTGGCGTATCTTTTGGCGAGAGAATTAAATATTAGAGATAGAGAATGCCACGATATTGCGATAGCGGGGCTGCTTCACGATATTGGAAAGTTAAAGCTAGTGAATTATATGTATCAAAAAAGAGGAGACGAAAAGCTTCAGATAGATGAAGTTCGATATCGAAGGCTGCATTCTAGTCTTGGATATGCGATTTTAAAGGAGCAAGGATATAGTGAGCATATTTGTCAGTATGTGCTCTATCACCATGAGAATTTTGACGGCTCTGGCTATCCCAATAACTTAAAGGGAGACCAGATTCCGCTTGGAGCGAAGATTCTTCGCGTCTGCGATGCCTTTGGAGCGCTGATATCAAACCGAACGTATCGCACCGCTTTTGATACAGAGACTGCGATTCAGATTATGATTGAGGAGGTAAAGGATTTTGATATGTCTGTTTTCCTTGCCTTTCTTCGGATTGTACATTCAGACGACTTTGCAAAAGTACTTGACAATCTAGGAATTAATGAATAAACTTTAATCTGTATGAACATGATGAACATGTATAAAAAGATTGACTGTGCTCCGTTTCTCTGGGGCACAGTTTATTGTGAAAAAGAATTGGAGGAGACGATATGATTACGCAGGCACCGAGAGGTACACAAGACTGGTACGGCGATATGATGGAAAAAAGAACCTATATTGAAAAAACGGCCAGAGAGCTCTGTGCAACCTATAATATAAAAGAAGTGATTACGCCTGTCTTTGAGCATAGCATCTTATTTCAGAGAGGTGTTGGTGAGACGACGGACGTAGTGCAAAAGGAAATGTATACATTTTTGGATAAGGGTGGAAGAAGCATCTCTCTAAAGCCAGAGGGAACAGCAGGAGCAATCCGCGCCTACCTTGAAAATGGTATGCATGCCCTTCCACAGCCAATTAAATTATTTTATGTAACACCGGCATTTCGCTACGAGAAGCCAGACAGTGGACGACTTAGACAGCATCACCAGTTTGGTATCGAGTTTGTGGGAGCAGCGGGACCACTCGCTGAGGTAGAGCTTATCTCACTTATCTCCACTTTTATTAAGAAAATCGGCTTGAAGGATGCAAAGCTTCATATTAATAGTATTGGATGCCCAAATTGTAAATCTACTTATAATAAGGCACTCAAAGAATATTTGCATGCACATGAGGACGGACTCTGTGAGACTTGTAAGGAGCGTATGGAGAAAAACCCACTTCGTGTGATTGACTGTAAGGAAGAAAGCTGCAAGAAAATTGTCAAGGATGCGCCAAGAACAATTGACTATTTGGACGAAGAATGTAAGAATCATTTTGATGAGCTTTGCTCTTTGCTCACAGCTCTTCAGATTCCATTTGAGGTGGATACAGGAATTGTCCGCGGGCTAGATTATTATACAAAAACTGTATTTGAGTTTGTAAATTCCGACGGATTTACACTCTGTGGCGGTGGACGTTATGATAACTTAGTACATGAGATTGACGAGAAGATTTCTATGCCATCGGTTGGATTTGGTATGGGTATTGAGAGATTGATTTATTTCTTGGAAAAAGAGCAGGTGGAGCTCCCAATTAAGACTGGTGTGGACGTCTATGTCGGCATTTTGGGAAAAGAGGCGAAGGTTCCAGCATTTTCCTTTGTACAGGCACTTCGCGCAAAGGGATACTGTGTGGAGACGGATTACTTAGACCGAAGCGTGAAAGCTCAGATGAAGTATGCGAATAAGATTCATGCTCGTTATACAGTTATTATGGGTGAAAATGAGTGTAAGGAGCGAAAGGCAAACTTGAAAAATATGGAGACAGGGGAGTCGGTTGAGATTTCTCTGGATGATATAGATAGCTTAGATTTATAGAAACTGTGATAGAAGAGCGAAAAAGGATGATTATAAAAGCGATTTAGCAGTTTTTTCATAAAAAGGAGGAAGAAAAATGGCAGAATCCATGCGAGGGTTAAAGAGAACCCATAGATGTACGGAAGTTTTAAGTGCCGAGTTTGGACAGAAGGTTGTCCTTATGGGCTGGGTGCAAAAAAGAAGAAATTTGGGAAGTCTTATTTTTGTGGACTTAAGAGATAGAACGGGTCTTGTACAGCTTGTATTTGACCAAGATATTGTAGGAGAAGAAGTCTTTGAGAAAGCGGGAAAACTTCGGAGCGAGTTTGTTATCGCAGCAGTCGGTACCGTAGAGAAGAGAAGCGGAGCAGTCAATAAGGACTTAGCGACAGGCGAGATTGAGATTAAAGTGACAGAACTTCGTGTTTTATCCGAGGCTATGACACCTCCTTTCCCTATCGACGCCAATATAAACGTAAAAGACGAACTTCGCCTAAAATATCGCTATCTAGACCTTAGAAGACCGAATATTCAGAAAAACTTGATTTTAAGAAGCAAAGTTGCGACAACCGTTAGAAACTTCTTGACGGAGGAGGGATTTTTGGAGATTGAGACTCCAATGCTTATGAAGAGCACTCCAGAGGGAGCGAGAGATTATCTCGTGCCAAGCCGTGTACATCCAGGGAATTTCTACGCACTTCCACAGTCACCTCAGATATTTAAGCAGCTTCTTATGTGCTCTGGATATGACAGATATTTCCAGATTGTAAAATGCTTCCGTGATGAGGATTTGAGAGCAGATAGACAGCCTGAGTTTACTCAGATTGATATGGAGCTTTCTTTCGTAGATGTAGATGATGTCATTGATGTGAATGAGAGATTGCTTGCCCGTATGTTCCAAGATGCGATTGGAGTTGATGTAAAACTTCCAATTAAGAGAATGACATATCAAGAGGCGATGGACCGTTTCGGAAGTGATAAGCCAGATCTTCGTTTTGGAATGGAGCTTGTTAATGTGACCGATGTCGTAAAGGATTGTGAGTTTGTCGTATTTAAGAGTGCAATTGAAAATGGAGGTTCTGTCCGCGGTATTAACGCAAAAGGGCAGGGCGATATGGCTCGCAAAAAAATCGACGCTCTTGTGAAATTTGCGAAGGATTTTGGAGCAAAGGGACTTGCCTATATCCAGTGCAAATCCGACGGAACTGTGAAATCATCCTTTAGTAAATTTATGAAGGATGAGGAGATGGATGCTCTAATCAAGGCGATGGATGGACAGGCAGGAGATTTACTTCTCTTTGCAGCGGATAAGGATAAGGTTGTATATGATGTTCTTGGAAACTTGAGATTAGAGATTGCGAAAAATCTAGATCTACTCAAAAAAGATGAGTATAATTTTGTTTGGATTACAGAATTCCCACTTCTTGAGTGGAATGAGGATGAAAACCGCTATACAGCGATGCATCATCCATTTACAATGCCGATGGAGGAGGATTTGCAGTATCTCGAGTCCGACCCAGGTCGTGTGAGAGCAAAGGCGTACGATATCGTACTAAACGGAACAGAAATCGGTGGAGGTAGTGTCAGAATCTTCCAGCCAGATGTGCAGGAGAAAATGTTCGACGCACTTGGCTTTACAAAAGAGCAGGCTCACGCTCAGTTTGGGTTCCTCATGGATGCATTCCGCTACGGTGTACCACCACATGCAGGTCTCGCCTACGGATTTGACCGTCTCATTATGCTTATGGCAAAAGAGGATTCTATCCGTGACGTAATCGCTTTCCCTAAAGTAAAGGATGCATCCTGCCTTATGTCTGAGGCTCCAAGTGAGGTTGATAAAAAGCAGCTGGATGAGCTTGGAATTTCTCTGATTGAGAAAAAGGATGAGAAGGCAGAAGAGGAATAGATAAATCAATAAATTATTAGATAAAAACTAACTTTAGATTGAGAAAATCTAGAGTTAGTTTTTTTGCTATGAAAGTTCCGTCAAGTAGCTGTACAGATGGGAAAGCTTGCTTTCAAAGATGTACAGATATTTAACGGATTAAGCTGTATGAGCACGTAGAGTGGTAGCTCGAAGTGTGAATGCAGCTGGTGATTGCGGGAGCATGTAATGGGGGACAGACGCGAAGAGAGTTCGTCGATATGTCCTCCAAAAACACGTTCGTTCCCACGGTTTTTCGACATACGCTG
>JAUUSJ010000348.1 GCA_030841965.1 Blautia sp.
TTCCGTTACTTCGCAGGTAACGGGAACCATCTTGAATCAATTATGTGAAAAGAAGTTTAATATAGTTGTAATGCCTCTATAATTGTTTATAACATTTTAAGTCATGAAAGATGAAAAGTGGCTTATAGGTGGAATTCTGATAATATGACCGAGAGGTAAAGTTACGATAAAGGGAAATCAAAATATTTATAGGGAAAGAAAGACTTAAAGTGTTATTTTGTAGAGTTTTGGCTTAAGGGGAAGTTGTTGAGAAATGAGCAAGAGGACTCTTCCCTTCAAGAGATGTTTCTTGCGGGAGGAATAAATATGGACACATCTAGGCTGCTTTATCAATAAAAATAAAAAAAACTATGCCGAGATTCCATTGCTTTTTACAAAAGAAATTACCTTCTCGTTTGCTTCATCAATCTTCTTGTCGTTGAAAGGTTTGAGATAGGTTTCAGTAACATTTATCGATGAATGTCCCATCGCTTCGGAAATAATGCCAGGGTGAATCTCACAATAATATGCCATTGTAGCCCATGTGTGTCTTGCCGAATACGAACTAAGATGTGAACTCATATTCAAATGTGTTTTTAAAGCTGACAGCTGATAGTTAAAACGTCTCAAAGCTGATTGATACTCTTTATAAGCTGCTTCAGTACTATCCTTACTATGTAATATTGGGAATAAATAAGGTGAGTTCTCGTCCTTATTGGATACCATGTGTACCAGCTGTAAGGCTTCAGGAGATAGAAGTACCCGTAAGGTACGGCCAGTCTTTCTTCTACGATAGGACAATACATTCCCTTGCAGGTCTTTCTTGTGTAAGAAAGCTAAATCGACAAATGGGAGACCACGCATCATAAACATAAAAACAAATAGCATTTTGGCATTTTGAAGACTTGAGGAAGGAATCCTTTTGGACAAATCCATTTCTGTCCCGCGAACTAAAGTTCCCATATCCGAAACTTCCAAAGCTCTTTTCTTGTCTGCTTTAGTTCCTGTATATACATGTTCGAATAATCTAGGAGTATAACGGACACATCGTAAATCTACAGCTCGATTGTAAGCCGAGCGAATGACTTTCATATAGGTAGAAACGGTGTTCCAACTGCAATCTCGTTGACGCAGGTGCATTTCAAAACGTTTCAAAACCACTGGATTCAATTTGCGCAGATGCAAATCCCGATAGTTATTGAATGCGGAAAACACATTCAATGTAGATTGGTAAATATGGGCTGTTCCCCATCTTCCATTTTCTCGAAGCTCTCCAATAATAGTTGACAGCATTTCTTGTAAGGTAATCTCTTTCATCTTCAATTTAAATTATACATTCTCTTATTAATAATATGTATAAGTACAATCCCTTTATAATGCAGAACATACGTGCAAATACACTAATAATTGGGGCGAACAACAATCCCATTAACAAAAAAGTGCGCTTAAATGCAGATTTTTCGATTAATTATAAAAAAACAGCATTATTATTTGCTCATTTATAAAAAAAACAATTATGTTTGCACGGAAAATTCCTCCGTTACCTGCGAAGTAACGGAA
>JAUUSJ010000162.1 GCA_030841965.1 Blautia sp.
AGCGTATGTCGAAAAACCGTGGGAACGAACGTGTTTTTAGAGGACATATCGACGGGCTCTCTTCGCGTCTCTTTCCAGCCTCCCCCCTCTGCTGTCTCCATCTCTTCGCGTCTCTTTCCAGCTCCCTCTCTCTCCCACCCTATTCTTTTCTACGAATAAAGTTTGTATAGCATTTTGAATTAGACGGTGGACAGACACCGTTCTTTTTCCCAATCTCAATGCATTTGAGTAGCCATGCCATATTTTTTCCTAAATTATACATAGTCTGAATTCCCTCCAAGTCCTGCACAGCTTCATGGGCATTATTTCCGTGGATTTCATTCCAGTAGGTGGAAGATACAATCGGCATCTGATTAATAGTAAAATACTTATTCAGCACATCAATCGACGCGATTGTTCCGGCACGTCTGCAGCTGGCGATGGCGGCGCCTGGCTTGAAGGCAAAATGACTTCCTCCCGAATAAAATAATCTGTCTAAAACAGATAAAACCCTTGCCGTTGGATGAGAGTAATAGACGGACGTGCCAAAGACAAATCCGTCACTCTCATCAGCTTTTTGGATAATTTCTTGGATTCCGTCTTGAATAATACAACTTTTCGTCTTTCGACATTGTTCGCAGCCGATACAGTCAGAGTAGGCTTTTGTTCCAAGCCAATAAATCTCTGTCTCAATCTGCTCTTCTCTTAATGCTAATGATATAGTGCTCAATGCGGTAAAGGTGCTACCGTTTTGATGCGAGCTACCGTTGATTAATAATACCTTCATAATCTCTCCCTCCTTGACATTGTTATTTTGACCCCAATATCATGTCATTCTATTATCTTGGATGTCAGATTCATACGCTCTTTTTGCATTACCTGAATGCTCTTCATAATATCCATTATACCACCTTTTGGACAAGGTATCCAGTTTGATGAGGGAGGAAATCTTGGCGAATATCTGTAAAAAAAGAAACAAGCGATTAAACTTTTTTAATTTCTCCGCATGCGATTTTTTCTCCGGAATCTCCAGAAGGCTGGGTCTTAAAATCATCTGGCATATCATGAACGATGACTGTTCTTCCGACAATATCATCAGGCGTAAATCTATTTGTATAAAATACCATTACGCCCATACCGTCATTGGCAAAAATAGGTGGCATATCTCCAGCATGTTGTGGATGAGGATAATTTTTTGGATTAAAATGTCCGAGTGCATCTGCAAAATAATCTTTATTATTTCCACTGCAAGATTTTCCCTCGTGGATATGAAATCCCAAGATAGGATATTTTTCCTCTCCTATTTGTCTTGGAAGTCCATCAATTTCGAGCGCCACAATGCTTCCGTCTTTCCATTTATAAAATTTTACGGTGCCTTCGATTTGAGGATAGTTTTTACTGCCCAAAATATCTGCGTATGCATCTGGCCAGTTTTCTTGTAATTGTTTACACATGAAATATAATGCTCCAATCTGCATATTGAACCTCCTAATTTTTATTATATTTGCGAGATAGATAAGTTTTTTGTATTTCACTTTTCATAAAAATGAATTTGTGGTATACTTTAAAAGACAGCAGAGCTGTTTTTTGTTTATAGGACATAAGATATAGTATGTCTTAGAGGCGATATTTGCCTTGATATTTTATAAGATAGCAAAGCTGTTTTTCGCCCAAAGGGTATAAAGTACAGTATGCCTTTGGGTATTTTTTTGTCATATACAAATGACAAATATAAAATCAAAGGGGTCAAAAGACTTTTTGACCTCACATCATAACATGCATTAGAGGAGGAAAAAACATGTTAGAAAAAGTATTTCACTTGCGGGAGAAAAATACGACGGTAAAGACAGAAGTTTTAGCTGGTCTTACGACTTTTCTCGCCATGGCCTATATTCTTGCGGTGAATCCAGGAATGCTCAGTGAGACGGGAATGAGTTTTCAGGGAGTTTTTATCGCAACAGCTATCAGCAGTGCGGCTGCTTCTATTTTGATGGGACTTTTGGCTAATTATCCAGTGGCATTGTCGGCTGGTATGGGTGTCAACGCAGTATTCACTTATACCATCGTTATGGGAATGGGGCTTAGCTATGAGGGAGCACTTGCCTGTGTCTTTGTCTCTGGTATTATATTTATTTTGATTACGGTAACTGGTATTCGAAGTATTATTATTAATGCAATTCCAGCACAGCTAAAGCTTGCGATTGGCGCAGGTATCGGATTTTTTATCGCATTTATTGGTCTGATTAATGCAAAGATAGTAGTAAACAGCGATTCCACGTTGGTGACGCTCGGTGATTTTACAGACCCAGTCGTTTTATTATCCGTATTTGGCATTATTTTGACGATATTTTTGCTGGTAAAACAAGTTCCAGCAGCAGTATTTTTAGGCATTTTGGGAACTACGATTGTCGGTATTATTCTCGGAGTGGCTGGTATCGAAGGAATGCCACAGCTTCCGACGGCAGTTGTCTCCGCGGATTTTGACTTTAGTCTTGTCGGGGCATTTTCACGGGGATTTGGAGAGCTTGCCTCTCATCCACAGTGCTGGATGGCGATATTTTCCTTGCTTTTTGTGGACTTTTTCGATACAGCGGGAACATTGGTGGCAGTGGCAAATAGCGCAGGCTTAGTCGGTGAGGATGGAGAACTTGATAATATCGAGAAGGCTCTCTTATCAGATGCCATCGGAACAGTTTTTGGTTCCATTATGGGTACTTCCACAGTAACTTCCTTTGTAGAATCGACATCTGGCGTAAAAGTCGGTGGAAAAACAGGTCTAACTGCCTGTACGACGGGAGTTTTGTTTATTTTATCTATCTTTTTCTACCCACTGCTTTCTTGTGTGACAAGCGCGGTGACGGCTCCAGCTTTGGTAGTAGTAGGTATTTTGATGGCACAGCAGCTTAAGGATATTAAGTGGGATAATTTAGTTTTTGCCACGAGTACTTTTGTGACAGTTATCATTATGATTTTAGGTTACTCTATCACAAATGGTATTGCACTTGGATTCATTACTTACGCGGTTTCTATGGTGGCAGCAAAGAAGGCAAAAGAGGTAAAGCCTATTGTCTGGGGATTAGTTGTTTTATTTATTATTTATTTTGCGTTTTTGCCAAAATAAAATAAGGGTTCTTAAGTCTTATCTATTATAATGAATTTTCACTCCTGAAATTTTCTAAAAGAATTTTTCAGGAGTTTTTTTCTAAAAATATAAGATTATGATTAAAATTTTTCTTGATAATTTTGGAATTTCTTTTATACTTATTTTATAATGAATCAGCTAGAAAGCTTATGATACTAGGTGATAGGCAGTTTATACAATGGAAGGCAGAAGAGAGGGATATTATTGTTACGGGAAGTGATATTTAAATACGTGCAAAATCAATATGGCACAGAGCCAGAATATGTTTGGAAAAAAGGAGCAGTTGTGCTTAGACATGGCAGGAATCATAGATGGTATGCTGTGATTCAGAATGTATCGAGAGAGAAATTAGGGTTAGAGGGAAGAGAGAGAGTTGATATTATTAATGTAAAAATTACGCCAGAGTGGAATCAAATATTTGTCAAGGCGGATGGGTTTTTGTTGGGATACCATATGGATAAGAGGCATTGGATAACGATTTTGCTAGATGGGACTGTGAGTCAGGAGAAGATTTTTGATTTTATTGATATGAGTTATGATTTGATTGACGAAAAATAGGTTTTGAAATAATTTAAAACTACTTCCAACTATAGTTTATTCACATAAAAGAATTGACGATAAAAAGTATTTATGATAAAATTGATACAAATTTAACGAGAATTTTTCCCTGATAATACCAAAATAGAGAGTTTTTGATATTTATGATAGGGCGTATAATCGATGGAGAGTAAAGGTTGACGTAAGCAAGATACTCTCCTTTTTATGTTTTATAAGATATATGATACTAGAGTCAAAAGTCCTTTTGACCCCAATATTATATATATGGATTCTCGTGATATTTATAATATATTATAGTTTTTATCTTTTGGACAATATATGAAAGATATCTGCGATATTGCGCATTTTCATTTTTTCTTGTCGAAAAGATATTGTTGTTGAAAGGAGTTTGAAAAAATGAGTCAATCAACCAAAAAGAGTGAGATGGGAACCCCTTATACTTTCTATGGAAAGCTCCCTCTCAAGCAGGCTATTCCCCTAGGTCTACAGCATGTGCTTGCCATGTTTGTCGGGAATTTGACGCCGCTACTTATCGTTTTAGGAGCCTGTGGGCTTACGATGGATGCAGGTTTTGGAGACTTGCGGACAGCGATTTTACAAAATGCGATGACAATCGCAGGTATTGTCACCTTAGTTCAGCTATTTTCCATCGGACCTTGTGGGGGTAAAGTACCGATTATTATGGGAACTTCCTCTGGATTTCTCGGAGTTTTGCAAAGTGTTTCGGCGACTCTCGGTTCAGGTGTTATCGCCTATGGAGCTATTATGGGGGCGTCCATCGTTGGAGGCCTTTTTGAGGGTGTCTTAGGACTTTGTCTAAAGCCTCTTAGAAAGTTTTTCCCACCTGTTGTGACAGGATGTGTTGTTATGGCAATCGGTCTTTCTTTGATTCCCGTCGGTATCAATTATTTCTGTGGTGGAAATGGAGTAAATGACTATGGTTCTTTGACCAATCTCGCAGTCGGATTTATTGTGCTTGTCGCTATTTTGGTCTTGAAGCATTTTACAAAGCCAACGAGCTTGATTGGCAGCTCTTCTATTTTAATTGGTATTTTAATTGGCTATGTCGTCACGATTATTATGACTTTGACAATGGCTCATACAGGAGTGAACGCAGAGGGTGTAGAGTATACTTATGCCTGGGTTGTAAATTTTGATGCGGTGAAGAATGCCTCCTGGTTTGCACTTCCAAGTATTGTAGGATTTGGAGCGTTATCTGATATACATATTAGTTTTAATTTACAGGCGATTATTCCAATCAGTATTATGTTTATCGTTACGGCAGTGGAGACAGTCGGTGATATCTCTGCTTGTATCGAGGGAGGAATGGACCGTGAGGCTACAGATACCGAGTTATCTGGCGGTGTTGTCTGTGACGGTCTTGGCTCTTCTCTTGGAGCATTATTTGGTGTGCTTCCGAATACATCTTTCTCGCAAAATGTCGGTCTTGTATCGATGACAAAGGTTGTAAACCGTATGGCATTATCTTGTGGAGCAATCTTTTTGATTCTCTGTGGACTTTGTCCAAAGGTAGCTGCCTGTGTATCTATTATGCCACAGCCAGTGCTCGGAGGTGCGGCGGTTATGATGTTTGCATCTATTTTAGTTTCTGGTATTCAGTTAGTGACTCGTGAGCCTATTACGGCGAGAGAGATTACAATTATCTCTGTCGCACTTGGACTTGGATATGGACTTGGCTCGACATCAGGAGCGACAGGTGCTCTTCCTTACTATGTACAATTGATTTTTGGCGGCTCTGGTATTGTTCCAGCAGCTTTTGCGGCGATTATACTAAATATTATTATACCGAAGACGGAGAAACTGTAAAGAATTCTTAATATGGATGCCCTTGCATTGCCCTTTTGTTGGGAGTACAATAAGAATATGTCAATGATTGTACAAATCTTACAGAAAAGAGGATTAATTTATGAAAAAGAGGAGCAAAGTTCTTATTGCTTTAGCAGTTCTTATTGTGGCGGCAGTTTACTATTATATAGAGATTCCAGCCATCAATATTCATGAGAGTGGATTTTGGAGTTTTATCATAGGGATATTGGTTTTACTGCTTGTATTTAGCCTTGGCAAGACTTTCAAGAGTGGAATTCACAGTAAGGAAGATTTAAAAAGCTTAAGATATGAGATTCGAGGGAAAAAAGGGCTAAAACTGATGGTGGCAGCTCTTGTGCTAGTGATAGCTTTTTATGTAGTTGGAACTATTTTATCATCCCCGATTGTCAATGCAAAAAAGTATCAAAAGCTTTTAGAACCAGAGACGGGAGATTTTGCGAAGGATATCGACCAGGTTGATTATAATAAGATTCCACTTCTTGACAAGGATTCGGCTGAATTGCTCGGAAACCGAAAGATGGGAAGCATGGTCGATATGGTATCCCAGTTCGAGGTGAGTTCACTCTACTCGCAGATTAATTATAATGGAAGACCTGTTCGTGTTACACCTTTGGTCTATGCAAGCTTTATCAAGTGGTTTACAAACCAGAAGAATGGAATTCCAGCCTATATTTCGATTGATATGGCGACGCAAAATACACAGCTTGTCAAGTTACAAGAGGGGATGAAATACTCTGAGTCAGAATATTTTAATCGAAATATTCACAGACATTTGAGGTTTCGCTATCCGACTTATATTTTTGACCAGCTTAGCTTTGAGATTGACGAGGAGGGAACACCGTACTGGATTTGTCCTGTGAAGAAGTTTACCATTGGTCTTTTTGGAGGGCAGACAATCGGAAAGGTTGTTCTTTGCAATGCCATCACAGGCGAATGTCAGTCGATGGATGTGGAAGATGTGCCAAGTTGGGTGGACCGTGTATATCCAGCAGACTTGCTGATACAGATGTATGATTATCACGGTACTTTGAAAAATGGATATATTAATAGTATTCTTGGACAAAAAGGTTGTCTTGAGACGACAGATGGATATAATTATATTGCCCAAGATGATGATGTTTGGGTATATACAGGAGTCACCTCTGTCAGTGGAGACCGCTCGAATGTCGGATTCGTCTTGATGAATCAGAGAACAAAAGAGACAAAGTATTATGAGATTGCGGGAGCAGAGGAGTATTCCGCGATGGATTCCGCCGAGGGTCAGGTGCAAAACCTAGGCTATAAAGCCGCCTTCCCACTCCTTCTCAATATCAGTGGGGAGCCGACCTATTTTATGGCATTGAAGGATAATGCAGGCTTGGTGAAGAAATACGCAATGGTAAATATCCAAAAGTATCAAAATGTTGCGATTGGCGATACCGTATCTGCCTGTGAGAAGACCTATAAGAAGATGATTGTAAAAGGAGGAGGCTCTAGCACCTCGGAAGAAAAGGAAGAGTCAATCGAGGGCAAGATTACTCGGATGGCACAGGGAGTCGTCGAGGGAAATACGCATTTTTATCTCGTTATTGAAGATAGCGAGCTTATCTTTGATGTGCCGATTGTAGACTTTATGGATATTGTCAAATATGATGTCGGCGATAGGATAAAGATTAGCTATGTCGAGGGAGACCCGACTTGCACGGTACTAAAGATTGAAGCAGGGAAAGCATCAGAAACGGTGAAAACAGAATAAAGCATCAATTTTGCGTAAAATTTTCACAAAAAAATACGAAAAATTCTCTATAAAAAGTCAAAAACAAAAAAGCTGTTGAAAGAACTTTCCAGCTTTTTTGTTTTTCTTGAATTTAAAAGTATATTTGCATATACTAATACCATGGTATTGGGGTCAAAAGGTCTTTTGACCCCTTTGATACCAGGTTGCTCCGCACAATGTGCTCTTACGCTGGTATCATACCATATAAAAGGAGGAGATTAAGATGAATCAAAAAATAGAACAGCTAAAAGGAAAATTAATTGTATCTTGTCAGGCTCTTAGTCATGAACCACTTCATTCTTCCTTTATTATGGGAAGAATGGCTTTAGCAGCAAAGCAAGGAGGCGCACTTGGAATTCGTGCGAATACAAAAGAAGATATTGAGGAGATACAAAAAAACGTCGATTTACCAATTATTGGAATTGTAAAAAGAGATTATGATGACAGTGAGATTTATATTACCCCTACGATGAGAGAGATTGAGGAGTTAATGGAGGTAAAACCAGAAATTATTGCTCTGGATGCGACGAATGCAAAACGTCCAGGCGGTATGAGCTTGGAAGAGTTTTTTGGACAAATCAAGAGCAAATATCCAAATCAGCTTTTGATGGCGGACTGTTCCACTGTGGAGGAGGCAGTTTTTGCGGACAAGCTTGGGTTTGACTTTATTGGAACGACATTAGTTGGGTATACAAAGCAGAGTAAGGGTGATAAAATCGAGGAAAATGATTTTGAAATCTTGAGAGAAGTTTTGAATAGGGTGACACATCCTGTTATTGCGGAGGGGAATATTAATACACCACAGAAGGTAAAGAGAGTGATTGAACTTGGGTCTTACAGTGTTGTCGTGGGTTCTGCTATTACAAGGCCACAGCTTATCACGAAGATGTTTTCTCAGGTTTTATAGATGTCAGATTTTTAATATTGGTGAAGTGGATGGAGATGCGGATAGAGGAGAGAGACGCAAAGGGAGCAAGGGACTATGTCCTCTGTAAACACGTTCGTTCCCACGGTTTTTCGACATACGCCGATTTTTGCCGCCTCCCGCAAACTCGCAGCTACGCTGCTCAAACAGTGCTCCAGCGGCAAAGCTAAGTATATCGAAAAACCGCTCCACTCTCTATCGTTTTCAGAGGACATAGTCCCTTGCTCCCTTTGCTGTGTATTGGCGAAACGCTATAAATTTGTTATTTTATTGTTTTGATAATAAAATATTTCTTTATTTATAAAAGTCTTTTTTACTTTGTTATACAGTATCACGCGTATTATATATTAGTGAATTAAAAGTTTGAAAAAGTATGTATAAAATTAATATCATGATATTGGGGTCCAAAACCTTCTTGCGAGCAAGCTTGCATCGGATTTTTGACCTTTTGACCTTGGTATCATCGTATTATGTAATTGCATGTGAAAGAGATAGAGTTTATATTTTCACTCTTCTATTCTCTAAGCAATAGCATACGAATCATTTTAGTTTCGCCAATACACAGCTGATAGAGGAGAGAGGTATATCCCCCACAAACGATAGAGAGT
>JAUUSJ010000163.1 GCA_030841965.1 Blautia sp.
CTCTCTATCGTTTTTTGAGGACATATCGACGGACTCTCTTGGCTGTGTACTGGCGAATCTTGATAAAGTTTTTTATGCAGATTGTAGGACTAATTCGTACTGAGGTTGCTCGTGTGCGGGTGGAATTTGATAAAATTATTGTTTTTGTCTTAATCTACATCTATTTTTATGAACTCATCTATCTTGTTAATGATAGATTCACAGGATTTTTTGGTTCCGTTCATAGTGCAGTTTATTATGATATAGAAATTCCCCTTTTTTTGTACTTTTCTGTAGTAGTATATGCTGGCATTTTTTAGCATACTTTCGTAATAATTGTCTTTTTCGGAAGAAGTTAGTTCAACAAAACTGCTGGAGTTTTTGTGGTAAGTTAGATTGTATTTATCTAGTTTTTTCCAATAATCAATATCAAATTTGTCGCTTACAATTTTTAACTGGATGGATGACGTTGTATTATTTTCGTTATAATAAATGAAATCTTGCCAGTCAAGATAAGATGGATGACAGTCTAGTTCTTCTGAGACAGTTATGGTGAGATTGGAGTTTAAGTAATTGTGATATATATGGTGAGAGGATTCGGTTGCCACAGGGATATCGGATATATTGTGAAACTCCAATTTTTGTAAACTTCCAAAAGACTGGATGATGGCATCGTATTTTTCTTTTTGGATTAGGGAGGTGGAGTGTTCCTCATCTACAAAAAAATAGTAAGCAATGCCGTCTCTTTGATATTTTTGGATAGCAGTTGAGTTTGCTGAATCTAGGGAAGAAAGCTTTTTGTATTCGTATCGCTCTGAGTCTGGACTATCTGGACAGCCTACGATGGCTTGCATATTCGATGAATAATATAGTGGATAAACTTCTCTCATATTGATAATATTATCGTATTTGAGGGTTTTTGTTTTTTCATCGAAGGAAAAAATATATATGGTTTGGCCAAAATTAAGTTCAGTAGTGTTGATAATATATAATTTTGGCTTTCCGTCGATATAGTGAATACAATATTGGCGTTCGGTCGAGGAATCGCTAAGATAGGTGCCGATATAATCGGTTAAAAATAATTGATAGCATTCTTCGATATAGGTATTTGTGTTATTGTATTCTCCCAATTTTTCTTCCCAATTTATTGGAATGACGGTGTCGTGTAACGAACGAGGGGTCACTGACTCAAGCGTATGAATGACGGTATTTTCAAAAAGGCTTGCTTCGTTTTCGTGGCTAGGAGTATAGAGTAAGGTTAATAGATAGAGTCGCTTTGATGGTTTGTCATACCAGCCATTAATTCGACCATTTTGGTATTCCAACTCATATTTGATTGAGAAGGATGTGTCATTACACGTATAGCTTTTTGGCATTATTTCTGTTTCATAGGTTAAAATGTTTTTCTTGTAGAGGATTTTTAGAAATTCCTCTTTTATATTTGTTGTCTCGTAGAGAGAGGTCCATTCAAGTGTCATGGAATATTCTTCTTCTACAGCTGAAATTTTTGTCGAATCGTTCTTGTCTTTAAAGCTGTCTGGCGAAAAGGATAAGCCTGCCATTTGGAAAGAACAGGATTTATCAAAATCGGTGTAAATAGAAGAGGATTCTACACTTGTATCTGACTCATTACGAAGTCGCGGACGATTTTCTCCCATATATGATATATTTGATACAGGATAGGTTTGATTGTTAAAATCTAATGCTTCGATTTCCAGTGGTTCTAATATTTTTTGAGAGTAAATACTGGAAACGATATGTAATTGTTCATTGTAATCGGCTATCATTGTTGTAACATCTTTTATGTCTAATCCGATTTTATTTAATGATGAGCGAAAGATATATTCTTTTCTTTCATCAGATTCATCAGATGAATATGTGAATGGCTCTATTATCTCATAAAATTGATTATCTTCATAAGAGATAAATTCTGTGTATTTTAACTTAGAAGAATCTAGCATAGAGATGCCGAGATAGTCGAATCCCAGTATCCACTGATTATCGTTTCGCTCATAATAAAAGAAATCGATGAGACAATTATAATGGGCGGCGATGGAGGGAAACTGATAAGTAGTTAATATTTTATAGTTTTCATCTAATATATAGGCAGTAAAATTCATAGTTTTGGCATCGTTCTTTTCTTCGATGATTAAAATTTCCTTCTTTTTGTCGTGATTAAAATCTTGTCTTTCTTTATATAAAATACCCTTGCCAGTAGATTGAAATTGAAAGTGGGAAGTCTTGTATAAAGCCTCTTTAGAATCGAATGCTTCTGAAGAAAAATCAAGATACTGTATTTCCATAGAATTTCCCACTAATTCGTCAGTATTATCTATGTCATAGTAAATAGGTCTATTAGCATACAAGGCTGTACATATTCCGGCAATCAGGAAAAAACAGAAGAAGGCAATACATGTTATGAATTGCTTTTTATTACGTTTTATAAATCCTTTTTTCTTCCTGCTGGAAGTTTTAGGAATATATTTTTTCGCCATTTCATTTAGGCTAAGATTTTGAATGATGCCATTTTGGTCGCAAAATAACAGATTATGCTCATCGATGATTCTACCGCCGATGATACCGTCTTGGTGATAGTAGGCAGTTAAAATTTTCTCTCTTTTGCTATCCAATAATAATACAGAGGAAAGATGAGGAAGGATAAGGATAATCTTATTTCCACTTTCATAAGCCTGAAAGTTTTGTGAGGATTTTTCTCTTATAAAAGTTTCGATTTCTTCTTCTCTTGCCTCTAACTGTCGGGTAATGGATAACTCTGGTATCTGCTCTTCATAGAGAGAGAAGGACGAAGGAGGCAGCAGTTCTCCTAGGAGAAAATCCTGCTTCTTTTTGGAGCGGACAAAACAATTCTCTACCAAATCATAGATTTTTATTCCACAGCTTAATATAAGAATGAGATAGTCTTGGCATTTGGAAAAAAACATTTTCACTAAGCAATGGTCGATTGTAAAATGATAGTGAATCGTAGAGTGTATAGTTCCTTGCTCATAGATGACAATCTGGTCCCTCGTCTCATAGGCGATAGCATATTTTGCATTTGATGATACTGCTGCCATAGTCGCCTTTTGATATTTGGCAGAGCCTTTCAAAATAGAAAATTCATTTTTATCGCTAGAAGTTATTTCATGTGAAGGAGAAACTTTCTTTTTGTTTTCTACTATTTTTCTCTTGGTCGTAATATAGCAGTCTTCTTCTATTTTCTCCATAATTGAAAAACCGACAAAAAATATTCGTTTCTTTTTCATAATGCCAATATAGCTATCTTCTTTTGCGCAGAGGACGGTTTCTCCGTCATAATGGTATTTTCGTATAAATTTTAAAGTATGTAAATCCAAAACTAAGATAATATCTTCGTATACAAAAACCGCTGTCTTTGTTCCAGGAAGGATATGCTTTAATTTGCTAATATTTGGGGGACAAATATAGTAAATATATTTATCTTCTATCATGCTACAGGCTGTCAATGCATTTCCTTCTTGCCAAGTTTCTTCTGAGTAGAGAAGTAAAAATTTATTCTTTCCGATGATTTTTGTTTCTTTCACTGGCAGAGTTAATTTTTGATTTACTTTCACTTGCAAAAAGCAATCAGGCGGGAAAAGGGTATGCTTGGATGAAAAAATAGATGGCATATCGTCTTCCTCTCTCCAATAAAAACCATTAAAATTCTTTTCTGTGAGTTCAATCGAGGAGAGTATTTTTTTAGTTTTTAAATCTATCTGATAAACGAGAGTTACAATATTAAGGAGTTTGCTCTGAATAATCAGGAAGATTTTTTCTAATTCATATCGATAGACAATATGTTTTAGAGTGATATTGGTCTGCAGTGAGCGGGGTCCCTTTTCTTGAAACTCATAAAAATGGTAGCATACGATACTCTCGTTTTGAATTTTATAGTGATATAGTTTCTTATGGTCGCAGAGAATAAACTCTTTTTCCTCTATCCATAAAATTTGATAATCTTCTTCCATGGATACCGGAATACCGATATGATAAATCTCCGTTCTCATTAAAGTACGCCATAGGTATAGTTTATCGTCCTGAAATACAAGGAAAAATTGACTATCAGGGCTAAATAAAGCTTTCGTCCCTTTTTTGTATGGGAATGACAGAAAGTCTTCTGACGGTGACAAAGCATTGCTCTGCGAAAAAAATGCGTCATATTCTAAGTTTTCTTTATAGTCATTTTGATAAAATGCTAAAAAACAATCTGGATATAAATGTAAGTCCTCATAATGATTTAAAATGCAGGAATATATTTTTTGGTCTCTTATCTTCTCCCACCTCATACTCCAGAGTTCCAAAATATATGAAAGCTGTCCTGATGCGATGACAGAACTTATAAATACCTTATCCGTCAATAAATAGCTCATTCTTTGTTCGTCCTCGTACACGAGTGGAAGCAGGGAATAAGCCTTTCTCATATTCACTACTTGATTCTCATAATAGGATGGCTGTTTTTCAAAAAAATCTATAAGCATAGAATGAGCTTTTTTTGTTTCCAGAGGATATAATTCTTTTACAATATTTTTGTATATATTATGGCTAAATATGATAACCTCCTGACCGTGAGATATCATAGTTTGAAGATTAGATTCCAAATCATAAAAAAGTCTGGAAAGATAAATCATAGGTAGCATACCAGTACTATATACTTCTTTTTGAGTATCTAATTCTAAGCAGCTTTCTCGGACTTCTTCGTTTGCATAGCATAATTCTCTTAACTCATTCATCGTTATGCCATCTGGAGCGAGAGCCAGAATGGACAGAACAAACTGAACTAGTTTCTTACTATGACCATATTTTTGAACCATCATATCAACTAATAAAACGATAAGGGAGCTTGGTGTCGTTCGTTTGATAGAAATTTTCTCATAACTTCTTATATTACAACATAAAGACGCCAATATCTTTATCTCCACAGGAAGAATACCAAGGAGAAGAGATTTGCGGATGCTATTAGTCTGGTCATAGGTTAGGCAGTGATTCTTTGACTTTAAATATTCTCTAAATATTTTCGAGGAATCCTGAAAGGAAAAGGCAGTTAAATTTAATATATGAGCGGAGTCATAAAAATCCGGCAAGAATCCCTCAATTGCCGATACAATAAATTTTAAATTTGTAGGCAATATTCGTGAGAATAAATCTTCTTTAAAAAAGAAATAATCATAATAAGTATCAACTGCGTCCAATAAAATAATATATTCTTTTTCTATCTCACAAAGAGAAAGCAGTTTCCAAAATTCTTCCACTGCATTATAATACTGTAAATGATACTGTTTTCCCGAGAGAGAAAAAAGAATATTTTCCAGTATGCCAAGCAGAGAGTTTGGACTATTATCGATTTCTCTAAAATATCCAAGCAGATTTTTCTCTTTATTCTCTTGATATAATTTTGCCAGCAGAGCTGTCTTTCCACTTCCCGAAGGTCCTGTCAAAAATTGAATATAAGAAAAATCACCATCTATATACTGTTGCAAAAGCGCTATCTCGTCCTTTCTCTGCAAAAAAACTTGATTATATTCTTTTGTATATTCTTCTAGTATCTGTTTCGTTGATTTTGGCTGTTTTTTTATTCTATCAATTTCATCTTGAATATTACTCTTCAATTTTTCGCAGATATTTGTGAAAAAATCCCTCTCATACAGAACAGAAGAAGGCGGCTTCTCTGACTTAGATTCTTTGTCTAAACCTTTGGCTTTCTTATTTTCAATTAAATCAGGATACTCATTCAAGTTAAAATCAAGTTGATTTTCTGATTTTATATTATTTTTTATTTTGTCAACATATTCTTTTGTATCGTCTTTTCGATAATGTCGAAATAATGCGATGATATTTTTATGTTCTCTTTGATTTTGCAAAGCATCTCCATCTATCTGTAAAAACCCCGCATCAATTTCTTTTTCCGTCACAGACTTAAAACATAAGTGAATAGCCACTTCTCTTGGCAATGCCCGAAGGGCAGCTTCTTGAAGAATACTTCTTATTTTATCTTCTGTACTTTTCCATAATTCATTATCAAGCATCTCATCGTAGCGTGCCTGTAATATATATCTCTCTGGAATTAAATTTTTATCGAGACGATACCAGCGTTCGACTAATGCAAGCTCATCATCGCTCATATATTTTACCAATTTTTTATAAATATTCTTTTCTATCGAAGTAGGAAGCGGAACCCATCCTCTTCTATCTCCGAGCATAATGAATAAATTGGGGTTTAGTCCATTTTTACATCGTTCCACTTCCTTGATACAGGTCGGCACAGTTAATTGATTCCAACCTATATTTTGACTAATTCCCCACTGTAAATCCACGATTTCAAAATCATATCCCTGATTTTTACAGAAAGCAGATAATTCTTTATAAACTTCTATGTTTAAAATTTCTCTCTCCCTCTTAAAATCATCAAAGGTGGAACTGATAAATAGCTTAAATGTCTTATTATTCATAATATTTTTTCCTTACTCGCATTCTTGAAAAATTTCTTTTCATAAAAATATGAATCCTATAAACAACAGGCCAAAAAAGATATGTATTTAACAAATCTTCTACCATAGTAGTACCACAAATAAGTAAAAGCAAATCTCTTAATAAGAAGTATATATCATCAGTCAACTTATATTTTTTATGAAGAAAAACAATATATATAAATACCACCTCAAAAAACAAAAGAAGAACAATTCGTAAAAAATAAGTTTCCAAAATATTTCTTCGTATATTGCTTTTCGCATGATGAGTGATGAAATAGTATCTGTATAAGAGAAAAACACTCCAAATCAGCACACATATCAAGAAAAATACCATAGTACACCTTGTCTCTGACCTTATAACAGAAACCATATATGAATCCGATTTATAGTCTATATTTCCGATATCAAATGTATAAGGAATGAGAGAATCAATCTCCAATTTTAAAAAGAGACAAAAACTCATGATACTAAATACTATCTGAAGTATTTTATTTATACTTATCCGAGGGATAGACATATTAATATCTATCCCCTTAAAAACTCTTTGCATCCTTTTTCGTCTCTGAAAGACAATAAAAGTCTTGCCCAATCTCCACAAAAAAGAAAGCAAAAAAACGCATAATAAAATAAAAAATATTTCACATACATACACAAAAAATTTAAAAGTAGTTACATTACTTCTGAGTCTATAGGGTAAAAACTGTAATAGCATACTAATATAATATTGGAGAATAATATTGAGGGTTGTCAATATATTTATGATACTTGTCATTATTCTTCCCCCTTTTTTTCTTGATAAATATAAAACGATAACGTAAAATTTTTATTAGTCGGGTAAGGTGATGTTGGGGTCAAAAGTTTGGGGTAGTGAGGAGGGTGTAAAGAGAGGTAGACGCAAAGAGAGTCCGTCGATATGTTCTCGAAAAACACGTTCGTTCCCACGGTTTTTCGACATACGCTGATTTTTGTCGCTTCCCGCAAACTCGCACCTACGGTGCTCAAACAGTGCTCCAGCGACAAAGCTAAGTATATCGAAAAACCGCTCCACTCTCTATCGTTTTTCGAGAACATATCGATGGACTCTCTTCGCTGTGTACTGGCAAAAACAATAATATTTTTATGAGATACTTGCTATACAGTTTGAAATGGATTTATCTGCTTGTTTACAAAAATTTTATGCTATCGTATAAAATTGTATAGAAACAAGTAAATGTTATGAGATATACTTATTGCGATTTCTCTTTGAATTTTCAACAAATTCTATGGAGACAGGAGTTCTCCCTTCGATAAGAGAATTTGTATATTGATTAAATTGCTCAGACGAAACATCTTGATTTTCCACTTGAAAATGGTATCCAAGCCAATCTGAATTCGGTAAAGTTGCCAAATCATCTACAGCATATGCAGAACTTTCTAATACGTTCTTTATAGAGCTTTCTACATTTTCTACTGTTTCACAGTTGGCTGCCATTACCGTAGTTCCATCCGGAGAAACAGTTATATATTCTAACACTCCAATCCCCGTATTACATTCATCCCAAAAAAACAGAGGAGTCTCTCCAAAATAAGCCTCCGTGAAATTATTAATCCCCTTTAATTCAATCAATTCTCCATCAATATAGTCATAAACACTATAATACCCCTCTATAGAAGCCGCATCAGATTTATAAAGAATCAATTCTGGAATTTCATCCTCATCAATATCCCCACAAAAAAATTCAATTCTATCCGTATCCGCTTCATAGTTCGTATGCCAAGAAATCGTCTCCTGCGACAACAATTCCTGATAAGCCTTTCTAGCATTATCAGAATCCTCTTTTTGAGAAGTCATTTCTATAGTGTTAGAATCTTCCATCTCTCGTACCGTATCTTTCTTCTCACAACTACAAAAAAATAACGTAGGAATAACACATAAAATCATCACCTTTTTATAAAAAAACATCTTCTTCCCCCTAATTTTAAATATTCTTATGTTCATAATTGTATCTTTCAATCATTATACCATATTTCTCTAATATAAAAAATGAAAAACTTGTTGTAAAATTCGAGAATTAGATAAAGAATTGTATAAAAGTGTGATACTATAGATGTGCTGTCGAACTCCCAGCAGAAGGGAGGTGGCTTTATGCATGAACCAATTTGATAGACTTGTTTCTGTCTATTGCTATTATAGTGTAGATATTATTAAAAGTCAATCCAAAAAATTTTATCTAGTTTCGCCAGTACACAGCCAAGAGAGTCCGTCGATATGTCCTCTAAAAACGATAGAGAGT
>JAUUSJ010000164.1 GCA_030841965.1 Blautia sp.
ACCGTGGGAACGAACGTGTTTTCGGAGGAGATATCTGCTTGCTCTCTTAGCGTCTTTTTCCACATTTTACCACATCTTCCCATCTCTTAGCGTCTCTTCCCACCTTTTACCACATCTTCCCATCTCCTAGCGTCTCTTGCCCCTTTTTTCGTGCACCTCCTCCTCCCAAAAACTACCAATCCCTCTCCCCTTTAGACAAATTCAGCAATATTCCCTCCATATCCCCCCATATTTTGATGCTTTTTTACATTTTATCCAAAGAATTGTTGACAATTTACATTGCAACATATTATAATAATTGAGGAAGAACTAGGCAATGGTGCAATTCGTCATTCATTGCCTTTTTTAAGTACATTATCACTTTAATGCAATAGAGTGATACAAATCAAATTTATAAAGGAGTGAAACATATGAAGTACATCGTACAACGAATTGTCATGGCGATTATTACTATCTTTGTCGTGGCTACGTTGACTTTCTTTGTTATGAACTTAGTTCCTGGTGGACCATTTATGTCAGAGAAAGCCATTTCCCCACAGGCTCAAGCTGCCTTGGAGGCAAAGTATGGCTTAGACAAGCCATTATTTGAACAGTACCTTACCTATATGAAAGGTGCCATCCATTTAGATTTCGGTGATTCCTTAAAACAGCGCGGACGTACTGTTATGTCCATCATCTCAACCAAATTCCCTGTATCTGCTCGGATTGGTCTGATGGCAGTTGTAGTCGCTGTCTGTATCGGAGTTCCCCTTGGCTGTATCGCCGCATTAAATCGAGGGAAGCTGCTCGACAAAATTATTATCGTCATCGCCACCTGCGGAATTGCAATCCCAGGATTCGTAGTCTGTACTATACTTTTATATTTACTAAGTGTGAAGGCAGGTTTACTTCCATCCTACGGTCTAACCTCGTGGAAGCATTATATTATGCCTGTCATCTCGGTGGCATTTTATCCGACCGCGTATATTACCCGTCTGATGCGTTCTTCCATGCTCGACGTACTCGGTCAGGACTATATGCGTACTGCAAGAGCAAAGGGACTTTCCCAGACGGTATCCCTCTTTAAACATGCTCTTCGTAACGCAATCTTACCAGTTGTCACATACGTAGGTCCAATGATGGCTTACACAATCACTGGTAGCTTTATCGTTGAGAAAATCTTCACAATTCCAGGACTTGGAAGTGAGTTTATCGGCTCTGCAATGAACCGTGACTACACAGTCATTATGGGAACGACGATTTTCCTCGCATCGATTATGGTATTTGTCAATGTACTGGTTGATATTGTATATACAATTATCGACCCTCGTATTAAATTAAAATAGAAAGGAGAAACTATCATGGATAAGAAAAATCCTCTAAGCTTTCAGCTTGATTTGACTCCAGAAGATTTTCTCCCTGCAACAAATGACGAGAAAGAAAGTCTAGTAGTCATGCGTGAAAGCGTTAGCTTCTGGAAAGACGGCTTTCGCAGACTAAAGAAAAATAAAATTGCGATGTTAAGTTTGGTCATCATCATCTTGATTATGTTCTTTTCCTTTATTGTGCCATTCTTCTATCCTTATACTTATGAGCAACAAATTAAGGGAGCCAATAATCTAAGACCGATGCAGTACTCTACCGAGGAGCTTCAACAAAAAGAAGCTGGGGAGAGTGTTTTCCCTCATTTCCTTGGAACAGATAATCAGGGACGTGATTATGCCATCCGTGTCATGATTGGAAGCAGAATCTCCCTCATCGTAGGTTTGGTGGCCGCTGTTATCATCCTTATAATCGGTTCCTTTATGGGTTCCGTGGCTGCATTTTTCGGCGGTATCGTCGATATGGTTATCATGCGTATCGTCGATATTATTTATACCGTACCAGATGTACTATTGATTATCTTATTATCCAGTGCTATCAAGGCTCCTCTTACAGAGCTTGCGACAAAGCCTGGATTTGGCTGGCTTCAAAAATTAGGACCAAATATGATTAGTATCTTTATCGTATTTGCCCTTCTCTACTGGGTAGGTATGGCTCGTATGGTCCGAAGCCAGATTTTGACATTAAAACAAAGCGAGTACGTCACAGCTACCAGAGCACTCGGTGCATCGAGCGGACGTATCATAAAAAAACACTTATTGACAAACTGTATTGGTACTCTGATTGTAACAACAACACTTCAGATTCCTTCTTCTATTTTTACGGAGAGCTTCCTGTCCTTCTTAGGACTCGGTGTTCAAGTACCAATGCCTTCTCTCGGTTCCCTGGCCGGATCCGCTATTAATGGATTTATGTCAAATCCGCATTTATTGTTTATCCCAGCTCTCTTAATCAGTTTGATTATCCTGAGCTTTAACCTACTTGGCGATGGTCTTCGAGACGCATTTGACCCTAAATTAAAGAATTAGAGAAAGGAAGGCAATTTTCATGAGTGATTATTTAGTAGAAATTAAAGACGAACGCCTCTCTTTCTTTACACCAGCTGGAGAGGTCAAGGCATTAAACGGTGTTAGTTTCCACTTAAAAGAGGGCGAGATTCTCGGAATCGTAGGAGAATCTGGTTCTGGTAAGTCGGTAACTTCCTACAGCTTAATGGGACTTACCGCATATCCTGGAAAATTAGTCGGCGGCGACCTTTATTTTAACGGACATCATATTAACGATATGACAGAGAAAGAATTTCAGAAGATGAGAGGTAATGAAGTATCTATTATCTTCCAGGACCCGATGACTAGTTTAAATCCAGTATACACAATTGGAAATCAGATTATGGAGGCCATTACCCTTCATACAGACAAGACAAAAGCAGAAGCTCATGAGCGTGCGAAGGAGCTTCTAACGCTCGTTGGTATCAACGAGCCGGAAAAACGATTAAAACAATACCCTCACGAGTTATCTGGCGGTATGAGACAGCGTGTCATGATTGCAATTGCACTCGCCTGTGAGCCAAAGCTTTTGATTGCCGATGAGCCTACCACAGCTCTCGATGTTACCATTCAGGCACAGATTCTCGAGCTTATGATGGAGCTAAAAGAAAAGCTTGGCATGGCGATTATTATGATTACACATGACCTCGGTATCGTGGCAGCTACCTGTGAGAAGATTGCAGTTATGTACGCAGGTCATATCGTAGAGTACGGTACAACAGATGATATTTTCTATCGTCCAAAACATGAATATACAAAGGGATTAATCCGAAGCATTCCAAGAATGGACGCCGAGGACCACGAGAGATTAATCCCTATCGAGGGTACCCCAGTCGATATGCTAAATCCTCCAAAGGGCTGTCCATTTGCATCCCGCTGTGATTCCTGCATGAAGATTTGTCTTAGACAAATGCCTCCTATCACGCAGTTTGATGATATTCACTATACTCAGTGCTGGTTAAACCAAAAGGCTGAGTTTGAAGCACAAAATAAAAAATAAAAGGAGGTACTGAGATGAGTGATTTAGTAAAAGTAGAACACCTAAAGCAGTATTTCCCTGCAGGTGGTTTCGGTAAGAATAAGAAATTTGTAAAAGCAGTAGATGATGTATCCTTCACAATCAAGAAGGGAGAGACATTAGGTCTTGTCGGAGAGTCTGGATGTGGTAAGACAACGACTGGAAGAAGCTTAATTCGTCTTTATGAACCTACCGCTGGACGTATTACGTACGACGGAAAAGTCATCTATGATACAGGAAATATCCCTGTTATCGGAGATGACGGCAAAGTCGTAAGCCAGGGAACTGGCAAAAAAATAGCTGTGGATATGCTTCCTTACAGAAGAAAGATGCAGATTGTATTCCAAGACCCATATGCAAGCTTAGACCCACGTATGACAGTCGGAGATATTATCGGTGAGGCGATTGATATTCATAAACTTGCCTCCTCTCCGGAAGACCGATATAATCAGATTATTACATTATTATCTCGAGTTGGATTAAACTCAGAACATGCGAACCGTTATCCTCACGAGTTCTCTGGTGGACAGAGACAACGTGTCGGTATCGCCAGAGCTTTGGCTGTTAATCCAGAATTCATCGTCTGCGATGAGCCAATCTCCGCCCTCGATGTTTCTATCCAAGCTCAGGTTGTAAATATGTTCGAAGATTTGCAGGAGTCTATGGGACTTACCTATCTGTTTATCGCCCACGACCTATCTGTCGTAAAGCATATTTCCGACCGTATCGGTGTTATGTATCTAGGAAAGCTCGTTGAGCTCGCTGACAGCTATGAGCTCGCATTCCACAACGTGCATCCTTATACGAGAAGCTTAATCTCTGCAATTCCGATTGCAGACCCAATTACTGCGAGAAAGAGCAAACGTATCGTGCTTGAGGGCGATGTTCCAAGTCCTCTAAATCCACCATCTGGATGTCATTTCCGCACACGTTGTCCTTACGCAGACGAGAGATGTGCAGCTGAAGACCCTGAGTTTAAAGAAGTTTCCAAGGGACATTTCGCTGCTTGTCACCATTTGGATAAATTAAACTAATACGTCAACTGAAAGCTGGCTGTCTGACAGCCGAAAGCTTTCACAGGAATAGGTATCAATTCCATTTATGGATTGTACAATAAACACAAAGGAAAGCTCGACAAGAATCAAACTCTCATTTTTTATTTTATCTGATTCCAGTCGATGCTCTCACGTTAAAAGGAGGATTTCTATGAAAAAGAAAATGTTAGCTTTAGCATTAGCCATGTCACTTTCTCTCTCATTTGCCCTCACAGGCTGTGGCGGCAGCGATAGCGGAAGCAGCGACAATAATGCTACTGGACAAAGTGGAACTGCTGATGGCAAGCAGCTTGCAGTACAGATTGGTCCTGACCCAGAGACAATCGACCCTGCACTTAACTCTACCGTTGACGGTGCAAATATGATTATCACCGCATTCGAGGGATTGCTCTCCACAGACGAGGATGGAAAGATTATTCCTGGACAGGCAGAATCCTATGACACATCTGAGGATGGTCTTACTTGGACATTCCATCTTCGTGATGGCTTAAAATGGTCCGACGGTTCTGATTTGAAAGCAAGTGATTTCGTCTACAGCTGGAAACGTATGTGTGACCCTAATACAGCCGCACCTTACGCTGAGACAGTTCTTGGTATGGTAAAAGGATATGACAAGGCAATCGAGGGAGATATCGATTCTCTCGCAGTTTCTGCACCAGATGATAAAACATTTGTTGTAGAACTTGAGACTCCTTGCACATACTTCGACTCTTTGGCAGCCTTCCCATCACTATACCCTGTACAGGAAGCAACCGTTTCTGCTAACCCAGAGGGATGGGCTACAGAGCCTTCGACTTATATTTCTAACGGTGCTTTCAAAGTTACAGAGTGGGTTCCTGGTTCTCATATCATTATGTCCAAAAATGAGAATTACTGGAACGCAAGTGAGGTAAAACTCGATAGCATTAAGTTTGCATTGATGGAAGATTCCAATGCCGCTTACAGTGCATACTCAAACGGTGAACTTCTTCTCGTTAAGGATGTTCCTACAGAGGAAATCCCAAGCTTACAGGGCAGAGATGATTTCAAAGTAGAACCTATTATCGGAACATACTATCTTTCTTTGAACTTAAACAAAGAGCCTTTCAACGACCAGAAGGTTCGTCAGGCTTTAAGCTTAGCCATCGACAGAGATTATGTAGCGAACACATTGATGCAGGGAACTTACTCCCCAGCATATAACTTAATCGGACCTGGCTGGACAGATACAGATGGTTCTGAATTCCAGGCAAATGCAAATGGTGGAAAACCTTATATCAGCGAGGACTACGAGGCAAACTTAGCAGAGGCTAAGAAACTTCTCGAGGAAGCTGGATATAAAGATGGAAAGGGACTTCCAGCTATCACATATTCCACAAATGATACTGGATATCATAAGACAGTGGCTGAGTATTTACAGCAGGCTTGGCAGGAACTTGGAATTACTGTAAATGTTGATATCGTTGAGTGGTCCAGCTTTACTCCACAGCGTCGTAATGGTGACTATGAGTCCGCACGTAATGGTTGGGTTGGAGATTATACAGATGCATCCAATATGTTAGACTTATTCTTCTCCACAAATGGAAATAACGACGGTAAATTCAATAATAAAGACTATGATGAGCAGATGACTATCTCTCGTACAACAACAGACCCTGAGGAGCGTTCCGCAGCGCTTCACAAAGCAGAGGATATCTTGATGGAGCAGGCTGGTTGTATTCCATTAGCTTACTATAATGATTTCTGGTTACAGAGTGATAAATTAACTGGATCATGGCATTCTTCTACAGGATTCTGGTATTTGATGTATGCTGATATCGCTGAGTAATTAGGATAAAAGCACACGATAATTCATTTCAGAATTTTGGAGAGTGAATAAATTTATTTACGAAAGAGAAATATAGGAAAAGAGAAAAAGGAAGAAGAGGGTTATGTCTCTTCTTCCTTTTTGATTATATTTTCAATGCTAAATATAATAAGACGGCATCTTTAAATTTTCTTGGATTATAGCCACATCGTTTATAGATTCGGTCTAATTTATACTGCAATGTGTTCTTATGCAGAAATAGCCTTTTACATGTATTTTGTAATGACATATTTTCTTCGTAGTAGACAGATAAGAGTTCTTTTTCCTCTTGCTTTAATTCTTTTATTATTTTTTCTAAGTACATTTCTCGGTTTGACTTTGATATGTCTTGCAATAAAATTTCCAGGTCAAGTTTTTCAAATTCTGCAAATAGTTCCAGAGAATTTTCGATACTTTTTAATGCCGTTCTCGCATTCTCGTAGGAGCGGGATAGCTTACCTAATGGATACTCTGCTCCGACTCCGATTTTCACCTGATATTCTTGGTCTTTCGCAAATTTATGAAAATTTTTTAAAACTTCTTCTTTTTTCTCGCTCCGAAGTAATGCGATAAATTCATTCGGATACGTGTATGAGTAAATCGGAACATCGTTTGTCCGAAAAAGAAAATGCATTTTTTGCTCTATAAAAGACATATTTAATGTGTCATAGCTTGTGTCGATTTTTATGATGACAACACTCATTTGTTCTTGCTTTTTAATTCCAATTTCTCTTAGACATTCGTTAAAATATTCCCGATTCTCAACCGTTTCATTTACAAGGCATCGCACGATATAATTACATTTTTCTGACTTTGTGCGGTTTCTCTCTCCTAAATCTTGCTCTCTCATTAAAAGAGTCGTGATTCTCGTGGCAAGCCTTGTGTATTTTTTTACTTCACTTGGTTCTCCACTAATTCCGATAACTGCAATGACTTCATTTCGATAAAAGATCGGGATATTGATTCCTTTTTTTGTTCCGTCAAATGTATTATCGTCAAATACTTCTATCTGTTTTCCAGTTTTTACAACCTGTAATCCTACTTCGTGAAAATCTCCGACTCGGGTTTGGTTGGTACTGGCGTATATCTTTCCGTTTTTGTCGATGAAATTGATGCTGTGACCGCAGACTTCTTCCATTGTGTGGATGATTTGGTTTGCGAGGTTTTTTGTGATTTCAAATGCCATGGTTGCTCCTTCCTTTGTTTCATTTGGGGACAGACGCTAAGAAAGCGAATAAATTTTTTTGGAGGACAGACGCTAAGAGAGCAAACCGATATCTGT
Source organism: Blautia sp. (assembly GCA_030841965.1). Taxonomy (GTDB): domain Bacteria; phylum Bacillota; class Clostridia; order Lachnospirales; family Lachnospiraceae; genus JAUUSJ01. The sequence continues at coordinate 7,589 of JAUUSJ010000164.1, forward strand.
CCCGTAAACACGTTCGTTCCCACGATTTTTCGACATACGCTGATATATGCCGCTTCCCGCAAACTCGCAGCTACGCTGCTCAGACAGTGCTCCAGCGGCAAAGCTAAGTATATCGAAAAATCGTTCCACTCTCTATCGTTTTCGGGACAGATATCGGTTTGCTCTCTTGGCTGTGTATTGGCGAAACGCAATAAAAATGATTTTGCTTTGTCATTGTTGCTATTGTTTCTATTATTTCTATTGTTGCTATCATTATTATTGTTGCTATTGCTGTATCATTGTTGTTGCTATCGTCTTGATAGTGTAAAATTTTTATAAGTAAAAAACAAAGAATTCAAATTGAAACTATGTAGTAGTCGTCCTTATAAAAATAGAAAGATTTTAATTTTATATTGTTTTGCCAACACACAGCGAAAAGAGTTCCTAGATATATCCTCTAAAAACGATAGAGAGTGGAGCGGTTTTTCGATATACTTAGCTTTGCCGCTGGAGCACTGTCTGAGCAGCGTAGCTGCGAGTTTGCGGGAAGCGGCATATATCAGCGTATGTCGAAAAACCGCGGGAACGAACGTGTTTTTAGAGGATATATCTAGGAACTCTCTTCGCGTCTACTTCCACTCCCCCCAAATCCCCCTATCTATCGTCGTTTACTGAAAAAGAAATTATATTTTTATGTCTGACTATATCGATAGTATAGCATATATTATGTTATAAAATCCATATTTTTTTGATTTTATTTGCATTTTATTAGTATTTAGAACATTGTTTTCTTCTATTTGGCGTGATAAACTGATAATAGAAAGAAACAGAATGAGATAACAAAGATAAAGATACAATAAGGATAATAACCAAAAACAAGGTTTAAAAATTCATTGTTAGTAAACAAGTTATTGTCATATTATTTTATTAGGTAATTGCGAAACGAGTGGGAAATTCTGATGCAAAATATGGTAAAAATCTT
>JAUUSJ010000165.1 GCA_030841965.1 Blautia sp.
CGGCAAAAATCAGCGTATGTCGAAAAACCGTGGGAACGAACGTGTTTTTGGAGGAGATATCGGTTTGCTCTCTTCGCGTCTCTTCGTCTCTTCGTCTCTTCGCCTTTTTACGTTTTTGCGTCCCCTCGCCTCCCCTTAAATTCCCCTAAATCTCTTTACGTTTTCCAGTCTCCCCAAAAAATCATTATAAAAAACTACAAAAATCTAAAAAACTAAAATCAAAGAAAAAATAAAATTAACAATATCTTAATGCAAAATTACTCATCTTAACACCAAGCTTTTATTCCATATGCTAATATCACCATTGTCAATAAGTGACAGCAAGAACTCAGAAAATAAGAAATCTTGTACTTATTTATTCGGTTTAGGCTTTTATTTAGTTTAGGTCTCTAGTTTAAGTCCTTCTCTAGCTCAGGTCTTTCTCTAGCTTAGACCTTTCTCTAGCCTAGCCGATAACTTGACATTTTATAAGCACCAGACCGCTGTCAATTCGGAAAGGAGGGAAAATTATGATGGATTTCGCTATGATAGTGACTCTATTCATCTGTTTTGGAATTATAAAATTATTTACTGATTGGTGTGACAGCCAAATTCAGCCAAATGATGAAAAGAAAAAATAAGTAGAGGGAAAATGGAGGAAAAAACAATGATAATTTTAGGAATTATAATCGCTGCCCTGGCAGTATACCTTACTTACGCTCTAGTACATCCTGAGAAGTTCTGATTGCTAAACCACGCATTTAGAATCTATTAGGAATCAAAATAATTAGGAGGAGAAATATGTTACAAATTATTTTGACTTTGGCTATTTTTGTGCTATGTGTCATTCCGATGGGAAAATATATGTACCATATCGCAACTGGCCAAAAGACTTTTGCAGACCCCCTGTTCGATAGAATAGATAATGGAATTTATAAAATTTGCCATATCGACAGAACAGGGATGAACTGGAAACAATATACATTAAACCTTTTGATGACTAACGCAGTTATGGTGTTTGTGGGATACACCGTATTGAGATTGCAAGAAATATTATTCTTAAATCCAAATGGAATAGAAGGAATGGAATTAACGCTTTCTTTTAATACAATTATCAGCTTTATGACGAATACGAACCTACAGCATTATTCTGGCGAGTCTGGACTTTCCTATTTCAGTCAGATGGTAGTTATCATTTTTATGATGTTCACATCCGCAGCTACTGGTTATGCAGCATGTATGGCTCTTTGTCGTGGATTTGCGGGAAAAAGAAAGGATTTGGGAAATTTTTACGAGGATATGGTTCGCATTACGACACGTATCTTTCTTCCATGGTGTCTGATTTTTGGCTTAGTTTTGATTTGGCAGGGATGCCCAGCAACATTTGGAGGAAATTTTACAGTAGAAACAATTCAAGGCAAATTCCAAAGCTTTGCCATGGGACCTGTGGCTGCACTTGAAATTATTAAGCATCTTGGTACAAACGGTGGTGGCTTCTTCGGGGCAAACTCAACTACTCCATTTGAAAACCCAACCATTATAACAGATATCGTAGAATTGATTTCTATGATGATTCTTCCAGGTGCATGTGTTTTGACATTCGGCAAAATGACTCTAAATAGAAGAAAAGAATTAAAACAGGCAACTTCCAATACATCGATATCTACAGAAGAAAAGGAGCCGATATTTGGAAAGCAAGGCAGAACTGTCTTTGCGGCAATGGCTATTATTTTTCTTATCGGACTTACTGTCTGCTATTTCTCAGAAAAAGCTGGAAATCCATGGCTGGCCGAGGTGGGTCTGAACCAGGATATGGGAAGTATGGAAGGAAAAGAGGTTCGTTTTGGAATCGACCAGTCAGCGTTATTCACTACGGTAACGACATCTTTTACAACTGGTACAGTAAACAATATGCACGATACATTGACACCTCTAGGTGGCATGATTCCACTTTTACATATGATGTTGAACAATGTATTCGGTGGAAAAGGTGTTGGTCTTATGAATATGTTGATGTATGCGATTTTGACAGTATTTATCTGTGGTCTGATGGTCGGGCGAACACCGGAATATTTGGGTAAAAAAATTGAGGGGAAAGAGATGAAGTTGGTTGCCATCGTCATTTTGATTCACCCGCTTTTGATTCTTGGATTTTCTGCTCTGGCTGTTTCAACTCAGGCAGGTCTAGCAGGAATTACAAATCCTTCTTTCCACGGTTTATCACAGGTACTGTATGAGTACTCGTCGGCTGCGGCAAATAATGGTTCTGGATTTGAGGGATTGGCTGATAATAGCTATTTTTGGAATATTACAACTGGCTTGGCGATGTTCTTTGGCCGTTATATTGCTATTATTGCACAGATGGCAATCGCAGGCTCTCTGCTTGCTAAGAAACGAGTGATGGAGTCCATCGGTACGATGCGCACAGATAATGTGATGTTTACGATTCTTCTTGTATTTATCGTATATATCTTTGCGGCTCTGACATTTTTCCCAGCGTTGGCGCTTGGACCGATAGCAGAGCATTTGACTTTATGGTTTTAGTATTTGAGAAAGGATGAAGAAAAATGTCTAAGAAACAGCAAAAGACTAAGTTCATTACAAAGGACATTTTAAAAAGCTCTATCATTGGTGCTTTTCAAAAACTGGACCCGAGATATATGATGAAAAATCCAGTTATGTTTGTAGTTGAAGTTGGCTTTATTATGACGCTGATTATGACGATTGTTCCGACAATCTTCGGAGACAGCACAAAGACGGTTATGGAGAATAACCTGAGAGTGTATGATGGAATTGTCTGCGTAATTCTTTTTATTACAGTATTATTTGCTAATTTTGCAGAATCTGTGGCCGAGGGGCGTGGAAAGGCACAGGCTGAGTCTTTGAAAAAGACAAAGCAAGATACAAAGGCACGTCTTTTAAATGCTGATGGGACGGAAACGACTGTGAATGCTTCTCAGTTAAAAAGGGATGATATCGTCCTTGTAAAAGCGGGAGAAGTCATTCCAAATGACGGCGAGGTCATTGAGGGAATTGCCTCGGTAGATGAGTCTGCAATCACTGGTGAGTCCGCTCCTGTGACGAGAGAGGCTGGCACGGATTTTTCTTCTGTAACTGGGGGAACGACAGTGGTCAGCGATTGGTTGAAAATTAAGATTACTTCAAGACCGGGTGAGTCATTCCTCGATAAGATGATTGCCTTGGTAGAGGGAGCTTCCAGACAGAAAACTCCAAATGAGATTGCATTGAATACATTGCTCGTTGTTTTGACAATTATCTTTTTAATTGTCGTTGTCTGCATGTATCCTTTTGCGAAATATCTGAATGTGGAGATTCCAGTTTCCACCCTGATTGCTCTATTGGTCTGCCTAATTCCGACGACAATCGGTGGTTTGCTTTCCGCCATCGGTATCGCTGGAATGGACCGTGTAACTAGATTTAATGTAATTGCAATGTCCGGCAAGGCTGTCGAGGCATGTGGAGATGTGGATACCATGATTCTTGACAAGACTGGTACGATTACTTTCGGAAATCGTCTCGCCGCAGAATTTTACCCAGTAAAGGGGAAAAAGAAGGAAGATTTGATTGATTATTCAGTTCTTTGTTCTCTATGTGACCCAACCCCAGAGGGAAAGTCCACGGTTGAATTAGGTCGAAGTATGGGATGCAGAATAAATGACTCTGTGGCAAACCAGATGGAGTTTATTGAATTTACTGCGCAATCCAAAATGTCAGGTGTAAACCTGCCAGACGGCTCCAAGATTAGAAAGGGAGCTGGAGATGCAATTAAGGCAATGATAAAGGAAAATGGCGGACAGATTCCAGAGGATTTGGATGAAATCGTAGCCAAGATTTCCGGACTTGGCGGAACACCGCTTGTCGTTACAGTAGATAATATGATTTACGGTGTGATTTATTTAAAAGATACGGTAAAGCCTGGATTGGTAGAGCGTTTCCAGAGACTTCGTGATATCGGTATTAAGACGATTATGTGTACTGGTGATAATCCTCTTACCGCTGCAACGATTGCAAAGGAAGCGGGGGTTGACGGCTTTATCGCAGAGTGTAAGCCAGAGGATAAGATTGAAGCGATTAAGAAAGAACAGGCAGAGGGTAAATTAGTGGCTATGACTGGAGATGGTACGAACGATGCCCCAGCGCTCGCACAGGCGGATGTTGGTCTTGCCATGAATTCTGGTACTTCCGCGGCAAAAGAGGCGGCAAATATGGTTGACTTAGACTCCGACCCGACGAAAATCCTTGAGGTGGTGGAGATTGGAAAACAGTTATTGATTACCCGTGGGTCTTTGACTACATTTAGTGTCGCAAATGATATTGCAAAGTATTTTGCGATTATCCCTGCGATGTTTACGATTGTGCTCCCACAGATGCAGATGTTAAATATTATGAAACTCACGACGCCAACTTCTGCCATTTTATCGGCGTTGATTTTCAATGCGATTATTATCCCAAGCTTGATTCCGATTGCGATGAGAGGTGTGAAGTATGAGCCGATGAGTGCCGAGAAGATGTTACTTAAGAATATGGGAATTTATGGTCTTGGAGGTATTATTGCTCCGTTTATCGGAATTAAAGTAATTGACTGTATTGTGGCACCGTTATTGGTGTTGCTTGGAATTTAAGGAGGAGTTTTTATGAAAGCATTTCTTAAATATTTAAGGAGCGGTGTGATTTTGACGGTATTGATGCTGGTGGTATGCGGTTTGGCATACCCAGCGGCATTGACTGGATTAGGACAGGTTTTGTTTCCAAATCAGGCAAATGGAAGTTTGATTACCGCAGAGGGAGAGAAGACGACAAAACCAGAAGAAGCAGTCGGTTCTGCGATTGTAGGACAAGATTTTCAAGGAGATGCGAGATATTTTCAAGGACGTTTGTCTAATGTAAATTATAATATGTACGACAGTGAGGCTGAGGCCTTAGCTAATGTCTCTTCTGGAAGTGCAAATTATGGCGCTACGAATGAAGAGTTAAAGGCGCGTGTGAAGGAGGATGTGGATAAGTTTATTCAGATGCATCCAGGTGTCAAGGAAGGGGATATTCCGGCGGACCTTTTGACTGCTTCGGGGTCTGGACTTGACCCGAATATTACGCCAGAATCCGCAAAGATTCAGATTCCAGCAATTTCACAGGCTACTGGTATGAGTGAGGAGGAGCTTTTGACGATTGTAAAGAAGAATACGTCGGGGAAAGTTCTTGGAGTATTTGGACATGAGAGAGTGAATGTTTTAAAGTGTAATTTGGAGATTGCTAGGGTGATTGGAGAGATTTAGAGGGAGAGATTTATGGGAGAAGATAAAAGACCGAGTCCAGAGGAGTTTTTAGCGCGGATTCACGCAGAGGATGAGAGGGTGCAAAAAGAGGAGAGAGGAAAATTAAAGATTTTCCTCGGATTTGCGGCGGGGACGGGGAAAACTTATGCTATGCTGGAGGCGGCTTGGGAGCTTAAGAGACAGAATGTGGATGTGGTTGCTGGTTATGTGGAGCCACATGCAAGGCCAGAGACGAATGCTATGCTAAAGGGCTTGGAGAGCCTTCCTTTTTTGATGGTGGAATATAAGGGGATTCAAATACGAGAATTTGACCTCGATGCCGCCTTGAAACGTTGCCCGAAGGTTTTGCTCGTGGATGAGTTGGCTCATACGAATGCTCCAGGCTGCCGTCATCAGAAGCGGTATCAGGATATTGAGGAGTTATTGGAACATGGAATTCATGTTTATACGACGGTTAATATTCAGCATTTGGAGAGTTTGAATGATATTGTGGGCAAGATTACAAATATTGAGGTTACGGAGAGAATTCCTGACCGGATTTTTGATAATGCGGACCAAGTTAAGCTTGTCGATATTGAGGCGGAGGAATTGATTGAGCGCATGAAGGAGGGGAAGATTTATCAAAAGGTTCAGGCAGAGCGAGCTCTTTTAAATTTTTTTACTAGAGATAAGCTGGTTGCTCTTCGAGAGATTGCATTGAGGCGGATGGCTGATAGGGTAAACCGTCTGGCAGAGAGGGAAAGAAAGGTCATGGGGACGGGGGAGTTTTCTGCGGGAGAACATGTTCTTACTTGCATCTCTCCCTCGCCCACGAATCCGAGGGTAATTCGGACGGCAGCGAGATTAGCTTATGCGTTTCATGCGGATTTTACGGCAGTGTATGTGGAAAATCGAGCTCTCCAAAATATGGATGAAAAGACAAAAAAGCGCAGGGATGAGAATATTCGTCTTGCTCGGACGCTGGGAGCAAAGGTGGTGACTGTGTATGGGGAGGATATAGCCCAGCAGATTGCGGAGTATGCAAAGATTGGAAATGTGACAAAATTAGTTATGGGGAGGACGAATCATAGAATCTTTCTCGGGCAGAAGAGGGGAAATATGGTAGATAGTATTAACCAATATGCCCCAAATTTGGATATTTATATTATTCCGGACTTAAAAAATAGGATGGAGCCAAAGAGTATAAAAAAGAAGAGGATAAAAAGAGATAAATTTGACAGTGAGGCGGGGAAGAAATCTGCAGAGAAATCGATAGAAAAAATGATAGAAAAACCAAGGGTAGGAGATATTTTTATCATGGCTGCTATTATGGGAGTCTGTACCTTGGCGGGGATGGTTTTGTGGAAACTGGGATTGACGGAAGCGAATATTATTATGGGATATTTGCTGGGGGTTATGGTGACGGCGGCGTTGACGAGAGGATATATTTCTTCTGTTTTGGCTTCGGTATGTACGGTTATTTTATTTAATTATTTTTTTACGCAGCCTAGATTCAGTTTAAAGACATATGGACCTGATTATCCTGTGACTTTTGCGATGATATTTGTAGTCAGTCTTTTTAGCTCGTATATGATGACAAAGATTCAAAGACAGAGCGAGGAGAACGCAAAGCGAGCTTATCGAACCGAAGTTTTGCTTATAAATAGTCGAAAACTGAGGCGGGCATATACGATGGAGGCTGTCAGTAATGAGATGGCTTCTCAGATTCAGAAGCTGATAAATCTCACGGTGATTGTGTATTTGAAAAAGGATGGGCATATTCAACAGCCAAGGGTTTACCTTCGGCGGGGGATTGATAAAGAGCAGCAGGATGAATTAAAATTAGGGTATACAAATAGAGAGGAGAAAGCGGTTGTCAGCTGGGTGTTTGGAAATGGACATCGGGCGGGATGTACGACGCATACTCTTCCACAGGCTCAGGCTATTTATATTCCAGTTATCGGAGAGGAGAATGTGGATGCGGTTGTGGGTATGGTGCTAGAAGAAAGACGTGAGATGGATGTATTTGAGTATGATATTATTATGGCGATGCTGGATGAGGCAGGGCTTGTTTTGGAGCGGATTCAGCGTATGAATGAATTAAAACGCAGCCAGTGGGCGCAGGAGGGGATGGAGGGGTAGGATGCTTGATGTCGTGAAGGATTATAATTGGGATGGAAAAAGGGGAAGAAATCGTCTTTTTCGTTAAAAAGGACTTGCACAATCTTTTTTTTGCTGTTATAATTGTGCCAATGCTTTAAATGGATAAAGTGGGATTTTATTTTCATTTTATTCTCAATGAGAAAATAATAAAGGTGGGAGAGAAAAAATGAACCAATTAGAACAGTTAAGAGAAAGACTTGCGCAATGTGATGATAAAATTTTGGAGACATTGCTTGAGAGAAATGCCATTGTAGAGGAGATTATGGCGTATAAAGAGGAGAATAATATGCAGATTTTGCAGCCTGAGCAGGAGGCAAAACAGGTAAAGCATATGAAGGAACAATTAGAGGGAAAGAAACATGCGAAGGAAGTTATGAGTGTATTTCGCAGTATTAATAAGAATAGTAAGAAGATTCAGGCAAAGCAGTTATTTAATTATAATATTTGTTTGATTGGATTCATGGGAGCTGGAAAGTCTACGATATCGGATTATTTGAATACGCTATTTGCGATGAAGGTAGTGGAGATGGACCAGCTGATTGTGGAGCGTGAGGGGATGAGTATCTCGGATATTTTTGAGATTTATGGAGAGCCTTATTTCCGTAATCTTGAGACGAATCTCTTGATAGAGATGCAAGATGAGAAGAATGTGGTGATTTCTTGTGGCGGTGGAGTGCCGATGAGAGAACAAAATGTGGTTGAGATGAAGAAAAATGGGCGTGTTGTCTTGTTGAATGCAAAGCCTGAGACGATTTTAGAGAGGGTGAAGGATGCGCATAATAGGCCTCTTCTTGAGGGGAATAAGAATGTGGAGTTTATTGCGGATTTGATGGATAAGCGTCGGGAAAAATATGAGGCGGCGGCGGATGTTATCGTGGATACAGATGGCAAGACGGAGCTTGAGATTTGCGAGGAATTGGTGCAGAAGTTGCTTAGGATTGAGGGGTAGATTTTTAAGGAAAATGAAAAAGGGGGAGATGGGGATGGATGGCGGATGTTAGATGTCAGACGCTAAGAGAGCAAGCGAAGATATGTCCTGCAAACACGTTCGTTCCCACGATTTTTCGACATACGCTGATTTTTGCCGCTTC
>JAUUSJ010000166.1 GCA_030841965.1 Blautia sp.
ATCAGCGTATGTCGAAAAATCGTGGGAACGAACGTGTTTACGGGACATATCTTGGTTTACTCTCTTAGCGTCTCCCCCCACTATTCCTCATCCCCGCTCACTCTCTTAGCATCTCCCCCACTATTCCTCATCTCCGCTCACTCTCCTAGCGTCTCCCTCTCACTATTTCTCACCCTTTCTTGAAACCTCCCCTATACTTTCCTGCCCCCGCTCCCCCCTCAACCAATTATCTATCCTTCCTGAGAAAAAACTTACATTGACCCCCTCCCCCTTTTCTTGTATAATTTAAATAATAAACCTGGGGAGGTGTGAGTTTCATTGATAATATTAACCAAAGAAAATATAACTGACTATCTAAAAACAAAAATGCCCGAACTCGACTATTCAAAACCTCTCATCATCTCAGCCATCGGAGAAGGCAGCGCCGAGGATGATGGAGATGGATTTTTGAACTATGTCTTTCGAGTAAGCGACGGCAATTATAAACTAATCGTAAAGCAAGGCCTAAACCACGGGCGAACTACAGAAAGAGAATTTTCTCTCCCTACCGACCGTGGAAGAAGAGAATTTGACTCTATGCGCCTTCGCAAAAGTATTGTACCTCATCTATTGCCAGACCTTTATTTTTGTGACGACGAAAACCTTATTTTTGTCACAGAAGATGTGTCTCACCTAAAAATCATCCGTTTCCAGTTAAATAAAGGAATTATATTTCCCAAATTTGCCACTCAGACGGCCGAGTATCTAGCAAAAACCTTGTTCTATACTTCTGAGTACTACCTGGATACGAAAGATTTTCGTGAGCTTACTGTGCATTTTATGAATCACCGCATGAGAGATATTTTCGACACAAACGCATTTATTTCCAAAAAAACAGCCGAGCAAGTATTCGGTCAACCTTTTGACCCTCAGTACGAGCATTTTATCAAAAAACTCGTCTTTGACCCAAAAGTTGTCCTAGAACGCTATAAGCTCCGCCATATTTTCATCACAAAGGGAGAAGCTCTCATCCACGGAGACTTCCACACATCAAATGTCTTCATCGACCAAAACGAGATGAAAGTCATCGATATGGAGTATACCTTCTGCGGACCTCTGTCCTACGATATCGGATATATGCAGAGTCATCTTCTCTCTCAGTATGCGAGTGCGGCCTTTCGACCATTTGAGTCGGAGGAAGCGAGAAAGAGATTTCAAGCGTATATTCTCGCTACGATGAGAGAACTTTATCTCTCATTTTGCGACCAATTTATCGACTGTTGGAATCAAGACGCCAAGGAAGTTTACCAAAATATCCCTGGTCTTCAAGACGATTTCAAAAAAACAATCCTATCTGAGATGACTGGTTTCTGTGGAACCTCAAATATGTCCCGCTGTTCTTCACCGATTGGATATCCCGAATACGATATTATCGATAATCCAGTCCAGAGACATAATGCGACCTGTCTCTCTATGTTTTTAGATAACCGTATTATAAAGAAACACGAAGAGTACAAAAGTATCGATGAATTTATCAACGATATTATCGAGATAGAGAAAATTTATAAATCAAATATTACAGAATGGTAATCCATTGTATCAAAACAAGGAGGCAACGACTATTATATAGCCATTGCCTCCTATTTATCTATCTAAACGAATTATTCTGAAGAATTATTCCACATCTTCTAACGCTGCAAAGTCTTCCTCACCTGTACGAATCTTAATAACCTTATCTACATTATATACAAAGACTTTACCATCACCGATATGACCTGTGTAAAGAGTCTTCTTTGCTGCCTCGATAACTGGCTCTACAAAGCCCTCACTCACGACAACCTCTACCTTTACCTTTGGAAGTAAGGTTGCATCAATCTCAGCACCACGATATCTCTCACCAGCACCTTTTTGGATACCACAGCCCATAACCTGAGTAACCGTCATACCTGTGACACCGACACTATTCATTGCCTTTCTCAATTTATCATATCTTGTTAATTTAGAGATAACAACAACTTTGTAAATTCCACTTACGGATGGCTCCACCGGTCTTACAACCTTAATTGCCGCATTCTTCTGAGCATCAGATGCAGTGACATAATCATCAGAACCGATACGAGTATTTTCATTTTCTTCCATAATCATTGTGTTAGAAATATCCATCATACTAAATCCAGCATAGGCAGATGTCAAACCATGCTCTGTAGAATCCAGACCTTCAATCTCTTCCTCTTCTGTGACACGAAGACCGATTGTCGCCTTGATTGCCATAAACGCAATAGTAATTGTCACAGCAGTCCATGCGCAGACCGTCAAAACACCGATAAGCTGTGTTCCAAGTAATCCAAATCCACCGCCGTAGAAAAGACCTGTATAAGTGTCATTTCCAGGAGCAGATGTTGTGGCAAATAATCCAACTGCGATTGTTCCCCAAACACCATTCATAAAATGTACTGCAACCGCACCAACTGGGTCATCCACACGTAATTTATAGTCTAATACCCAAACACCAAAACAAACTAGTAAACCTGCAACTGCTCCGATAATAATAGAACCAAGAGCATCTGTCACATCACAAGGAGCTGTGATAGCTACCAAACCTGCCAAAGAGGCATTAAGTGACATAGATACATCAGGCTTTCCATATTTCACCCAAGTAAATACCATACATACTACTGTCGCAATCGCTGGTGAGATTGTTGTTGTAACAAAGATAGTACCTAACTGCTCCACTGATGTAGCAGCTGCACCGTTAAATCCATACCAACCTAACCATAAAATAAATACACCGAGTGCACCGATTGCTAAGTTATGACCAGGGAATGCATTTACCTTTGTAATCTTTCCACTCTTATCCCTTGTAAACTTTCCGATACGAGGTCCTAAAATTTTAGCACCAATCAAAGCAGATAAACCACCAACCATATGAATAGCACAAGAACCAGCAAAATCGTGGAATCCAATCTGAGATAACCAGCCACCGCCCCAAATCCAATGTGCCTCCACCGGATAGATAAATGCTGAGATGACTGCTGAGTAAACACAGTAAGATAAAAATTTCGTTCTCTCTGCCATCGCACCAGATACGATTGTCGCTGTTGTGGCACAGAATACTAAGTTAAAAACGAAGTTTGACCAATCAAAACTTGCATAACTTGTAAAAATATCAAATCCTGGTTTTCCGATAAGTCCCATCAAATCCTCGCCGAGTAATAGGCTAAATCCGATTAAAATAAAGGTACAAGTACCAATACAAAAATCCATTAAGTTTTTCATAATGATATTACCAGTATTCTTCGCTCTCGTAAAGCCAGCCTCAACCATAGCAAATCCAGCTTGCATCCAAAATACTAATGCGGCTCCAATTAGAAACCAAACACCGAATAATTCTTTCATATAAATTCCTCCTTTTTTTCATAAAAATACTTTTAATTTTTCATCTGTATCATCCTTGTATTGTTTATATCCCTCATATTTTCTTGTTTATTTTTGCATTTCCCCTTTTTATTTGAAAAATGTAACATCTTTATCTTATATGTATTCTCTACGCTGTCTGTCACATACTTTCTATCAATTTTTAGAAATAAGACAAAGTTTTTGGAGTTGCGCAACTCAAAAAAAAGAGGCGCTATAGCTTTTATTTTCTATAGCGCCCTTGCTGTATTTCATGTATGCATTATAACATTCTCAAATCTTTTGTCAATCTCTTTTGGGAATTTAAATTTTTTTTGGCGATTTAGGCAGAAAGATTTCCAATCCAATTTCTTTTCTGCAAAAATGGTGGTTTATTTTTTTAATCCTTCATTTTTATATTAGTTTATTTGTATGATATTTCTTCTATTTTATTCTTTTCTTCGGTATAATTTCATATTTTTTTCAAAATTTATGAGGAAAAGATACTAATTTATATCATCTTTATAGGTCAAAACTAGTATAATATATGCAACTAATAATGGAAAAAATGTACGGATTTAAAAAACAAAATTTTATCCCTGTTTTTAATTAATTTTTTAAAGTTAGCATTTCACTATATAAATATATGAAATATATTCATATAAAAAAATAAACTTAAATTACTCATTTTGTTCCATATACATATGAGATAAAAGCAATCATTCCAAAAAACACTGATTTTACTGCCAAAACTATCCTCTCCACTTGAGGAACTGTTTTTGGCAACATCAGATAAAGAGAAAGATTTTCTCTCTCCTTTTCTATTTTTTCTGGCCAAAATCCGAAATTTGACCATTTATCTGGAAGCCAGTCACTAGGAATATGAAAATTTTTGTAAATCAAAAAAAATAGTATTCCCACTCCTAAAATCATCACGCACTGCCATACCCAATATTTTCTTTTATCGTCTTCTACCGCTTTCTTTTTTTTACTGACCGCCTTAAAAAATGTTATAACAAGTCCTGCTGGCAACAAAAAAAGACCTATCTTAGCAAATAGTAAGAGCCATTCATCATCCACGAAAGTTCCGTTTAATCCATAACTCATAAGAAAACGATTGGCAGTATTTTGCCTAGTTTCTCCCTCTCTTTCCCTCACAAAAACTCGAGTATACTGTATATCTCTCGTCGTAGGATGTATGAGCATAACTCGGTATTTCCATGGAATTACCCTGCATATCTCATATTCTTCTTTCCCGTAAGTTATCCTATTACCTACGCAATCCGTACTTCCAAAAAGTTCCAACGCCGTCTTTTCATCTATCATACAACCCCTTTTATTTTCTTCGCTCAGAGCGTTCCCCCTCCAATGATATAAGGAGGCATCCCCTGTCAGACCTGCCAAAACCACCTTACTACTTCTTCCATAGTCCTTATTTTCTACTGTACGAATTCCTCCATCCCAGTAAAAGCAAATATCCATAGAGTCTTCTGCCTCCCCAGACTCCTCTAAAATTTCTTCCGCTTGGGCGCTGTCTGGATAGGGTGCGGCAAGATAAATGCTAGCTGAATCTGCAAGCTCTATCGATATATATGATTTTACCCCGAGATAATAACAAAATCCCGCTATCAATAAAAGGCAGAGCTTGACTGGCTTTATATTACGCCAACCCTGCTGCCAACTGCCACTCATGATTCTTGCAGTCTTACTCGACTGCCATCTGAGATTTCCCTGTCTGAGTCGATAATAATCTTCTGGTCGCTTGAGATAGAACCGTCTTCCAACGCCGCCAGAGACTGATTCTTGTCTTTGACTACCACATCAACTCGACGTGCCACCCAGACCTCCCCCAATACAGAGTTCTGACTGTCAATCACATATACATACGCCTCCCCATTTCCCTCATGAAGAGCAGATAGCGGAATACAAGATTTGAATGGCCCTGCATCCTTAGAAACCGTAAACTCTGTCGTTTCTCCTATAGAGAGAGAATCATCTGGAAGTTTTATCGAGATAATTCTCATATCCTCTTCTGTCTCATCTTCCCTGATTGCCTCCACAGACGCCCCCTCTATTTTCTTTCCATTTTCTCCCTCTATACTCACCTCTGCACCGATTTCCACATACTTTAAATCTTCTTTGTAGATAGTCCCCGTCATTCTTAAATTTCCTCCTGTGAGATAAAGCACAGCCACCGCAGATTCTGTTGTGAGCGCTCCCGTCTCTACCCCAAGCGACTTCACAACTCCATCTACCTCTGCTCTTATTTTTCCCTCATCCGCCAAAAGCTCATTTAAATCTTCCATCTCCTCTTGATTCCTCGCCCGCTGTCTCTCCATATTTTCCAAGCTACTATCTGATGCCTCCGAGAGATTGGAATCCAAAATCGCTTTTTCCGCTGCTGCAAGCTCCTCATTCTGACTGGCAATTGCCGCATTCAACGCCTCCTGCTTCGCCCGCAAATCATCTATCAGCGCCTGTTCTTCTGTACTATCATCTGTCATATTATTTGTCGTATTATCTGATACAGTATTTGCCTCGTTTTCTCCCTCTTGATTTTGCAATGTCTGATTTTGAGTGAATTCTCTATTTTGATAAAATTCATTTAACTTCTGCTGCGCCACCTCGACTTCTACTCTGGCATTTTCCACCGAGATACTACTCCCCTGCGCCGAAATATCATAGGAGCGTCTCGCCCACTCCTGCTCTAAAGCCTTCTTCTCCTCATTTACTTGCGTCTGACTTTCTAAATCTCTTATTTTCAAATTTAACTCCTCCATCTCGTTCACCTTATCTTTCCATGCTTTTTGAATACTGTCCATCGATAGCTTGAAAAGCAAATCCCCTTTTTTTACAGACTGCCCCTCCTGGATAAAAACTTGCTCCACCTTCAAATTTTCCTCGGCGAAAACTGCCTGCTCTTTCGTTCCCACTACCTTCCCAGTCCCCGTCACTTTATGAGATATCATCTGATTTTGAACTGTTTTTACTTGAACTTGCACTACATTGACAGAATCCGCCGCCCTAGAAAGTACGGTAAAAATCAACATAACGACAAAAAATATCCCCAACGCTTTTCCAATTTTTTTCTGTCTTACATTCATATCCATCACCTATTCCTTCGTTCCCGATGCGATAATTCCCTGTTCCAGATAATCCTGCCCCGCTATAAAAACAAAAACTGCTGGGATTAATATCACTACTGATGCGGCAAAGGAAACTCCCGCCTCATTTGCACTAATCTTGGATAAATAGAGAGAAAGTGGCCATAATTCTTTTGTCTTTAAAAATGCCATCGGCTGCTCAATCATATTCCAATACTCCAAAAATCCAAGTACCATGGCAGAAATAATGCCAGGAGAACCTAGTGGAAGGGCTATCTCAAAAAATATCTGTAATTCTCCCGCGCCGTCAAGCTTTGCCGCCTCCAAAACTGCATCTGGTATGGCTGAAAAAAAGCGGTACATAATAAATACTGGAAATGTAGAAAAAACTGCTGGCAGGATAATTCCAGATAAGGTGTCTAGAAGCTTTAAGGAATCTAAAACTAAGTAATTACTTAGCATCATCACTTGAAAAGGCATCATCATCATGGCAATATAGATAGTAAATAAAACCTTCCTTCCTGGAAAATCAAATTTTGCAAATCCCCATGCCGCTGGCACACCGACAAGGAGCTGCCCCGCCAAAATCCCAGCTGTAATCTTTACAGAATTCCAAAACATGACAAAAAATTCTGGAGAATCCAGGAGCAATTCTACATAGGAGCGAAGAGTTGGATACTGCGGCATGAATTTCCAGGAAGCATAGCCGCTCATATTCGTATCGAAGACTGGCTGTAAAATGGTTGTCAACTCATTTTTTCCCATGAAAGAACCCACTACAAGAAAGAAAATCGGAAATACAGCGATAGCTGCCAGACTGCCTAATAAAATAATCGATATTTTTTTCAAAACCTCTCCTCCTTTTCCCAAACTTTCTGAAGACCTAAAATTAAAAATAAAATGACAGTGCCTGTAACTACAGCTGCTGCGGACATTTTATCCAAAGCTAAATCTCGGTACCAGTTATTAAATAAATGTTGTAGCAAATACATTTTTTCCTGTGGATAATCTCCCGCAACAAGATACGCCTCTCGAAATACTTTAAAACCATTTAGGAGGGATAAGACTACAATCGTAAAAAGAGAAGGGAGGAGGTTTGGCATAATAATTTTCGTGAAACATTTCCACTCATCCGCCCCGTCAACCTTTGCCGCCTCGCATAATACTTCTGGAATGGAGACGATTCCCGCAATCCAGAGCACAATATCGTAACCCAGATTTCTCCATAGATAGCTTACTACAAGCACATAAAAAGATGCATCCGTATTCATCCAATCGACAGTAGGTAGGGATAATATATCTAATAAATGATTGAAAAGACCATGGCTATGAAATAATAGCTGCCATAATAATACTACGGAGGCAACAGGAATTGCCATCGGCAGGAGAAACATCGTTTTAAGACTCTGCATATGTTTTTTCTGTCTGGTGAGTAATACTGCAATGATTAAGGATAATAGTACTAGTATAGGAATACAGATACAAAAAAAGCGTATTGTATTCGTCGCCGCCAATAAAAATGCCTGATTATGAAATATTGTTTTATAATTTTGCAATGCCGTGAATTCTCCTGTAACAGCACTGAAAAAAGAACGGCGGATAACATCTAGATAAGGAATTAACCAAAAGATTAAAACGCCGATAAAGCTCGGGAGAATAAAGAAAATTCCTTTATAGTTTTTATATTTTTTCATAGGCTTTTATAGGCATCCGCTTGATTCAACTTGGAAATGCCGCTCTCCTTTCTTATCATGTTAAGGCTGAAATTGTTTTGGTAGAGTAAAGTTTTGGTTTGTTGGATAATTGGTCGTGATGGGAGTAGACGCGAAGAGAGTCCGTCGATATATCCTCCAAAAACACGTTCGTTCCCACGGT
>JAUUSJ010000167.1 GCA_030841965.1 Blautia sp.
ACCGTGGGAACGAACGTGTTTTTGGAGGACATATCTCCGACCTCTCTTCGCGTCTGTTCCCAAAACCTATCCTCGACCTCTCTTCGCGTCTGCTTCCAATCCAGCAATTATCCAACTAACAAAAATCTTACACTATCACAGATAACCGATAGAATGAATTATAAAGGATAGCAAGAACACCCGATTCCAAATCCATCCGGACCGATATGACAGCAAATACCGAGGGAGAGGTCATCGTACATGACGTCCATTCCAGGAAATTCTGATTTGATTTCCTCGACCCAGGCGGCCGCTTTCTCTGGGGAAGCACTGGAGGCGGCGAGAAGATGTACTTGCCCCTTGTCATAATATTCTTTAAATTTTGTTTCCAAATCATGTCTCATCGCATCAATGGCAACTTTTTTTGCTTTCTTTACTCCGCGGCATTTTCGGATAACATCAAGCTTTCCAGTTGTGAGAGATAAGACTGGCTTAATATTAAGAAGGGTTCCGATAGAGGCCGATGCGGCGGTGATTCTTCCTCCTCTTTTTAGGTATTCTAATGTATCTACCATAATATAAATTGTCATAGTATCTTTTGTTTTTTCTAAAATTTCTTTAATTTCCCTTGCAGAGAGTCCTTTTTCTATCATCTCTATGGCATCTAAAATGGAGCGATGCATCGGTGTGGCAACGCGTCCGTTATCTACGACATATACTTTTTTATCAAATTCATCTTCCAGAGCGAGAGTAGTTGCAGTCGCACAGGAGCTGCTTAGTCCGCTGCTCAGAGGAAAATATAAGATTTCTTCGTATTCTTTTAACGCTTCTCTCCAAATCTGCATCACATCCATAGGTGAAGGTTGCGAAGTGGTCACAGTCTGATTGCTATCTATTTTTTGGAAAAAATCATCTCTTGTTAAATTAATTCCCTCATAATAACATTCTTCTCCAAAATAAAAGGGCATGGGAAGAACATAGATGCCAAGTTCTTTTGCGAGTTTTTGGGAGATACTGCTATGACTGTCTGTTACAATTCCTGTTTTGTTCATTTTTCATTCCTCTTTTTTATATTGATATATTACAGATAGTTTGTGAAGGATTTATCTAGGAAGAAAATAAGTTGTCATGTATGATGTGTTTTTAGTTTGTCTTTGAGTAGATAAGTATTCTCACCTAATTGATAAAAATCCTATAAAGCATTATATAAGGGGAGCATAGTGATGTCAATTCACATTTGAAAGAAAGTGACAGAAAATACAGGAAGAAAAAGTAGTTTCATTTGACTTTATCTATATCAAAAATTATAATGAATAATTATAGGAGAAAATACTGATAAAGACAGAAAGGGGAGTTTCAATGAGATATGAAAAATTAGAGAAATTACAGAGTATTTTGAGAGAGATGGGAAGTGTCGCAGTTGCATTTTCGAGTGGAGTGGATTCCACATTTTTATTGAAGGTGGCGCATGATGTCCTGGGGGACGAGGCGATCGCTGTGACGATTCGGTCGAATTCTTTTACGGAGGATGAGTTTGAGGAAGCGAGAGAATTTTGTGAAAAAGAGGGGATTCGTCACTATATTTGTGAGGTAAATGATTTAAGCATACCGGGATTTGCGGATAATCCAAAGAATCGCTGTTATATTTGCAAAAAATCGATTTTTTCTAAATTAAAGAAGGTTGCGAGAAAGTATGGAAAGGAGTATGTCGTTGAGGGCTCGAATGTGGATGATGATGGAGATTATAGACCTGGAATGAAGGCAATTCGAGAACTCGCAATTAGAAGTCCGCTTCGAGAGGCAGGGCTTACTAAGAAAGAAATCCGAAGACTCTCAAAGGCTCTTGATTTGCCGACTTGGGATAAGCCATCTTTTGCCTGCTTGGCTTCTCGTATTCCTTATGGAGAGAAAATTACAAAGGAAAAGCTTATGTTGGTGGAGAAAAGTGAAAAATTATTAATGCAGCTTGGATTTAGACAGATGCGAGTTCGTGTGCATGGAAATATTGCGAGAATTGAAGTACTTCCAGAGGATATAGAAAAGTTTTTGAGGGAAGATATCCGAAAGACCGTGTATGAGAGTTTGATAGAGTATGGTTTTTCTTATGTTTCTCTCGACCTAAAAGGATATCGAACGGGAAGTATGAATGAGGTGCTAAAATAAAGAATGCCCTATTTTTTGAAGATAGAGTGCATTCTGGGTGATTTTATACATTATATAGTTAGGTGATGAGTAGTTCGTAAAATAGAAAGAAGTATAGTTGTCGAAAAAGAGGAACAAAAATACTATACTTCTTTGCTATCATTATTATTTATACAGATTATCTTGTGAATCCTGTTATGCCGGTATGAGATACGGCATTAGTCATCTAATATATATTTGAGCAGAAAAATATTAGATGCGTAAGGAGGTTGGATTCACAGGAATCTTTCTTGAAAGTGACGCCCATTATATGAGAGATATATGGCTGTTTAAATACTCACATTATAAGGTCACGCCTAACTAAGAAAGATTAAAATAAGAAAATGTATAAGGACCTTTTGAGCCCAACATCATTTCTATATTTATAGGGAGATTATATTCTAAAAAATCTTTAAAATATAGGAATATATGCTATAATAATATAACGATTGTATATCTAATAATGAGAATGTATCAAGAAAGGAAGGAGGAGGGCTCTCCTCTTACGGCAAAAGTTAAGAGTGTATGAGCCTAATTATAATGAAATGGAGAAAAATCTTGCTCCGCCAATGATATTGAATGTAAAGAGCAGAAAAGAGTCAGTTCAGTATAATATTCCAGAGCTTCCATTTTATGCGGTCCGAAATTATCTTTCTGTATATCCGAATAAATCGGCGGTAGTTCACTGGCATACCGATGTTGAGTTTATAGTGATTTTGAGTGGAAGGATGAATTATTCTGTCAATGGAAGGGAATATCTCTTAACGAAAGGAAGAGGGATATTTGTAAATTCAAATCAGTTTCATTATGGATATTCTAAAGACGATGAAAACTGTGAGTTTATCTGTATTATCATTCCTCTTTCTCTTATGACTCCGTATTCTGCAATTTATGAAAGATATGTACAGCCGATTATAGAGAATGAGAGATGTTCTTGTCTATCTATTGACGAGAAGAATCCGTTTGGATTAAAGATTATTAGTGATATAAAGATTTTAAATTCGCTTATAGAGAATAAGGACGAGGAGATGGAGCTTAGTATTATACAGCGTGTATTTCATATCTGGAAATATTTGTATCGCCTGATGAAAAATGAGAACGACGCCAAAGAGAATGGAAATGAGAAATATATTAAAGAGCTTAGAAATATGATTTTTTTTATTCATAAATATTATGCTGAGAAGATTACATTGGAGGAAATTGCAGAGGCGGGCAATGTATGTAGGAGTAATTGCTGTAAAATTTTTCAAAAACTTCTCCATAAGTCGCCGATTACATATTTGACGGAATATCGAATTGCGAAGAGTTTAGAGCTTCTGAATAATTCAGCGATGAATGTGACGGAGATTGCTTTTTGTTGCGGATTTTCTAGTACTAGTTATTATATTAAAAAGTTTCGTCATATGATGGGCTGTTCTCCGCTTCAATATAAGAAAAGTCCAGTCAGTTCGTCGGATAGCATAGAGAGTGTGTATATTGATTGAGCTTTCTCTCTTATTTATTTTCGCCAAGATATAGAGTATAATTCATAAAAATAATTCTTGAAATTTTGGGTGAATTTGTATAAAATTTAATGTAGTATACGTATTTACAGATACGTCAGTTTGTGAAAAAATGACTAAAATGAGGAGAGAAAAAATGTCAAATGAGATGAAGCTTCAGATAGTGCAGGCTAGCGAGCGATTACTCAATGCGAAGAATAAGAAGAAGTTGACTGTGACAGATATTGTAGAGGAATGCCATATTACAAGACAAACTTTTTATTATCATTTTAAGGATATCCCTGATATGCTTATTTGGGATATTCAAAGACATTGTGAAGACTTGGCGCAGGAAATATCAAGTAAAAAGAATATGGAAGAGATTGCAGAATACTGCCTTACATTTATGGCGGAACATAGACATTATAAGGAAAAAATCATGGCAAGTAATTATGGTGAAGTTACGCTTAATTTAGTGAGTTCCATTGTGAAGAAGGCACTTTTGGAGGCAATAGAGCGTAATAACCTTTTTCCCAATAATACAGTTGGTGAGAAAAAATTGATTGTAACATATTATGTCTATGCTTTTGGAGGAGTCATGAAGGAGTGGGAAGAGATTGGGATTGAGGATACCGCACAGATAGCCAAGATTTTGACTCAGCTTATAAAAGGCAATATTAATTTTGGAAACACTGGTAAATGTATTGAGGATGTATTTTCTGAGAAGGATAAAGAAGAGACGAGGAAAACAGCAGAAAAAGAGCAAGAAAAATAATAGAGAAAGCTTATTTTTTGGAATATGGATTTTCCATCATTTTGAAAGAATATAGAAAGGATTCTGAAAGAAAAATTTATACATAATGACAGTGTTTGTCTATTTGAGAAAGAATGAAAATATTGTATGATAACAAACAAATAAAGATATAATAATGACGTTGGGGTCAAAAGGTCTTTTGCCCCCTATGATACCGAATTGCTCCGCACAATGTGCTCCCGCAATTCTCAAAACATGAATAATTTAAGTAAATGGGTATCACTATTGAAGCAAGTAGACGGATAGCTATTTACAAATAGAAAAAGGAGAGAGTGAATGAAGGAAGTAAAACCATCGAAAAAACCGCTTATTTTTTATTACGGTATTGTTTTAATTATTCTTCTGCTCATCAACATGTTTATCACACCGATGCTGACTGGATATAGAACGCAGGAAGTCGGATATGATACTTTTATGAAGATGACAGAGGAGAGAAATATTTCTAGGGTACAGATAAACGAATCAGAGATTATATTTACAGATAAGAGTGATTCAACGATATATAAGACAGGAATTATGGATGACCCAGGACTTACGGAGCGCCTCTATGAGTCCGGAGCGGAGTTTACAAAGGATATTCAAAAGCAGATGTCACCAATTTTGAGTATTTTGATAACGACGATTCTTCCACTTGCTTTGTTTATATGGTTAGGTCAGAGAATGAGCAAGAAGATGATGGACAATATGGGTGGCAAAAACTCGATGATGTTTGGTATGGGTAAGAGTAATGCCAAGGTCTATGTGCCATCCTCTGAGGGAATTCGCTTTGATGATGTCGCAGGCGAGGATGAGGCGAAGGAGAATTTAGCGGAGATTGTGGATTATCTGCATAATCCGAATAAATATTCAGATATCGGAGCTTCGATGCCAAAGGGTGTTCTCCTTGTGGGACCTCCGGGAACAGGTAAGACGATGCTCGCAAAGGCAGTGGCTGGAGAGGCGAATGTGCCATTTTTCTCGATGTCTGGCTCAGAGTTTGTCGAGATGTTTGTCGGCATGGGTGCATCTAAGGTGCGTGATTTATTTCAGCAGGCAAAGGAGAAGGCTCCTTGTATCGTCTTTATCGACGAGATTGATGCCATCGGTAAGAAGAGAGACGGTGGCCATCTCGGTGGAAATGATGAGAGAGAGCAGACGTTAAACCAGCTCTTGACAGAGATGGATGGATTTGGCGGCAATACAGGTGTTATTATTTTGGCGGCAACGAATAGACCGGAGTCATTAGACCCAGCTCTCACTCGTCCAGGACGTTTTGACAGAAGGGTTCCAGTTGAGCTCCCTGATTTGGCAGGTCGTGAGGCGATTTTGAGAGTACATGCGAAGAAGATTAAGCTTGCAGATAATGTAAATTTCCATACAATTGCGAGAATGGCATCTGGAGCTTCCGGTGCAGAGCTTGCCAATATTGTGAATGAGGCGGCACTTCGAGCAGTTCGCAATAACCGCCATATTGTTTATCAGGCGGATTTGGAGGAGAGCGTCGAGGTTGTTATCGCTGGATATCAGAAGAAGAATGCAATTCTTTCTGATAAGGAGAAGTGTACGGTTGCCTATCATGAGGTTGGTCATGCACTTGTCGCTGCCTTACAGTCTCATTCTGCGCCAGTCCAAAAGATTACTATCATACCTCGTACTTCAGGCGCACTTGGATATACGATGCAGGTTGAGCAGGCTGATAAGTATTTGATGACAAAGGAAGAGATTGAGAATAAGATTGCTACTTTTACTGCTGGACGTGCGGCGGAGGAGATTATATTCGGACAGATTACGACAGGGGCTGCAAATGATATTGAGCAGGCGACAAAGCTCGCCCGTGCGATGATTACAAGGTACGGTATGAGTGACGAGTTTGATATGGTTGCGATGGAGACGGTGAATAATCAGTACCTCGGAGGAGATTCCTCCCTTGTCTGCTCCGCAGAGACACAAAATGAGATTGATAAGAAGGTTGTGGAGCTCGTGAAGATGCAGCATGAGAAGGCGAAACAGCTTTTGATGGATAATCGAAGAAAATTAGACGAGATTGCGCAATTCCTCTACGAGAAGGAGACAATTACGGGAGATGAGTTTATGGAAATTTTAACTCGCAAAGAGATTCCAGCTCAGACAGAATAGAAAATATAAAAATAGCTCTAGTAAGCAGTATTATGATACTGAGAATGATACTAGGGCTATTTTTCTGCTAAAAACTCATATCATCTTTGCTTTTCTTGTGACGAGACCTGTGGTATAATAGATTTATATTTACGGAATGGAGGAACGGATATGATATATGTAATGGCTGGCATTCACGGAGAATTTGATGCCTACGAGAAAATGCTAAAGAAAATTAAGTTTTCAGATGAGGATGATTTGTATATATTAGGAAATTGCATTGACCATGGTCCAGAGCCAATTAAGGTTTTGCAGGATATGATGTTGCGGCCAAATGTCTATCCAATTATCGGAGAGCATGAATATGTGGCATATAGAATTTTGAGTAAACTGACAAAGGTTCTTGCAAGTGGAGAGAATAATCTGGACAAAGAGATGATGGCGAAGCTGAGAAGATGGCAAGAAGACGGCGGTGAGGTGACATTGGAGCAGTTCCAGAGTCTTGATGAGGATGAGCGGCTGTTTATTTTGGAATATCTTGAGGAGTTTGAGCCGTATGATATTGTGACAGTTGGGAAAAAAGAATATATTTTGGTACATGCTGGTCTGGATAATTTTTCACCAGATAGAGAGTTGGATGATTACTCAATTGAGGAGTTGATTTTTAAACCAGTCGATTATAGTAAGGTATATTTTAAAGACAAATACTTAGTGACTGGACATACTCCTACTGTGTTGCAACCTGGGAATACGGGGAAGATTATTGTTAAGAATCGTCATATTGCAATTGACTGTGGAAAGGTATTTGGCGGAAAGCTCGCATGTATTTGTCTGGATACGAAAAAAGTTTATTATGTTTAGGTATAGAAAGGAGAGAGGTTCTTCTCTTATGATGAAAGTCACGAGCGTTTGAGCCTCATGATAAGGAAGATGAGACTTGCAATTATATTTCCAGGAATTGGATATCATGTGGATAAGCCGCTTTTATATTATGCTAAAAAAATAGCTACCAGTTATGGATATGAGATAATAGAAGTAAGATATCAAAATTTTGGCAAAGATATAAAGGGGAATCGACAAAAGATGCTGGAAGCATTTGAGGCGGGAGTGAGTCAGAGTGAAGAGATTTTAAAGGATGTCGATTTTTCTAAGTATGAGCAGGTTCTATGTATCTCGAAGAGTATTGGGACGGCGATAGCTTCGGCTTATGCTTCTAATCATAAGATTGAGACGAAAAATATTTTTTATACACCAGTTATAGAGAGTTTTGAGGTGATAAGACAGGAGGGGATTGTATTTCACGGAACTTTGGACCCTTGGGCGAAGACGAAGGATGTCGAGAAGGCGTGTAAGAAGATGGGGTTACCTCTTGTGAAGATAAAGGGTGCGAATCATTCTCTTGAGACGGGGAAGGTGGTAAAGGATATTAAGAATTTAAAGAAAGTGATGAAAAAGACAAAAGAATATATAAAGCAGTTATAAGTATAAAAGAAATAGTAAAAGTTTTTTATAATGGGGCTGTTGGAAAATAGATTGAGATATAGAGGTTTTGAAAAAACTTCATGCGATATCGAATTGGAATTTTCTATTTTCCAGCAGCTCTATTTGTTTTGGAGGTGTATGAATATTGATAGAGTAAAGGTTTTGTTGGTTGGATGATTTTGGGGGTGGGGGTAGTGTGGGAGTAGATGAGACGCTAAGAGAGTCCGTCGATATGTCCTCGAAAAACACGTTCGTTCCCACGGTT
>JAUUSJ010000168.1 GCA_030841965.1 Blautia sp.
CAAAGCTAAGTATATCGAAAAACCGCTCCACTCTCTATCGTTTTTCGAGGACATACCGACTACCTCCCTTCCCTGTGTACTGGCAAAATACTAGAAAATTCTTTTTTATTTTTTGATAAGAATAATTATTATACAGCTTTTAGATAAAATATAGTTGATAAAACTTGCACCACTGGTGCGGGAAATCAAATGGAGTAATAATATAATTATCATGGAGAAATGTAAAGAGGATTTACAAAGAGAATTTTATATTCAAATGACGAAGTGTCTGTTCTTCTTTCTTTGGGATGTCTGTCTTTCTATGAAAAAAATATCCTACCCTCTATTCCTAAAACAAGAGGGAAAATGAATAAAATTTAACGATAGGATTTGGTGAAAAATTTATAATTTCAAAATATGTAAAAAATATTTCAAAATATGAAAAAAGTCATTTCAAGAAAAAATCCAAATGATAAAAAAGAATGAATTTGAAATAAAATAGCGTAAAAATGCAATAAAAATTTCGTAAAATGAAAAAATATTTTTTTAAAAGAAAAAACTCTAAAAACTTGTTGTTTCTGTCAATAGAAATTATCGATATTTTTTCTTATACTAAGGTTACACGTGAGAGAGAAACCGGTTTCAAACGCAATCGATATAAATTTAAGGGTTAGGGATTGCATAGATACTTTAAGAAAAAATTATAAATTTAAGAGGTGAGAAAATGAGTGAGTCAACACGTATGATGATTGGTTTGATACTTGGTATCGTGGTAATGGTAATTTTGGTATCAAAGACAAAGGTCCACACATTTATTGCATTAATGATTGCAAGTTGTATTACAGGCATTATCGGTGGTATGCCACTTGTAACTCAGACATTGGCAGATGGGACGGAAGTAACGGGTTTAGTGACAGCGATTCAGGATGGTTTTGGTAATACATTAAAGAGTACCGGTATTATTATCGGTCTCGGTGTTATGATGGGAGGTATTCTTGAGAAATCAGGAGCCGCTGAGCAGATGGCTTATTCCTTTATTAAGGCGGTCGGAAAGAAGAAAGAGGAATGGGCTTTGGCAATTACTGGATGGTTTATCGCTATTCCGGTATTTGCGGATTCCGCAATCGTTATTTTTGCACCTTTGTGTAAAGCGATTTCCAAAGTGACAGGTAAATCTTTGATTGGATTAGCACTTGCTATGGCAGCAGGACTTCAGCTTACACATTGTTTAGTACCTCCTACACCAGGACCTACAACGGCGGCAACGATGTTAGGTGTTGATGTTGGACAGATGATTATCTTTGGTTCTTTAATCTCTATTCCAATGCTGATTATTGCAGTATTCTACTGTAAATGGATTGGAAAGAAGATTTATCAGGTTCCAACAGATGACGGCGGATTTGATAGAAAAGAGTTCAAGGAAGAGTATATTAAATCTATGGAACAGTTGGATGATATGATCGGAGAGAAGAAACTTCCAGGACTTGCAATGTCCATGGCTCCAATCGTAGTTCCATTAGTACTTATTCTTGCAAATACAATTGCAGATATGGCTGGATTTGAGAATTCTATTTTGGCATTCCTCGGTGCTCCAATCATCGCTCTTGCAATTGGTACATTGATTGCAATTTATGGCCTTATGGCAAAAGACGATACAAAAGAAGTTTTAGCTATTATGGATGATTCCATTAAGAGTACAGGTATTATCATGTTAATTACAGGTGCCGGCGGTTCTTTAGGTAATGTAATTAAGGTGAGTGGTGTAGGTAATGCACTCGGTGAGGCAGTTGTGGCATTGCCATTACCAGCCATTTTACTTCCATTTGTTATTGCAGCATTGATGCGTATCGCTCTTGGTTCTGCAACCGTTGCTATTACAACAGCGGCATCCCTTTCCGCACCTTTGATGGGTGTTATCTCCGTAAGTCCACTTTTGATGGCTATTTCCTGTTGTGTAGGTGCTATTTCCTTCTCCTACTTCAACGACAGTGGATTCTGGGTATGGAATGGTATGTTCGGTGTGACAGAGTTGAAAGACCAGATTCGTTGTAAGACGGCTATTTCCTTGATTATGGCTGGTGTAGGTATTATAGAGTTATTGATTTTATCTATGTTTATGCACTAATGCATTATAATAGTGTAGATATAAATTGAGATGTGAATGGGATTGAGGAGCAGGTATCCGTTAAGTAGGAGACGACTCCTCAACGAAAAAATAGTGATGAAATAAATATATGTCTAGTGCACTGGCTTGGACAGTGACGAATAAGAGATGTAAGAGATATAAGAGAGGTGACGAGAATGAATACTGATTTTTTAAAGGGTGTAATTGTTCCCATTATTACACCAATCGATGAGAATGAGTTGATTGATGAGAAGGCTTTGAGAGAGCAGGTTGATTATGTAATTGAAGGCGGCGTCCTTGGTATTCTTGCTTTTGGAAGTAACGGTGAGTTTTATGTTATCGAAGAGGACGAGATGGAGCGTGGACTAAAGATTATGGTTGACCAGGCAGCGGGCAGAGTTCCAGTGTATTTTGGTATCGGAGCTATCAGCACGAAGAAATGTGTGCGTCTCGCAAAGATGGCAGCTGCAAACGGAGCGACAGGTATCTCTGTACTTCAACCGATGTTTTTAAAACCAACAGAGACGGAGTTATTCCAGCATTTTAAGACAATTGCAGATGCAGTTTCAGAAACTCCAATGCTTCTTTATAATAACCCAGGTCGTGTGGGATATACGATGTCCGCAAATTTAGTGGAGCGTCTTGCCCGCGAGGTCGATAATATCGTAGGTATGAAAGATACAAGTGGAGATATGACTCAGACATCGGAATTTATCCGCAGAACAAGAGATATTGGATTTAAAGTATTTGGCGGCAAAGACACATTATTATATGCTTCTTTATGTCACGGTGCAGTCGGCGGTGTCTGTACAGCTGCAAACTTTATGCCAGAATTAATCACAGATATTTATAATAAATATGTGGCTGGAGATATCCAAGGTTCTCTTGAGGCACAGTTTAAATTAAATCCAGTTCGTTTATCGATGGACGGAGCGAGCTTCCCAGTGGCAGCGAAGGATATGGTAAACTTAAGAGGAAGAAATATTGGACTTCCTTATACACCAAATTTACCAACTCCAGAAGGACCAGTTCTCGATAAGATAAAAGACGAGATGAAAAAGGCTGGATTGCTCTAAGAGGGAGTATGAGATAAAGCTTTTATAAGATTGATTTAGTAGAAAAGGGAGGAAACTACGATGGCAAAAATTACAAAAATGGAAGTTTATCCTGTAGCAGGAAAAGACTGTATGGAATTAAATTTAAGTGGTGCTCATGCTCCATATTTTACAAGAAATATCGTTGTTTTGCATGCTGACAATGGTGAGACAGGTGTCGGCGAGGTTCCTGGCGGTGAGAAAATCACAAAGGCTTTGGAAGAATGTATTCCAATCGTGGAGGGAACAAGAGTTGCAGAGTATAAGAGTACACTTTTGAAAGTAAAAGCTCATTTGGATTCTAAGGGCGAGGAAGATGTTCGTGGAAATCAGACATTTGACCTTCGTACAGGAGTTCATGTAATTACAGCAATTGAGGCTCCTTGTCTTGACTTACTTGGAAAGCAGCTTGGCGTTCCAGTATGCGAGTTACTTGGAGATGGACAACAAAGAGATAAGGTTCGTATGCTTGGATACTTATTCTTTGTAGGAGATAGAAAGAAAACAGATTTACCATATGATTCAGAGGAAGATTCTGACTGTGAGTGGTATAGAATTCGTCACGAGGAAGCTTTGACAGCAGATAAGATTGTCGAGTTCGCAAAGGCAACTCATGAGAAATATGGATTCGTTGATTTTAAATTAAAGGGTGGCGTTCTCCCAGGAAACGAGGAGATGGATGTTATCCGTGCATTAAAGAAAGCATTCCCAGAGGCAAGAATTGACTTAGACCCTAACGGCGGATGGTTATTAGAAGAGGCTGTTGAGTATGTAAAAGGAATGCAGGGAATCTTAACTTACTGCGAGGACCCATGTGGAGCAGAGGGAGTTTACTCTGGACGTGAGATTATGAGTGAGTTCAGAAGACGTACAGGCTTCCCAACAGCGACAAATATGATTGCGACAGACTGGAGACAGGTAGGACATTCCTTAGAGTCTCAGGCAGTCGATATTATCTTGGCAGACCCACATTTTTGGACAATGAGCGGTTCCGTTCGTGTTGCTCAGATGTGCCATGATTTTGGATATACATGGGGCTCTCACTCCAACAATCATTTTGATATTTCTTTGGCAATGTTTACACAGGTTGGAGCAGCTGTCCCAGGAGAGTATAATGCGCTTGACACACACTGGATTTGGCAGGAAGGTCTTGAGAGATTGACAAAAGAGCCATTACAGATTGTAGATGGATGTGTCGAAGTACCTAAGAAACCAGGTCTTGGAATTGAAGTAGATATGGAGCAGGTAAAGAAGGCACATCAGCTTTACTTGGATAACTGCTTAGGTGGAAGAGATGACTCCATCGGAATGCAGTACTTAATTCCAGGATGGAAATTTGACCCTAAAAAACCTTGCTTAGTGCGCTAATCTTAAGGGTTCATAAAAATATAATTTTGCTAGCTACCTACATTCGATGTTCGCAAGAACGTCGCTGCGTAGTGAATCCCTATCTAAAACGGAGGTGCCTCCCAGGGAAGGGCTTTTCTCTCTGGGAGTACTCCAAGAAAATTGGGGAAATAGATGAAAAGTAACTGATGTAGAGTAGATGTCTAGTTAATATCGTATATGAATTAGACATCATACGAAAAATAAGAAAGGACTGAATGAAATGAAAGTAGGATTTATTGGATTAGGAATCATGGGAAAACCTATGAGCAAAAACCTTGTAAAAGCAGGAAATGAATTAGTAGTATATGATTTTAATGAGGCATCTGTAGCAGAGTTAGTTGCAATGGGTGCTAAGGGAGCAAGCTGTGGTGCAGAGGTTGCAAGAGAATGTGACGTTATCATCACAATGGTTCCAAACTCTCCACATGTACGTGCAGCTTGTCTTGGAAAAGACGGTATCGCTGACGGAGCAAAAGAGGGAACTCTTGTTATCGATATGAGTTCTATCGACCCAGCAGAGTCTAAGAAAATCGGCGCTGACCTTGCAGAGAGAGGAATTGAGTTAATGGACGCACCTGTAAGTGGTGGAGAGCCAAAGGCAATCGATGGAACATTATCCGTAATGGTCGGTGGAAAGAAAGAGACATTTGATAAATACTATGATTTATTAATGCAGATGGCTGGTTCTGTTGTATATGTCGGTGAGCTTGGCTCAGGAAACGTTGCAAAACTTGCAAACCAGATGGTTGTAGCTGTAAATATCGCTGCTGTAGCTGAGGCTCTTACATTTGCTAAGAAGTTCGGCACAGACCCTGATTTAGTATATCAGGCAATCAGAGGCGGACTCGCTGGTTCTACTGTTATGGATGCAAAAGCCCCTATGATGTTAGACCATAACTTCAAGCCAGGATTCCGTATTGAGTTACACATCAAAGACTTGACAAATGCCTTAAACGCATCTCATGCAGTAAACGCTTACTCTCCTTTAACAGGACAGGTTATGGAGATGATGCAGGCATTAAAGGCTGATGGAAATGAGAAAGATGACCACAGCGCTTTGGCAAAATACTATGAAAAAATCTCTAATATCTCTTTAGAGAGAGAAAAATAAAAGCGTTTGAGAAATGATAATTACCTACCTTAATAAAGAATAATATCCAATTGGCAGCATAGAAAATGTTTCCCCTCGTAATAGCTGCCAACCAAAAAATGAAAATATCGCTCTCTTTCAGGTAAAAACTGCCACTTTCTACCTAGAAGAGAGTGAGAGAAAAATCGTATTGGAGAATACTTCCGATACATAGTAACAAGAACACGAAATACAATGCAAAAGAAAGGGCATTGTTTCGCAATAATATAAAATCCCCTAAACAAATATAAATAAAAATACAAATAACTGCCATAAAAAAAGATATTGTAAGATTTTATCTTATGATATCTTTTTTTTATAGCTCTCCCCACCCAATATAATAAATCAAGAAATCCGTTTCCACTCCTCATCTTCTGTAATTCGAAAACGTTCCGTCACAATCGGCTTTCTTCCACGCTCAAAAATATACTCTGTGCCAAGAGGCATATAGAGCACCTCGGCGAGAGGAAGGCTCATGCGTAATGCAATATTTTGACAGGTCATAATATCCATACCACCCAGATAAATATAGTGGTCGCAGTTATTGATAATCGTAGTTGCGTCATCCTTCCCATACATGGATTTCAGCTGTGATTCTGATTGTAGAAGAATTGACACGGAAATCTGTTTTTCACGGAAAATCGAAATATACTGTGCAAAATTAGGAATCTGTGCACCCACGGCAAAATCATCACAGAGTAGATGAACAGGTCGCGGAAGGACGCCGTCTTCTCGGGATTCTGCATATTCAAAGAGTTCCTTTACCGCATGGGAGTAAAATAGACCAGCAAATGCATTCAGAGACGGATTGACGGCGGAAGTTGTGACAAATAGCACTGTCCGCTTATTTGCAAGCTGATGAAATATAACTGGAGGCTTTTTTCTCATAGCTGCTTTTAGTTCTGGGCGGAAAATAGTATCCATTGTGACATTGAGAGAAGAATAGATACAGCTTGCCGTGCGCATAGGAGAAAAACGAAAGGTTTTCCAGCATTGACAGGCAAAATGCTCTGGCTTTTCTCTTTCTAACCGCTCAAAAGTGGAATCAAGATTTGTCTCGATAGCATCCCCTCTATCCGTAATATGAAGCTTTGAAAAAAGTTCAAGGACATCTGCAAAGGAAGGTGAGGTCTTAATATGCATTTCGTAGGCAATTAGAGCCGACAAAAGAGACTGAGCAGCGTCATCCCAAAAAGGGTCCGCCTCCTGGCTCTTGTTTTTTCGAGGATTTGCCATTACAATGGACTGGGCGAGATAAGTGATATCTGCTGTTGTTTTTACATAATCCATCGGGTCGTAAGAGGCTGTGCTTTTGTCTGGATTTATCAAGTTCAAGTCGATGACTTTATATCCCTTCTCTTTAAAGTGGGGCATATATTTTTTCACAAGTTTTCTCTTGGAGAGAGAGACGATTAAACTACTCTCGGTTGTGCGTAGCAGGCGCATTTCTGCATAGCTCATCGTCTTACCAGAGCCACTGGGACCAACAACCATAATATTATTATTCAATTGTGTCTTCTCTGAATCGGTGCTTATTTTCAGACCTTCCCCTAAAATAAATGTTTCAGCCATAGACATATTCTGGTGACTTGTCTGTAACTGTTCATTTCCCTCTCCCAAAACAAATGTTTCAGCCATGATATCCTCCTAATTTTGTTCTTTTTCAAATGCTTCCATCCAGCGGTCGATTGCCGCATTGATAGCAGTCTCCGCCGCTTTAGTATCTCTATTTTGAATTGCAATCAGCGTATCTTGCAATGATTTTATCGTTTTATCTGATTTGTTTAGCGAAAGATGCATTCGGTAAAATAGAATATACAGTGGCTTACAGCTTTGGATAATCATCGGATAGTAAATATTTCCGCTAGCAACGGCGACCTCATGATGAAACTGGAAACCGATGTCAGGGAGATTTGAAATCTCTTCTTTTTTTTCGGCGCGCTCGACAAGCCCTTCTAAAATTGCGAGGGCTTCTTCGGTTCGATTATGACATGCAGCCTTAGTTGCAGCAAGTTCAATACTTCGACGAAAGCGAGATACTGGTTCTAAGACGTCATAATCCAGTTCATTTCCTGTATATTCAATAATTTCTTTCATCGTGGACATATTGCCATCACGAATATAGTCAGCGACAAATACACCTTTGCGTGGAACGACGCGGAGAAATCCAAGCGCTGTCAGGCGGGTGATACCGGCATTAATGACAGCTAGACTTACTTTCATCTCTTCTGCAAGTTTCCTCTCTGGCGGAAGTTTTTCGCCAATCTCTAATTCTTTTGATAAAATCATCCGCTCCAATTCATTAACAAAAAGGTCTGTCAGACTAGGGGCTGTCAATTTTTTAAATGCCATAACTATTCCTCCTCAAAACTCTGTTTATATCACATATCATAAAAATAATTATAAACAAATGCTCATTTAATGTCAATGCTTATATCTATATATCATAGCGTAAAATTTTTATAAAGTTTTGCCAGTACACAGCGAAGAGAGGCAGAAGATATGTCCTCTAAAAACGATAGAGAGTGGAGCGGTTTTTCGATATACTTA
>JAUUSJ010000169.1 GCA_030841965.1 Blautia sp.
CGAAAAACCGCTCCACTCTCTATCGTTTACGGAGGAGATATCTGCTTGCTCTCTTAGCTGTGTATTGGCAAAATCTGATAAGAATTTAAAATTTTTTATAAGGACAATTACTATTGATGTGGTGTAAAAAGTTCTTGCGGGGATTTTCTATTTTTTTGCTATTATAACCGTAATTATAGGAGTGTTTTACAGGCATTTTTTATTCTTGTGTTTTTTTAACTGTAATTATGGGAGTGCTTTACAGGCATTTTTTATTCTTGTGTTTTTTCAACTGTAATTATTAGGAGTGCTTTACAGGCATTTTTTATTCTTGTGTTTTTTTAACTGTAACTATAAGTTTGTTCTTACAGGCGTTTTTCCATTCATTTGATTTTACAACCGTAACTACAGGAATATTTTACAGGTATTTTTTATTCTTGTGTTTTTTCAACTGTAACGATAGTCTTATTCTTATTGGCATTTTCTACTGTTTTCATTTTTTTCTACTATATTCAATTTTTAATACCCGTTTATAATTTTTGAATTTTTTTAATTTTGATAAGATATAGTTTCCCAATATCTTTATTAGGATAGCACTATTTTTGACAGTTTTGAGGAGCTTTCCGAAACTACTCTGAAACTATTCTGAAACTGTATAAATATATAGGTCTGTATCTGTTTGTGTTTGCTTCTAATTATCTTTGTTTGAGTTCACTACACCTTCCTATAATGTCAAGCCCTTCTTGGCTGTGTACTGGTAAAATAATCCAAAATGTTTTTTTATAGGAATAGCTATTATATAGTTTTAACGTGAATTTTCTGCTTTTTTATTTATAAAAATTTATGCTATCCCTCGTAAAAAAACACTTTTCTATCTTTAGTTTTTATGCTATACTATAAAGCTAGACTTGAATTTTGTGAAAAATAAAATTTAGGAAATTTAAAATTTCCTGTGGAATAGTTTTTATCTCAAATTTTAAGAGAGAGGGAAAGAAACTTGAAATTTATGATGAAGGAATAAAGTAGAAATCAGAAAGGGTTAAGAGAAAGGAGGGAGGCTCTTCTCTCATGACATAAGTCACGAGTGTCCGAGCCCTAATTATAATGAAGTTGATATCGTGGAATGTGAATGGCTTGAGAGCGTGTGTAAAGAAGGGATTTATGGATTTCTTTAGAGAATGTGATGCGGATATTTTTTGTGTGCAGGAGACAAAACTGCAGGAGGGGCAGATTGAGCTTGATATGCCGGAGTATTTTCAGTATTGGAATTATGCAGAGAAAAAGGGATATTCTGGAACTGCGATTTTTACAAAGTATGAACCTCTTTGTGTAATGTATGGGATGGGAATAGAGGAGCATGATAAAGAAGGAAGAGTCATTACACTTGAGTACGAGGAATATTATGTGGTGACTTGCTATACACCAAACTCAAAGAGAGGGCTGGAGAGACTTCCGTATCGCCAGGAATGGGATGATGCTTTCCGTGAGTATTTGGTTTCGCTCCATGAAAAGAAGCCAGTTATTTTTTGTGGAGATTTAAATGTGGCGCATAAGGAGATTGACTTAAAAAATGCGAAAGCAAATCGAGGGAATTCAGGCTTTACCGACGAAGAGAGAGAGAAGTTCAGTGAATTATTGGATGCGGGATTTGTGGACACCTTCCGCTATTGTTATCCTGATATGGAGGGAGCTTATAGCTGGTGGTCTTATCGCTTTTCAGCGAGAGAGAAGAATGCGGGATGGCGTATTGATTATTTCGGGGTATCGGAGGATTTAGCTGAGGACATCATAGATGTTGGAATTCATGCAGATATTATGGGGTCCGACCATTGTCCGATAGAGCTTTGTCTTAGATAGAGCTTTGTCTTAAATAGGGCTTTGTGTTAAATAGAACTCTGCGTCAGATAGAGTTTTGCATTAGATAAAA
The DNA here is from genome assembly GCA_030841965.1 of Blautia sp. Classification (GTDB taxonomy): domain Bacteria; phylum Bacillota; class Clostridia; order Lachnospirales; family Lachnospiraceae; genus JAUUSJ01. Next base: position 1,907 of record JAUUSJ010000169.1, read on the forward strand.
TTTGTACTAAACAAAACTTAGACAGGATTTTTGTTTATTGGTAGAAGAGTTTCAAAAAATGCATATTCATTTGCAAGGTGTGGATAAAAATTAGAATCATTTATAGAATAGGAGAGATTTAGATGGAACAGGAAGGAAAGTTTTTAGAGTCATTGGAGGAGTTAAAGAGTATTGCGGCGACTCAGAATAATCAGTTGACTTTAGATGATATTAGACAGTATTTTTCAGATTTTGCATCAGATGACACAAAGATGGAGCTGATTTACCAGTATTTTATGAGTAATCAGATTAAGATTGTCGGAAGAGAAGATATTGTTTCAGAATCTGAGGAGGAGGAAGAAATAATCTTAGACGAGAAGGCGAAAAAAGTTCTTCAGATGTACATGGAAGAAATCGGAGATATCCGTGAGTTAGGAGAAGAGGAAGAGAGAGAATTTGTAGAAAAGATGCTTGCCGGTGATGAGGAGGCAAAGCTTATTTTGATAGAGTCTAGATTAAAGTTAGTGGCGGACATCGCTATGAAATATCAAAATAGAGGACTATTACTTGGTGATTTGATTCAAGAAGGCAATATAGGATTACTTCAAGGCGTGGAGGAATATTCTGCAAGCGTTGAGATTCCTTTTTCGCAGTTTTGCATTCATGAGATTCAAAGAGGAATAGAACAGGCGATAAAGTTACAAAAAGATAGCCAGTCGGTAGGCAAAAAGATTGTAAACAGGGTTAATGAACTTGACGAGGCAGCGCAGGATTTGGCGAGAGAGTTAGGAAGAGAGGCAACTCCTGTGGAACTTGCAAAGCGTATGAATATTACAGAGGAGGAAGTGAAAGACTTAATGAAGATGTCTCTAGATGCCATCTCCGTAGTAGAGCCGAATATGCAGATGCCAAAATAAAAAACTGACAAAACAATCCAACATTAAAAGTTTTACCATTTTCAGACTGTTTAGCCGATGCACAGCGAAAAGAGGAGGCAGGTATATGCCCCACAAACGATAGAGAGTGGAGCGATTTTTCGATATACTTAGCTTTGCCGCTGGAGCACTGTCTGAGCAGCGTAGCTGCGAGTTTGCGGGAGGCGGCAAAAATCAGCGTATGTCGAAAAATCGTGGGAACGAACGTGTTTGAGGGACATATACCTGCCTCCTCTTTTCGCGTCTCCTTCCATCCCTTTTTCCTCTTTTTTTCGCGTCTCCTTCCATCCCTTTTTCCTCTTTTTTTGGCGTCTCCTTCCATCTCTTTTTCCTCTTTTTCTTGCGTCTCCTTCCATCTTTTTTTGCTCTCTTATTATCTTCCCCTCCTTCCTCCAACAATCTCTCTAAACTCCTCAAAAACCATAATCTTTAACATGATACCAGGGTCAAAAAAGCCTTTTGACGCCTTTGATACCAGATTGCTCCGCATAATGTGCTCTCTCATCTACGTTCCGTTCCACTCCGGTCGGCGCTAAGTGGGCGTCACTGGCGCCCAGCGCCCTCAAAAACATTCATAATATAAATACCCCATAAAATTCCAAAACTATTATAAAAATAGAACCTAATTCCAAAAATAAATAGATATAAAAAGGAAAGAATAGAACTAAGAAAAAAAGGTTTTGAAATTTTTTTTAAAAAAGAAAAGGATATTAGCAAAAAATGTAGAATATTAATATTGTAGGGGCATATATTGTAATATCACACAACTACATAATTTATCATTAAAATTATAAATCAGATGAGTCCTGTTGTTGATTAGAGCGTATATTGCCAAGTTACTTGTGAATAAAAAAGGCATTTCTGCCTCAAATAAGGAGGGGAGGAGAGGCATATATGTACTATTCAGAAGAATTTATTGAAGAAGTGAGGAATAGAAATGATATTGTAGATGTGATTTCTGGTTATGTGGCATTGAAGAAAAAAGGAAGTGACTATTTTGGGCTTTGTCCATTCCATAATGAGAAATCGGCATCTTTTTCTGTCAGCAGAGATAAGCAGATGTATTACTGTTTTGGCTGTGGAAATGGAGGAAATGTCTTTACTTTTTTGATGCAATATAATAATGATTCCTTCGTGGAGGCAGTAGAACAGCTTGCAAATCGAGCTGGAATGGAAATTCCGAGGGAAGAAAAAAGTGAAAAAGACAAAAGAGCAGATGACGAGAAGGGAAAGCTTCGTCAGATGAATAAGCTTGCTGCAAATTATTTTTACTACTTATTGGGACAAGATAGAGGTAAAAAAGGATTAGAATATTTACGAAATCGCGGGATTACGATGGAGACGATTAAAAAGTTCGGGCTTGGATATGCGGACCGCTATCGCGACGATTTATATCGATATTTGCGCAGTAAGGGATTTACCGACCAGGATTTGAAAGACTCTGGATTGGTCTCGATTGATGAGCGAGGAGCGGTGGACAAGTTTTTTAACCGGGTGATGTTTCCTATTTTGGATGTCCAAAATCGAGTGATTGGCTTTGGTGGGCGAGTGATGGGAGATGGGACGCCTAAGTACTTAAATTCAAGAGAAACCGTTCTGTTTGAAAAAAGCCGAAATTTATACGGCTTGACTTATGCAAAGAAAGCGAGAAAGCCATACTTTATTGTATGTGAGGGATACATGGATGTCATTACAATGCATCAGGCGGGATTTGATAATACGGTGGCCTCTCTTGGAACGGCGTTTACGAGCCAACATGCGATGCTTATAAAGAGATATGTAGATGAGGTTATACTATCGTATGACAGCGATACGGCGGGGCAAAATGCTGCGCTTAGGGCGATTCCGCTTCTTCGGGAGGTGGGATGTCGAGTGAAAGTGCTTGATTTATCTCCTCATAAGGACCCTGATGAATTTATTAAGGCTTTGGGAAGGGAAGCGCTGGAGGAGAGGATTGGCAAGGCGATAAGCAGTTTTATGTTTGAGGTCAAGGTTCTCTCAGAAAAATACAATCAGCAAGACCCAGAAAGCCGAACGACATTTCAACATGCTGTGGCTAAAAAATTAGCGACGATTGAGGAGGCATTGGAGAGAAAAAACTATATAGATGCGATTGCGAATGCTTATTTTATGAGTGGTAGGGAGTTAGAAAAATTGGTCGAAAGATACGGAAGAGAATTGCCGTTTCAAAAGGAGGCCAAAAGACAGGATGAGCTTAGGCAGGAGAGTCGAAAAAGGGAGAAAACAGATGGGGGAAAAGAGGCACAAAAGCTTCTTCTCACTTGGCTTGTCAAGGAACCTTCGCTCTTTGAGAGTTTGAAGGGAGTGATTGACAGCAATGATTTTTTGGAGCCAGCTTATCATGCGGTTGCGATTTTACTTTTTGAGCAGTATGAAAAAGAGGGTAAGGTTACACCAGCTAAGATTATTAATCAGTTTGAGAATGCAAAGGAGCAAAGTGAGATAGCTTCGCTGTTTCACGCTTCCCTTAAAATGCAGCCGTCGCCTAAGGATAATGAAAAGGTTATTACAGATATTGTAAAAAAAGTAAAAAAGAACCGAATTGACTATGAAATGAGTCATTCCAACGATATTATGACATGGCAAGAGCTAATAAAAGAAAAAGCAAACTTGCAGAGATTGCATATTTCTCTATAGTTTGGTTAGAATATAACAAAGTATGGAAGGATGGAAGAAAATATGGATGGAAAACCAATGGATGAAATTGCTCAGTTTAATGAAAAATTGAAAAAACTATTGGATATTGCAAAGAAGAAGAAAAATGTACTCGAGTACACGGAGATTAATCAGCATTTTGCAGATATGAAACTAAGTACAGAGAAGATTGAGTATATTTATGAGTATTTGGAGCAAAATGGTGTGGATGTTCTCACGATTCCACAGGATGATGATGACGATATCGACCTTTCTATGGAGGAGGATATCGATGTCGAGGCGCTTGATATGTCTGTACTTGAGGGAGTCAGTATAGAGGATCCTGTCCGTATGTATTTAAAGGAGATTGGTAAGGTTCCACTTTTGAGTGCAGAGGAGGAAGTTGAGCTTGCACAGCGTATGGAGGAAGGAGATGAGGAGGCCAAAAAGAAGTTGGCCGAGGCAAATCTTCGTCTTGTTGTAAGTATTGCCAAGAGATATGTCGGAAGAGGAATGCTTTTCTTGGATTTAATTCAGGAAGGTAATCTTGGTCTGATTAAGGCGGTTGAGAAGTTTGACTACCATAAGGGATATAAATTCAGCACATATGCGACATGGTGGATTAGACAGGCAATTACAAGAGCGATTGCCGACCAGGCGAGAACCATTCGTATTCCTGTTCATATGGTGGAGACGATTAATAAGCTTGTCCGCGTTTCCAGACAATTATTGCAGGAGCTAGGTAGAGAACCGACTCCGGAGGAGATTGCGGAGGAGATGAATCTTCCTGTCGACCGTGTGAGAGAGATTTTGAAGATATCTCAGGAGCCAGTTTCCTTGGAGACGCCAATCGGCGAGGAGGAGGACAGTCATTTGGGTGATTTCATTCAGGATGATAATGTCCCAGTTCCAGCTGAGGCGGCTGCATTTACTCTTCTAAAGGAGCAGTTGATTGAGGTGCTTGGAACATTGACAGAGAGGGAGCAGAAGGTACTTCGTCTTCGCTTTGGACTTGACGATGGTCGTGCGAGAACATTGGAGGAAGTTGGAAAGGAATTCAAAGTAACGAGAGAGCGTATTCGTCAGATTGAGGCGAAGGCACTTAGAAAATTAAGACATCCAAGTCGTAGCCGTAAGTTAAAGGATTTCTTAGATTAGGGTGGAAACATGGACTTATCAAAACGATTGCAGACAGTAGCTGATATGATAAAGGGTCAGGGCGCAGTAGCAGATATCGGGACAGACCATGCGTACATACCAATTTATTTAATTCTGTCGGGTAAGACAGAGTATGCTATTGCGATGGATGTGAGACGGGGACCTCTCTTGCGTGCGAGCGAGAATATAAAAGCATATCGGTTGGAAGATAAGATAGAGATAAGACTCTCAGACGGCTTGGAGAAGCTTTCTGATAATGAGGTGGAAACCATTGTCATTGCTGGGATGGGAGGAGCCTTAATGGCTCGCATCCTTTGCGATGGCTCCCATGCTCTTCTTACCAAAAAGGAACTTATCTTGCAGCCACAGTCAGAACTCTATAAGGTAAGAAGACAGCTTCATGCGATGGGATATCGGATTGTGGAGGAGAAGATGCTCATCGATGAGGGAAAGTTTTATACAGTTATAAGAGCGCTTGGCGGTGAGGAGATTTATGAGCGAGAGATGGAGTACGATTACGGAAGATATCTTTTAGAGCAGAGGGATGAGATTTTACTCCAGTTTTTGAAAAAGGAGCTGACTTCCCTTGAGACGATAGAGGCAAACCTATTCTGTCATCAGACAGAGGGCGCCAAGAGACGGTTGGAAGAGTTAGAAAGAGAGAAACAAAAGGTAAAGGAGGCGTTATCTATCTATGAGATGTAGGCAGGTTATTGAGGTATTACAAAGCTTAGCGCCGAGTTCCTATGCGATGTCGTGGGATAATTCTGGATTTTTAGTCGGAAGATTAGACAGTGAGATAAGAAAAATTGGCGTGGCGCTCGATGCGACGAATGAGGTTGTCGATAACGCTGTGAGAGATGGGATTGACTTACTTGTCACACATCATCCAGTAATTTTTTCCTCGATAAAGCAGGTAAATGATGAGACATTTCTCGGAAGAAAGATTTTGACTCTTGTGGAGAATCATATTGCCTGTTATGCGATGCATACAAATTATGATATTGCGGGCGGTATGCCTGAATTGGCAGCCAAAAGAATTGGTCTTATAGCAGAGGAACCGCTTGAGATTACAAATGAGTCAGAGCAGGGAGTAAAGGGAATTGGGAAGATTGGTGTATTAGATAGAACGCTCACATTAGAACAATGTGCTGAGCTTGTCAAGGAGAGCTTTGGACTTGAGAGAGTTCTTGTATTTGGAGATAAAAAGAGAGAGATTCGTCGCATTGCGATTTCTCCGGGCTCTGGAAGAAGTATGATAAAAGAGGCAGTGAGGAAAAATGCCGATGTCATTATTACAGGTGATATCGGACATCACGAGGGATTAGATGCGATGGATATGGGAATCACTGTCATAGAGGCGGGACATTATGGACTGGAATATGTTTTTATAGAACATGTGGCGAAGTATTTGAGGGATGAATTTAGCGAGATTGAGGTTATTATGTATCCTTCGGGGGTTCCGTATTCTGTTTTGTAGTGATTTTGGAGCTTATGGGATGAGATGAGATGGGAGACGGGAGATGGGAGATGGGAGATGAGAGACGCGAAGAGAGACCGTCGATATGTCCTCCAAAAACACGTTCGTTCCCACGGTTTTTCGACATACGCT
>JAUUSJ010000170.1 GCA_030841965.1 Blautia sp.
ATAAATCAGCGTATGTCGAAAAACCGTGGGAACGAACGTGTTTTTCGAGGATATATCGACGAACTCTCTTTGCGTCTGTCCCCACTACCATTACACCAAAAATTTCAAACCATCACAACACCATATCACTCTGCATTACAATTCAAACTATAAGTGACCCAATACTAGCAACCTAAGATTTTTCTAACTTCCTTTTCCATATCCTCTGTCTCGCAGACAGTATTATGAAGAACTTTTGCTGTCCGAATCTCCTCAATTGCCTTTGGAACTGCGACGCCAGAAATTTTATTTAACTCATCCACTAACTCAAAATCTGTCTTACCCTCTACATCGCCGCTCACTGCCGCCATAACACTTCTCGTAAACTTATATGGGCTGGCCGTAGATGCAATTACCGTTTTTGTCTCATCCTCTGTCTCTTGTTTGTATTTCTTATAGACCTTCGCTGCCACTGCCGTGTGAGTATCGATAATATATCCTGTCTTATCATAAATTTCCTTAATAACCTCAGCAGTCTCCTCCTCAGTCGCATATCCTCCGCAGAAGTCTTTTAACTCATCCTTCATCTCATCTGTAATCTTATAAACGCCATCCTTAGAAAGCTGATTCATAAACTCCATATTCTTCTTGGAATCATGTCCACAAATGCGATAAATTAATCTCTCCAGATTACTGGAAATTAAAATATCCATAGATGGAGAGGATGTCAAAATAAACTCTCTATTCTTATCGTAACTTCCTGTCTGGAAGAAGTCAAATAATACTTTATTCTCATTTGAGGCACAGATTAATTTGGCGATAGGTAAGCCCATCTGTTTTGCATAAAATGCAGCCAAAATATTTCCAAAATTACCTGTAGGCACAACGATATTAATCTTTTCGCCATCTACAATCTCGCCGTTGTCAAGCATTTTCGCATAAGCGTATACATAGTAGACAATCTGTGGGACTAAACGTCCTATATTAATCGAGTTTGCAGAAGAGAACTGGTATCCAGCTTTATCCATCTCCTCGGCCAATTTGGCATCGGAGAACATTTTCTTCACTCCTGTCTGAGCATCGTCAAAATTTCCCTTAATTCCGATGACATATGTGTTATCTCCCTTTTGTGTCACCATCTGTTTTTCCTGAATTGGACTGACACCAGCCTTTGGATAAAATACAATAATCTTTGTTCCCTCTACATCCGCAAATCCCGCCAACGCAGCTTTACCTGTGTCACCAGAAGTAGCCGTGAGAATGACAATCTCATTTTTAATCTGATTTTTCTTTGCAGATGTTGTCAATAGATAAGGCAAAATGGAGAGTGCCATATCCTTAAATGCGATAGTGGATCCGTGAAAAAGCTCCAAATAATAAGCTCCGTCTGCCTTCACAAGTGGCGCAATCTCTTCCACATCGAACTTCTTATCGTAAGCATGTTCAATACAGTATTTTAACTCTTCCTCTGTGAAATCTGTCAAAAATAACTTCATTACCTCGTAAGCGGTCTCCTGATAACTCATAGAAGCCAACTCTCTCATCGTCTTATCCAGCGTTGGAATCTCCTCTGGGACATAAAGACCAGCGTTCTTTGCCAGACCTCTCAAGATTGCCTCGGAAGCCGTCACCTTCTCAGCGCTATTTCTTGTACTTTTATACATAAGATTCATATTCGTACCAAACCTTTCTAAAAGGTCAGATTGTCACCATTCTCCAAACAATAGTAGATTCCTACAGAAAAATCTCAGCTTTTCTCCATCTTGCCCACAACTGACCTCATTTTTATATTCTCTATTATTACGCCACTTAGTATAGCACAACCCCTTTGAAATCACAAGATAATGTGACTAAATTTTGCATAAAAAAGACAATTTTCATTCATTTTCTCCTATCTTTGCATCCTATTTCGCTCTAAATTTGTGCTATATTTTTAGTACAACTGTATTTATAAGGCGTACATTTCTTGCAAAGAAAAAAGAGAGTAGACTTTTTTGTCTCTCTCTTTTCAAATTTTTAAATATTGAAAAACTTCATTTTAGATACAAGTAATTGAGATGAAATCCCCATCGTCTTATGCTATCTGTTCTCTATAAGGATTGACATGAACCATGCAGTGCTTTACATCCTCAAATTCTTCCTCAATCTTACTATGCACCCTCTCAGCTATCGCATGAGAATCCTCCAAAGTCAAACTTGCATCTGCACTGATTTCTACATCGACATAGATTTTGGAGCCAAAGAGTCTTGTTTTTAGTAAGTCCACTCCTCTCACACCGTCCTGAGCTAAAATGACTGCCTCCATTCTCTCATTCGTCTCCTGGTCACAGGAAGTATCTAACATCTTAGCTACGGCATCCTTATAAATATCATAGGATACTTTAAAAATGCAAAAACAGATTGCGACACTGGCGATTGGGTCAAAGATTGGGAATCCAAGAATCGCAGCTCCGATACCGAGTAAACTTCCAACAGAAGATAAAGCGTCACTTCTATGATGCCATGCGTCTGCCATAAGTGCGCCAGATTTAATCTTCTTCGCCGCATTTCTCGTATACCAATACATTCCTTCCTTCACGATAATCGAGATAAATGCAGCGATAAGTGCCATCTTTCCAGGGATAATTAACTCCTCTCCCTGCATTCCTCCGATAATTTTGGTCATTCCCTGATATCCGATTGCGAGTCCAGTAAGTGCGAGAACCGTCGCTAATATAATAGAGGCGACACATTCAAATCTCTCATGACCGTACTGATGCTCCCTGTCAGAATCCTTACTCGAAATATGAATTCCAATCATGACAATCAATGTACTAAACACATCGGATGCCGAGTGAATCGCATCCGAAACCATGGCGCTAGAGTGAGATAAAATCCCCGCCACTAATTTTCCAACGGATAATAAGATATTCACACCGATACTTGTATTTGATACACGCATCGCCGTCTTTTTCTTTTCTTGGTCTGTTAAATTTATTTTTTGTTTATTTTGCTTCATACTTCATACCCCATTTCCTTTCTTAATATGAAAGCTCCGACAAGCAGCTATGCAGATGGCGATTGCAAGAGCAATATACGGAGCAATCGGCTTTCATGGTCTGACCAGATAAATTGTTCGCCAAAGGAATCACCATCAAAGTAAAAAAAATCTGCAGAACAATATACATACACTGTCCCACAGATTATCTGCTGCCAAATAGGCCCGACTTACATGAAGAAAACTTCACAGTCTGATCAGTATTGGATGTTATATACAATATAGATATCTCCATATTCTATAGCAAGGTCAACTGGTCTCATCAATATTTCTTTCTTTTCTTTTTCTTATTCTACTATGCGAGAATCCTTTTAGTCAAGCGCGACTTTTGTTTCGTTTTACTGAACTTTGTTTGTCGCTGCTTACTCTTCTTCCTCCGACTCATGGTATTCAAAATTAGTGATATTCTCTGCATTTTCCTCCGTCACTAATACACAAGAGACATGCTGTACCTCCACCGGTGTCTCTTCTTTCTCAGTCAAATATTTGTGAATTTCTGTCACTGCAAAATCTGCAATCTTATCGACCGGCTGAAGCACAGTGGCCTTTATATTTCCTTTTTTTATCTCATCAATCACATCGTCACTCCCGTCGATTCCTGTGATAATCACCTCATGGTCTAAGTTCGCATCTCTCACTGCGTCCAAGGCTCCCAATGCCATCGTATCATTTCCACATAAAATTCCCTTCACATCTGGATTCTTCTCTAATAATTGAGATACGATATCTCTCGCCTTCTCAAAATCCCAGTCTGCTCTCTCGCTCGCAATCAACTCCATATCCTCCATGCTGTCTAAATATGCGTGAAATGCCGCACTTCTAGTTGCAGCATTCTCATCCGACTCAAGACCGAGAAGCTCAATATATTTTCCCTCTTCCTCCATCTCTTCTATAAATTTTTGCACGACTAAGCTAGCTCCCTCATAATTATCCGATAATATCTGCGCGAAGGCAATTCCCTCCTCCTCGATACCTCGGTCAACTAAGACAGTGATAGTTCCTTTCTCTTTCGCCCTCTCGATTGCCTCAGCCGATAGCTTACTATCTGCGTTATCACAAATAATTGCGGCCGCTTTGCTTTCTACTGCCGCCTCAAATAATTCCTCCTGCTCCTTTGTATTATCAGTATGAGAGACGACTCGTACCTGATACCCATATTCTTTGAGTTTTTTCGTCAAAGCCTCCGCCTCCGCCTTAAAAAAAGGATTTGAGTATGGCGGTGTTATAATATAAATCTCCACAATCTCCGTTCCCTGAATTGCATCCTTTTTGCTTTTTTCTACCTTATCACCCAAATTCTCCTCTTCTTCCATATTCTCTTTATATCTCATTGTCAAAATATTATGCTCACAGGATGTAATGCCAAGACATAATATACCAAAAAGAATTCCGACTGCTAACTTTTTCATTTTCCAATATCTCACTTTTTTCTCTCCTCTAATGCTTTTCTTACCATTTATCTTATAATGTTGGGGTCAAAAGGTCTTTTGAACCCTTTGATACCGGACGGGTCCCAAGTTCAAAAATTCTCTTGCAAGCAAACTTGCATCGGATTTTAAAACTTTTGACTCTGGTATCATCTTATCGAAATTTTTTTACAAAATCAATCTCTTTTCTTCACTTTTTCCACCTTTCTTCTCTTGTTTTATCTTATGTCTCTATGATATACTATAGAAAGTAATATTGAATTATCAAACTCAATATCGCAAATAAATTTACACTATAGAATAGCAAAGGTTGGTATTATGAGCAAAAAAAAGAACACAAGTAATTTTCTGGTGCAAGGTTCTATTCTCGCCGTTGCATCCATTATCGTCAGGCTCATCGGTCTTGTCTACAAAATTCCGATGACCAATATTTTGGGAAACGAGGGTATCGGTTACTATAACACAGCCTATGAGATGTATAATCTGGGCTTAATTCTTTCTTCCTACAGTCTGCCTCTCGCTGTCTCCAAATTAATTGCGGCAAAAGATGTCATGCATGAATACCAGAGCTCCCGACGGATTTTCCAAGTCGCCATGCTCTTCGCAACAGTCGTCGGCACTATTATGACTTTAATCATTTGGTTTGGAGCAGATTTTATCGCACTCCATGTCTTCAAAAGTCCAAATAGCGCTCTGCCTTTGATGATGTTGGTTCCTACTATTTTAGTATTTTCTGTTATGGGAGTTATCAGAGGACTCTTTCAGGGGAAAAATACAATGATTCCTACCTCCATCTCTCAGGTAATCGAACAAATTGTAAACGCTGTTGTCAGTGTGGCTGCCTCCTTTTATTTTATGAAAAAATACGCTGAACTTCCAAATGTAGCTGCCTTCGGTGCAGCTGGAGGTACCTTCGGTACATTTTGCGGAGCTGTCGCTGCCTTTCTTTTCCTTCTCGTTATGTATATAACGAAGAAATCTTCTCTGGATAATTCAAGGTATTATCAGGCAGAGCAGAATACAGAAAGCTACGGTCAGATTTTGAAGCTATTAATTCTCACAATTGTGCCGATTATTTTAAGCCAGACTATCTATCAGCTCAGTGGTATTATTGATAACTCTTTGTTTAATATTTTGATGGCAAGACAGGGCTTTAGCGAGAGTACAAGAGCCTCCCTGCTCGGTGTTTATTCTGGAAAATACCGCTTACTTACAAATGTTCCTGTGGCCATAGCCACCGCTCTTGGAACTTCCATGATTCCAAGTATTGTTACATCCAGAGTGCAGGGAAAACATAATGAAGTACAGCAAAAAATTTACTCTACCATCAAGTTTAATATGTTAATTGCAATTCCTTCCGCAGTCGGTATGGGGGCTTTGGCGAGCCCTATTATGCAGTTAATTTTTAACGACAATTCGGTATTAGCGAGAGATTTAATGGTAATCGGCTGCTTCGCCGTCGTATTTTTCTCACTATCCACCGTGACAAATTCCGTATTACAGGGTGTGGATTTATTAAAACTTTCCGTTATCCACTCTGCATTTTCGCTCTTTATCCATATTATTTTAGTATATATTTTACTAAATTTCTTTCATTTTGGAGTTTACGGCATGGTAATCGGAAATGTCACTTTTCCTCTTGTCGTATGTATTTTAAACTGGATTGCCGTTGGAAAGCATTTATCCTATAAGCAGGAAATAAAGACAACCTTTATTCTTCCTCTTATCTGCTCTCTGATTATGGGAGTAGCAGCTTATGTAGTTTATCATGGTATCCACCATTTTATTATCTACTCTAATATTATATCAATTATTCCAGCTATCTTGATTGCGGTCTTAGTCTATGCGATTAGCTTACCTATCTTCAAGGCCGTGACTGTGGAGGATTTAATGGATATGCCACTTGGAACAAAATTACTAAAAATTTATAGAAAGCTTCACCTTATGAAATAGGATGAACAAAACAGACGAATTATCTTATCAGAAGCTTTTCTATTCATAAGAAACTGTAAACTCGTTCATCCAAAAGTTGATACAAAAAAGACTGTTGAAAAACTTAGCTTTCAGCAGTCTTTTTATTTTGAATGAAAATAAAAATTTAAAAAACCCACAATTTATACAATTTTTGACCTATAATTTGTGGATTTTTCACAGTTTCTTCATAGTTCTATCATAATTCAATCACAGTTTTCTCTTATACTATTAACCATAGTAATCGAGAGGTTACTATAAAAAACTTTTTTTCATTTTTTTCATATGCCGGTAGCTTCCCCCTAATACTACCGGCTCCTCTTATGTATTTTTGAAATCTAGAACACTAGATGATACAAATTAATATGCAACAAAAGAGGCTGTCGAGAATTCATCTTTCAGACAAGATATCAATACTTTAAAAAGTTCTTCATATCTTGTTGAAGTTTTGATTCTCGACAGCCCTTTTTCATTTATCTTGCCTCTTTAGGCAGATATTTTGCAATCTAGCTTACAGTGACTTTGCATTTCTTCTGTACGCTCTCTCCATATATACAAGCTGTAATTACGGCTGTTCCCTTTTTTATTCCCTTTATCTTTCCAGATGAATCTACTGTAACACAGTTTGAATTACTTGACCTCCAGATAATTCTTGATGTGCTAGGCTCTAATTTTGTCACTTTTATCGTATATCTCTCTCCCACTGCCAAATTAAGGGAAGTCGGTGAAATCTTAAGACTCTTCTTTTTTACGATTATCTTATAAGTGGACTTAATATTAGTTCCCGTAACTGTGGCTGTAATTGTGGCTGTTCCTGGTGTCTTGCCACTTACCTTACCTTTAGAATCTATAACGGCAATATTCTTATTACTTGATTTCCATGTAATATTTTTGTTCGTCGCATTGGAAGGTGAGACAGTCGCCTTCAAGGTACAGGAATTTCCAATATAAGTTGTCTTAGAACTCTTCTTTGAGCTGGATGAGATCGTAACGCTCTTTGGAGCGACAACGGAACCGCTAGTTACAATTACTTTACATGTTGCTTTCACATCGACATTACTTCCTGTCGCTCTCGCAGTTGCCGTGATTGTCGATGTTCCCGCTTTCTTTCCTGTCACTTTGACAGAATTATTTGACTTTCTCTCCAAGCTTATATTGGAATTACTGGACTTGAAGGAAACGGTCAAATAGTTAGAACTTGTTGGATAGATTGTGGCTTTCAATGTGGAATACTGTCCGACTTTCATTGTGATAACGGATTTGTTCAGCTTTACTTCTGTCACTGCTGCCTGAATCGTATCTGCTTTGGTAATCATGGGATTCATAAAACATAAGGATAGCATCCCAAGGCATAAAAATAGTGATAATAATTTCTTCTTCATACTTTTCTCTCCTCCTATCTTCTTTTATAAAATACCTCATTCTATGCGCTTTTTGCGTAAAGAAACAGATTCGTGTTTCTCGAGGTTTTATTTATTATACCATATCTTGGGGGGCTCAGCAATTCATTTTCCGATTTCTAGGAAAGAGAAAGAGTATTGTAAGAATTTTGTGAAGTCGGAAAGAGACGTGAAAAGAAAAGAGACGCAAAGAGAGTCCGTCGATATGTCCTTCAAAAACACGTTCGTTCCCACGGTTTTTCGACATACGCTGATTTTTGCCGCTTCC